>CAZVYC010000220.1:0-8545 GCA_964631425.1 uncultured Rhodospirillales bacterium
GCTGGAGAAGCAGGGTGTCCCGTCCTCGGAGATCGAGATCGTGGCCAAGGGCAAGCACGACCTGCTGGTGCCCACGGCCGACGGCGTGCGCGAGCCGCAGAACCGGCGCGTGCAGATCGTCTACGGCGGGCCGACCTCGTAAGGGGTCAGCGCTTCGGGCTATTTCACCGCCGCGGGCTCGGCCTGCGGCGGCGATACCGAGGCAGGCCCTGCGCCCAACTCCCAGCCGCCCCCCAGCGCCTTGTAGATCGCGATCAGGTTGGTCGAGATGGCAATTTCGCTCTGCTCCACTGCGGTCTCCGACGCATAAAGCCGGCGCTCGGCGTCGAGCACGTCGAGGAAGCTCGACAGGCCTGCCTGATAACGCTGCTGCGCCAGCGCCAGCGCATGGCTGTTGGCTGTCGCCGCCCGCTCGAGCGCCCGCACGCGAAGTTGCTCGGCACCATAGGAAGAGGCTGCATTCTCGACGTCATGAAGCGCATCCAGCACGGTCGTCCGATAGGACAGGACTGCCTCTTTCTGGCGCGTCTCCTCGACCGAGATGTTGGCGTAGGTCGTCCCGTTGAAGACCGGGATCGAGAGCGACGGTCCGAAATTGTAGAACTTGCTGGCCCAGTCGCCGAGCTTGCTGAAGCGGATTGCCTGCAGGCCGAAAGAACCGCTGAGCGAAAGGCGCGGATAGAGATCCGCCGTGGCGACTCCGATTTCCGCCGTGGCGGCATGAAGCTCGGCCTCGGCGCGGCGGATATCCGGACGGCGCCGCGCGAGATCGGAGGGCAGCCCGATCGGCACCTGCGGCGGATTGGGCGGCAGCGGCTTGGCGGTATCAAGCTCCTGCTCGAGCGCACCGGGTTCCAGTCCGACCAGGAGACTCAGCGCATTGACGGCATGCGTCTTCTGATCCTGAAGCTGGGGCAGCTCGGCTTCGGTGGTGGCAACCTCCGCCGAGGCGCTTTCGACGTCCAGGTTGCTGGTTTCGCCGCCCACGGCCTGCGCGTGCGTCAGGTTGTAGGAGTCCTGCTGGGCCTTCAGGTTATCCTGGGTGATCGCGATCAGCCTCTGGACGCCGCGCAACTGGACATAGGTGCGAGCGACCTCGGCATAGACCGAGATCAGCGCGTCGTTGCGATCCTCGATTACCCCCTGGGCCTGCGCTTCCGCCGATTCGACCGAGCGGCGGATGCGGCCGAACAGATCAAGCTCCCAGCTCGCGTCGAACCCCGTCTGGAACAGGTCGAACGGCGGCAGGGTGAACGGGACGACCGAGGACGGAATGCCGGCGGCGCCGACCTGCGCAGCGGTTTGTCCCGCCGTTCCCCCGCCGAACAGGCTGAGCGCGCCGTTCGGCGACAGCTTCGTACGGGCATAGGAGTTGTCGAGCGAGAGCGACGGCAGGTTCCGCGAGTCCGCAACCTTGATCTGGGCGCGTGCTTCGGCGATGCGCAGTTCAGCGAGCTGGAGGTTGGGATTGGCGTCGCGCGCCCGCTCGATCAGCGAGGTCAGCTCGGGATCGTCGAAGGCGTTCCACCACGCGGCCGGCGGCTCGGTGTTGGCGACGATTTTCGCTGCCGGTCCAGCTTTTTCGGCCGCGCTCCAGTCCGCCGGCGCATCCGCGGTGGGCGGCGTGAAATCCGGCCCTACGGTACAACCAGCAATCCCGGCCAGAGCCAGAGCAGCGGATCCGAATAGCAGACGCATGGAGTCTCTCGATAACGGGCGGTTGGGTGGCCGTATAAATAAATAGCTAGCTAACGATTGACAACGGGCGAGGTCAGCCCGGCGCAGGTGACGTGCTGGCCACCGCGCCCCGCGCGGCGCGCACACCGAGGACACGCCATCTCGGAAGGCGCACGGTTACGGTCGTTCCCTTGCCGACCACGCTCTCGAGCACGAGCGTGCCGCCATGCAGCTCGACCAGCGATTTGGTCAGCGGCAACCCGAGCCCGGTCCCCTGATAGCGGCGGGACAGAGAGCTATCGATCTGCCGGAACGGCTGCATCGCCTGCACTGCCTCCTCCGCGGTCATGCCGATACCGGTGTCCGCGATTACCAGGATGAAGGCATCCTCGGCCGTCTCACCGGATAGCACGACCTCCCTACCCTCAGGCGTAAACTTCACCGCGTTCGATAGAAGATTGAGCATGATCTGCCTCAGCCGCGTCGCGTCGGCGCGCAGCAGAATCCGCTCTTGCGGAAGCTGGACATGCAGCTCCACCCCGGCCGCCCGGGCGGCGTCGGCCATCAGGCGGCCACACGCCTGCATGAGATCGACGATATCGACCTCGTCCTCGTCGAGCTCGAGCCGTCCGGCGTCGATCTTGGTCAGATCGAGAATATTGCCGATGATTTCGAGGAGATGCCGTCCGCTATTATGAATGTCGTGCACGAATTCCTGGTAGCGCGCGTCGCCCAGCGGGCCGAACAGCTCCCTTTCGAGAATTTCGGAAAAGCCCAGGACCGCGTTCAGCGGCGTACGTAATTCATGGCTCATATTGGCGAGAAATTCGCCGCGGGCCCGGTTGGCGCTTTCCGCCTGATCTTTGGCAGCCGCGAGTTCCGCAGCCTGCATCGCCAGCTCGGCGGCCTGACGCGACATCTGCGTCTCACGTTCCACAAGGGCGGCGGTCCATCGCTCCTCGTCACGAACCGCGCGCAGGACGAAACCCCTGAGCACAGCAAGCACAACCAAACTGGTGAGCGCGAAAATCAAGATCCAGAACAGCGTGTTGCGCCATGGCTGCAGCATCGCGGCCTGCGTCTGGCTGACCGCGAGATACATCACGATATCCTGGACTTGCAGACGCGTGATCGCGATCCTCCGCACCTGACCGTCAACGCCGATCAGGACATTCATCGCCGAGTCGCCGGCCGCCGGTCGAGCAACGTTGCCGAGCGCGCCGGGAAGCACTTTGCCCAGCGCGTCCTCGTCCTTGGGCCAGCGCGCGACCAGCCGCCGATCCTGATTGGTCAGCGTGATCGATGAATCAGGCCCCACATCGATGGTCGAGAAATACCCCTCAAAGTAATTGATCGTGATCGACACCAGCACAATGCCGGCGAAGCGCCCGCTGCCGTCCACCAGCGACCGCGCCAGATAAAGCATCCATTGGTCGTTGAGGCTGGTCAGAATCGGATCGGCAATGGCGATGCCACGCTGGGGCTCCTCCTTGAGCGTCTGGAAAATACTGGCCCTGGCCGCGTTTATTGACGGCGCCGGGAATTGCCGGCTGCTGGCGAGCATCTGCCCGTCGGAGTCGAACACGGCCACGCCATCGATCTGCGGCAGGAGCGTGCGTTGCTGGACCAGCGCGTCATGAAAGGCCCGCGTCGTCACCCGATCCCGCAAGGCCTGGCTGTCGGGCAGCGACGGCGTCATCGCTAGGTTCTGGATCGACCGTATCAGAATATCGGCGGCCGACAGCGTCTGCGACGTCCGTTCGGCCGTAACCTTGCTGACCGTCTTGAGGGTACGATCGTAGCGGTCGATCGTCTGGTTCCTTAAGGTGAATTGAACGAAGTAGACCGCGAGAAGGATGACCAAGCCGATCGCAACCGTGGCGACGGTCACTTCCCGTCGCAGTCCCGACAATCCTCGCGCCTTGGCCACCGGACCTGCTTCGCTCAAACCCCACCTCTTCACGCGAAATGCTACTGCCGCGGCCCCGAGGCGGACAGAAGTTTCTGGCCGGCGGGTCTTCCAGTTTAGCCGGATTCAACGCTGCCGGCGGCCAAAAGCGGCGTGCTCCAGCGCTCGATAGGAAGGATCCGTCGAATCATGGGTCCCGAAGGCGGCCGAGCTGAGCGCCAGGGGATCCCAGGTGGATGGCGCGGTGCGCTTCCAGTCGACCGTCACGGACCTGCGGGCGAAACGCCAGACTCCGTCTACTTTCCGGTAATGGTCGAAATAGCGGTTGCCGTGGATCAGGTCCTGCCATCCACCGCCCTCGGCTGGCATCCGATGATACGCCAGGCAATAAACCTCGCCCTGAGCGTTATTCGCGCCGTCAAGCGCGATCAGGTGGTTCTGCACGGCATGCGTGGTGATGCCCAGCCGCGGCATGACGGCTTCGAGCCAATCGATATAAGCCGCCGCCCGCCCGCTAAAGAGGCCGGCATGATCATCTTCCATAGCGTCGGCAGTATAGAGGGTGCGAAGCAGGCTGAAATCCTGGCGGTCGACTGCGCGGGAATAGGACAGAACCAGGTCGCGGATCGCGTCCTTGTCGATCAGGGCCTGCATGAGATGCGGCGCCATGGCAAACGGCGACTGCGGTCGGACCGGCAGGCGCCGGTCAGACGTAGTCGCTCCATTCCTTGATCTTGCCGTCGCGCACCACGAACACGCCGACGACTTTGGTGGGATTGGTCACACGGTCATTCTTGATGGTGCTGTCGACTCGCGAATTCACGACGATCGGCCCGCGCGCGAACGTATCGATGATCTTGAGGTCGTAGCGCTCGCCGTTGTTGAGGAACGACTGGAATAGCTCGACTGCCCCTGTCTGGCCCGAAACCGGCGCGATGGTTTCGCCAAAGCGGACGACGCAATCCTCAGCCAGGAACTGGCTCGCCATCTTCTCCGGGTCGGGCGGATCCTCGTTCCAGGCCTTGCAGAAATCCTTGACCAGCTGGAGGTTGGCCTTATCGGTCGCGCTGAGTTCGACCGCCGAAGACGTCCCCGCCGCCGCAAGCGCCAGAGCACCCAAGCCTCCGGCCAGAAACAGCGTCCGCCGCGTCACCTCAGTATCGGCTTCGTCCATCTCGTTCCTCAGGTGGGTCATTGCCTATGCGCCGGCTTCTTCGGGATTGGCCTTCAGGCGCTAGCACTGTAAGGAAATTCATATGAACACGGCCGCTAGTGTCAAGGACCGATTCTTTTCGAGGGAGCTTATTCGTTGCCGGGGATGATCAGCTGGCTGCGAGCCGGTTTGGGTGCGGCCAGCGTCCCGGAGACAGTGCGGGAAGAGATCGCCGCGTCGCTCTACCCGCGTTCCTTTCGCATCGGCACCTCCATTGTGACCTCCATAGTCAATGGCGGCGTGCTGTCCACCGTGATGGGCAGCTGGCTGCCGATGGCCTGGACCGGCGTCGCGCTCATGATCTGCCTCTATCGGACGATCGACTGGGTGATCTATCAGCGCCACCCGCACGCGCGGCCGACGACCTCCTGGATTCGGCGCTTCACACTCAACTTCCTTCCTTTCGGTCTGTGGTGGGGCGCGACGGCGTCCCTGATATTCCTGTCCAACGACCCGCTTGTGGTCACCGTGGCCGTGCTGTCGACCGATGCGCAGGGTGCCGGCGCCGCATGCTCCTATCCCGCGCACCCGCCGGCCGCCCTTGCCTTCATCCTGCCGGCGATGCTGATCTTCGCGATAGTCGGCCTTGTCCACGGCCATGCCCTTGGCTATTCGATCGCCTTTGTCGAAGTGGTCTTGATTGCGAATTACATAATCATCATCCGCGAGTTCTATCGCTCGTCGGTGCGCAGCATGATCCTGCACCACGAGAAGTCGGTCCTCGCGGACAACCTGGCCGAGGCACACGCGGCGCTGCAGCGTGAAGGCCGCGCCAAGTCGGAATTCCTCGCCCATATGAGCCATGAGTTGAGGACCCCGCTCAACGCCATCATCGGGTTTTCCGACGTCATCAGCACCGAGACCTTCGGCTCCGTCGGCAACCCCAGGTACCAGGAATATGTGCTCGATATCCAATCGTCGGCCAGCCACCTGCTCAACATCGTGAACGAGGTGCTGGACGTGGCCCGCATCGAAGCGGGCACGCTAGACGTGCAGGTGGCCGCGGTCGATTTGCCTTATATCACCCAGTTCGCCGCGCGGCTGGTCCGGCAGCGGGCCCACGTACGACAGTTGACGCTGGAGGTCAGCGTCGAGTCCGAGCCGCCCGCCGAGAAGGTGCTGCGCACCGACGAGGTCCGTTTGAAACAGGTACTCATCAACATGCTGTCGAACGCGATCAAGTTCACAGAGCCGGGCGGCGCGGTCCGGCTGACTGCGGGCGTGCGCGGCGATGACGCCTTCTTCGAGATCAGCGACAACGGCGTCGGCATGTCGCCCGATGACCTGGAACGGGCATTGCTGCCCTTCGTGCAGGTGGGCAGCCCGATGGTGGCGCGCGAAGGCACCGGGCTCGGGCTGCCGCTCAGCCGGCAGCTGGTGGAGAAGCTGGGCGGCACGTTCAAGATCGGCAGCGTGCCGGACGCCGGCACGACCGTGACGATCAACTTGCCCCTGTCGCTCAAGCGCCAGCCTTAACCAGGATTCACCCTTTCGCAATCACCTGAGCGCGCGTTTCAGCGCCTCCTGCGCATCGCGAGCGAAGCGTCTGGTCACGTCGGCCGTCGGCACGACATTGAAGCCGTGGTAGGCGCCGGGATAGACGTGCAGCTCCGTTGGGACGCCGGCGCGCAGCAGGCGCTGCGCGTAATCGACATCCTCGTCAAGGAAGATGTCGAGGGCGCCGGTGCTGATGAAGGTGGGCGGCAAGTCTTCCAGCCGTTCGGCCCTGGCAGCCGCGGCATAGGGCGAGACATCGACGGCGCCCGGCTCCTGCCCCAGCAGGCTCTCCCAGCCGAAGCGGTTGGCTGCGGCGGTCCACACGAACTCGCCGGTGAAGGGATGGCGTGTGCTTATGGTCACGGTGCGATCGTCGATCATCGGGTAGATCAGGCGCTGAAAGACGATTGGTACCTCGCCGCGGTCGCGCGCCAGCAGGGCCAAGGCAGCGGCCAGCCCCCCGCCCGCGCTTTCGCCGCCGACCGCGATCCGACCAGGATCGACATCCAGCTCGACGGCGTTGGCATACAGCCACTTGAGCGCTGCATAGCAATCCTCGAGCGGGCCCGGGTGTGGTGTCTCCGGCGCCAGCCGGTAATCGACCGAGACGACGACGCAGCCCACGTCCTCCGCCAGCGCCTTGTTCTGCGGGTCGGACATGTCTGCAGTCCCCATGACATACCCGCCGCCATGGATATGGAGATAGGCGGCCTTGGGCCCTGGCAAACCCGGCGGCGTGTAGATCAAAACGCGAACATCGGGCGAGCCCGCGGGGCCGGGGATCACTCTTTCCGCGACCCTGACGCTGGAAGGCGGCAGCGCCGCAAACTGCAGCCGTCGCATCTCCTCCATTGTCGCCCGCATCTGCGGCAGCGCCTCGACCGTGAGGTTGAAGGCCGGCATCATCTCCAGCCCCGGCAACAGCTCTGGATCGACAAGGTGCCGCGTGCTCATGAAATCCCCTCTTCCCAATGATCTGTCTGCCAGCGGATTTGCGAAGGAAGGCATAGCCATTTTCCCGCCCGCTTGCCAGCACTGCAACGGCGGGTCTCCTCGCCTCACCAATCTCCTTGACCAAATTGTAAGCAATGGCTTACGGTAAGCCATGCCTAACCCTTACAATGCCCTCCACAGCCTCGCCGCATTGGGCGATCCGACCCGGCGAGAGGTTTTCGAGCGCGTGGCGGCGCGACCGTCGGCGGTTGGAGAACTGGCGCGCGGATTGCCCGTCAGCCGTCCCGCGGTATCGCAGCATCTGCGCGTGCTCAAGGAGGCCGGGCTGGTGAGCGAGAGCCCAGAGGGAACGCGCCGCATCTATCGCCTGGATCCGCGCGGCATCGCCGCCATGCGCGACTGGCTGGACAGCCATTGGGCCTCGGCACTCGATGCCTTCAAGAATTTCGCAGACGAACAGGCCAACGAGGAGACGCCGGAATGAGCATAGCGCCGATCGTGCACCGAACGCTGGTCAAGACGCCGCCCGCCCGCACTTTCGATCTTTTCGCCGCCCACATGGAGCACTGGTGGCCCAAGGGCAAGACGATCGGCAAGGCGCCCCACGTCGCCATCGTCATCGAGCCCCGGACCGACGGAAGATGGTACGAGCGCGACGCGGAGGGTAACGAAACTCAATGGGGCAAGGTGCTGGCGTGGGAGCCGCCGTCGCGGCTGCTGCTCGGCTGGCAGATCAACGCCCAGTGGGTGTATGATTCAGACTTGCTGACCGAGGTGGAGCTGACCTTTGCCCCAGGCGACGGCGGCGGTACCTTGGTCACCCTGGAGCATCGTGATCTGGAGCGCTTCGGCGCCGATGCGGCGCGTCACGCCAAGACCCTTGACGGCGGCTGGCCGACTTTCATCGCCGAATTCGCAAATTACGCCGACAACCATCTTTGAGGGAGAAGACCCGCAATGTCCGAATTTATTGTCCACACCCTTCCCGGCAGCCCGTTTGGGCGCTCCGTATTGGCCACATTGGAAGAAAAGGGCGCACCCTATCGCCTGTCGCCGGTAGCCCCCGGCACATTCCGTTCGCCCGAGCATCTGGCCCGTCACCCGTTCGGCCGCGTGCCCGTGCTCGACCATGATGGCTTCATGCTCTACGAGACCCAGGCCATCCTGCGCTATCTTGACCGGGTGCTTCCCAGCCCGTCCCTCACGCCGACCGATGCCAAAGCTGCGGCGCGTATGGATCAGGTCATGAATGTCTGCGACTGGTACCTCTTCCAGGGCGTCGGCAACGTCATCGG
>CAZVYC010000221.1:0-8515 GCA_964631425.1 uncultured Rhodospirillales bacterium
TTTTCGTTCTGATCCATCTTTGCTCCTCATTCCTGGTTATGTCAGTGTTCCTAAATGGTTTTGCAGATCCATGATACCATAGTTTTGCAGAGAACAGTGCTCAGAAAGAGTTTATCTGCTGAGAGGGAAGAGCAAAGGGCGTTCCGCTTGCTCTGGAGGCCAGACGACACGGCGTTTTCCTTGCTGCCACTGCACGATAAGGATCTGGTGCCCGGACTGAAGGCCACTCAGGGGATCGATGCGGAAAGCGCCGTAGAGCGTCGTACAGACGAGTTGGGAGGCGGCAGCGAGTTGGGCTGTATCCGCGCAGCGGCCACTGTCCCGCAAGCAGCGCGCGCACAAAAGCCCGGCCGCGAAGGCTTGCGCCGCGGGATACGGAGGCTCGCTTCCGGCAAGAGCCCTATACCTTGTCACGAACCAATCGGCGTCGGGTCCTTCATCCGGCTCGGGAGCCGCCGACGCGATCCATTGCGCGGGTCCGAGCAATCCTTCACGCCGGTTTCCCAGCGGAGCAAGCACCTCTTCAACCCCTGCGCCAACAAATGCCGCCGCCCGCCAGGTCCGCTCCAGCAAGCTGGGAGCCACGGCGCGTTCATCAGCAAAGCTTCCTACGACGAGCAAAATATCTGCGCGTGGGACGAGAGATGCGGCCTCGGCTGCACGACCTGGCTCGAAAGCCACCGATGTTACCCCAAATTTGAGGCTGACCGCGGCTCTTGCAGCACCCGTTGCCACATCTCGACCAAAACCACTGGTCGTATGGAAGAGAGAGACGGTACGCGCATCTGGATCAGATGCACGTGCCGCCTCAAGGACTCCTGTAAAATAGGTGGAAGCAGGCGAGAGCACATTTATCACCTGGGGAAATGCCGGGCGAGAAAGTAGCGAGGTCGCCCCGCTGTGATTCCAGATTACGCGCTCGCAGCTCCGCGCGGCTGCAAGCATCGGATAACTTCCGTACGGCCCGAAGAGCAGATCAGGATGGTCATTGAGTGCCGCCTGCATACTTGCGCGCACGTCGCTGCCTGTGTCTCGCACATCGAGTTCCACACTCGTCCACGGCGGAGGTAGGCGTGCGGCATGCCTGGCCCACAGGGAAAGACTGGTAGCACAGGCTTTCCCAAACGGGGCCAGCGGACCACTCAATGGGGTGACAAGCGCTGCACGCAGACTGGTCATGTGGCACTTCCTGATCTTTTTATGCGCTGGCCCGAGTCAGCAATAGCTGGAAGACTTCCAGAATTTCCTGGTTGCTCTGGCTTCGGGGGTATTCAGCATGCAGGTCTCCTTTGGCAATGGTGAAGGCTATCTGATCCTCCATTCTATCACCTTCCCTATCCTCCGGGGAGATGAAACACGAGCCAGATGTTTGTTTTTAGAACGCTTGTTTTCCTCGCAAAAATAAGCTATGCTGGAGGCGTTGCCGGTATATCCGCTGCCTGGTCAACCAACACGAGAACAGAGAGGAGGATTTTTGATGACAAAGCGTCAGATGGCCTTTGGGGCCACCTGCTTTCTGATAGGTATCCTGGTTGGCATGGAGCTCGCAGAAAATCTTGATGTGCTTATTCGCCTGCTCATTATTGTAGCGATTGTTCTGCTGTGCGTGTATCTGGTGCTTCCCTACCTGCGGCCAAAGGCCCAGGTCCGCCGGGGTCTCGTGCAACACGTGCCGCAAAGGCGTAGGCAGAGGAAGCCGTAAAGGACCTGGGTAAGGAAATTGGCCTGAGAAAGCACGCGATTCCTGGTGGCAGCGCTGGTGCAATCACCAGCGCGGGCGGGTGATCGCGCCCTCGGAGGCTGATGACACCAGGGCTGCATATTTGGCAAAGACGCCGTTCAGATAACGCGCAGGCGGTGCTGTCCACTCCGCCAGGCGGGCAGCGATCTCTGCCTCGGAAAGATCGACCTCAAGGCGGCGCGCTTGCAGGTCGATCGTCACGCGATCCCCTTCGCGGAGCGCGGCCAGCGGGCCGCCCAGCGCGGCTTCGGGAGCAATATGGCCGATCATCAACCCGCGCGTCGCGCCGCTGAAGCGGCCGTCGGTGAGTAGCGCCACGCTCTCTCCCAGTCCCGCGCCCACCAGCGCTCCCGTGACCCCCAGCATCTCGCGCATGCCCGGTCCCCCGCGCGGACCCTCATACCGAATGACTACAACATCCCCCGGATTAATCTCCCCGCGTGTGGCCGCGCTCATGGCCTCCTCCTCTCGTTCAAAGACGCGCGCCGGTCCCTGGTGGAAGAGCCGCTCATGCCCGGCGACCTTGACCACGCATCCCTCTGGCGCGAGATTCCCCTTGAGGATGAGCAGACCGCCATGAGGTTTGAGGGGAGCGGAGAGCGGACGTACGACCTCCTGCCCCGGTGTTTCTCTGGCCAGGCTGGCCTCTTCGCCGAGCGTTCGCCCGCCTGGCGTCAATTGTTTCTCATCGATCAGACCGGCGGAGATCAGCCGCTGAGCCAGCAGAGGGATGCCTCCCGCGCGATCCAGATCAACGGCAACGAAGCGCCCGCCAGGTTTGAGGTCGGCGAGCATTGGCGTTCGTCGGCTGATCGTATCAAAGTCGTCGATAGACAGAGGAATGTCTGCTTCGCGAGCCAGGGCCAGGAGGTGGAGCACGGCGTTGGTCGAGCCGCCCGACGCCGCGACGCTCGCGATGGCATTCTCAAACGCCTGGCGCGTCAGAAGCCCGCGCGGCGTCACGCCACGCTGCAGGAGATCCATGATGAGCCGACCACAGCTCCTGGCCACCTCATCTTTGCGTGGATCGGTTGCCGGGACGCTCGCCGTGCCCATGGGGGAGAGGCCGAGAAACTCCAGGGCCATCGCCATGGTATTCGCCGTGAACTGGCCGCCACATGCTCCTGCTCCAGGACAGGCCGCATTTTCTAATGCTCCCAGGTCAGCATCACTCATCTTTCCCGCGGCATGAGCTCCGATGGCTTCGTAGACATCGCCAATTGTGACATCCTTTCCCTTGAAACGACCGGGGGCGATGGAGCCGCCGTACAGCACGACGCCGGGCACATCTAACCGGATGAGCGCCATGGCGGCAGCAGGGATGGTTTTGTCGCAGCCCACCAGCGCAATCACAGCATCAAACAGGTACCCGCGGCCAACCAGTTCAATGGAATCGGCGATGATCTCGCGGCTGACCAGGGAGGCTTTCATCCCTTCGGTCCCCATTGTCACCCCATCGCTAATGGCGATGGTATTGAACTCCATGGGCGTGCCACCAGCCTCGCGGATGCCCTCTTTTACGCGGGCGGCCAGGCGGCGCAGGTGGTAGTTACAGGGCATCGTTTCAGTCCAGGTGTTGGCCACGCCGATGATCGGGCGGGCCAGGTCAGAATCAGTCAGACCAATGCCTTTGAGCATGGCTCGCGCACCAGCTCGGTCACGCCCTTCGAGGAGAATACGGCTGCGGTGCCTCGGATCACGTGTCATACGAACCTCCCGTTGCCTGTTGTGATGGCCGTTCCTAATCTGAGATGGCGGTGCGGTCGCGCACCACCATCATCGTCGTCTGCATCAGAGCAACAGTCTGCCGGGTGCCGTCCGCGCGCTCGGCTACGACCTCGCCTGTACAGACCATGATAGTGCGTCCCGGTTTCACTACATGTCCCCTCGCCACGAAGCGCTCGCCCGCTGCCGGATTGAGCAGATTTACTTTGAATTCGATGGTCAGGACTCCCGTGCCTGGCGGCATGAGACTCAGCGCAGCATACCCGCAGGCAGAATCAGCAATGGCGGTGATGATGCCTGCATGGACAAAGCCATGCTGTTGCGTCAACTCTTCCCGGAAAGGGAGCACGATCTCTGTCATACCGGGTTCCACCTCGGTCATCTGGGTGCCTAATAGCGCCATGGCTTGTTGGCGGCCAAAGCTGGTTCGCACGCGCCCTGCGTAGTCTGGATCTGATGGTGTCATCGCTTCCGCTTCCTATCTGCGTAGGATTTCCTGAAGAAAGGTGGCTCCATCCTTCGGATCTGAGCACACCGTACCACACCTATCCGAAAAATTGCAAATCGTGTGAGCGATCGCTCATGGTCTTCCCCGTTTTATTGCGCTCATCTCGTGCATTATGAGGCTTGCATAATCTTCTGAAAGCGCTCCGAACTGGCGTTGCTTAAGGTCGCAAGCACTGCTCGCGGGAGGCTCGTGTCAGCGAGGTTGTGCGTTCCTGATTATTATTTAACTGATGGTTTTGCAGTTTCATAATACCATGGTTTTGCAGAGAGGAGTAGCTGTCTAAGCTTGAGAAAAAAGACGGCTAACTGGAACCCACCAGTGCGGTTCTCTCCCTCCGCTTGCCTGGAGAGACCACCAACGCTGAGCATGTGCAGACCATCATCTGCGCCTACGGGCATTTCTTTGTAGATCGTGATACTCTTGCTCCTATGGTCGCCAGACCTGCACACTCCGATCGACACTCCCGGAGGCGAGATGGCTGCCATCGGGCGACCAGGCGACAGAAGTGACGTAATGCGTGTGCCCCTGATAGGTGGCAATGGGCTTCCTGGCTGTTACGTCCCACACCTGGACAGTTTTATCGTTGCTGCCACAGGCGATCAAGTGCTGATCGGAAGACCAGGAGACCGCGTGTATCCCGGCTGAGCGATTCGTGTAGAGAAAACTGCGCCGGCCCGTAAGGGTATCCCACACCTGCATGGTTTTGTCGGAGCCGCCGGAGACGATCTGTTTGCCATTGGGCGACCAGCTCAGCGCTGTGACTCGCTCTCGGTGTCCGGTGTAGACTAGAGCCTGACGCGAATAGCTCAGCAGTTGAGAGAAAAAGCCACTCCGATGTTCCTTCAGCGGGTCCCAGACCTGGATGGTCCGGTCATCGCTGGCCGAAGCAAGCCGTTTGCCGTCGGGCGACCAACTCAGCACGTTGATCCGCTCGGTGTGCCTGGTGTGCGTCGAAAGAGGGTTGGTGGCCATGGGCTGCCAGATCTGCACCGTTTTCCTTTCATCGCCTGAAGCCAGATACCGGCCATCGGGCGACCAGGAGACCGCTGTGACCTGGCTAGCATGGCCGCGATAGGCGGAGAGGAGGTTGCCGGTCGCGGCTTCCCAGATCTGCACGGTAGCGTCGTTACTCGCTGAAGCCAGGTACTGGCCATCGGGCGACCACACCAGGGCATTCACCCGCTCGGTATGACCCTTGTAGATCAAAAGCGAGGTTCCCCTGGTCGCATCCCAGATGCGTACCACTTTGTCATAACTGGCCGAGGCGAGGTACTTCCCATCAGGAGACCAGGCCACAGCGCTCACGCGGCTGCGATGGCCCTGATAAATAAAGAGGGTATTCTGTTGGGGCTGTGGCGGATTTTTGCGAGGGGCTGGCGCTGGTTGTTGAGAGCCTGAAGAAGGCGTAATGTTCCCACCCGTGGCGGTGTTGACCGGAGAGAACGTTCCAGAAGGGGAGACAAGAGAGTTGGTGTGTGCAGCCTGGCGATATTGGAGAGCAATTTCCTGCAATTGCTGCCTCACGAGCAAAGCGCTCGCCGGACGCTTGCTGGCGGCGAGCTCCGTCAGTTGTTGAAGGAGCGTGCCCAGTTGTGGAAATTGAGGATAACCTTGCAGGGGCGCAAAATGAAACGGCGATTCAGAAGGATCCTCCCCTGTGAGCATTTCATAGAGGGTCGCGCCCAGGCCATACAGATCGGTAAGGGGAGTCGTTTGCGCTTTCCCCCCGTATTGTTCGGGGGCCGCATAGCCTATTGAGCCCAGGGCGGCTGTATCTTTGGCCTGCCCTGGCTTAAAATGGCGAGCGATGCCAAAGTCGATGAGATAGATATGTCCACTGGCCGTCAGCATAATGTTGGCTGGTTTGAGGTCGCGAAAAATAATCGGTGGTTGGCAGGTGTGCAAGTAATCCAGCACCGAGCAGAGTTGAATGGCAATCTCAAGCGTCTTCTCCAGGGGCAAGCCGCGTGCGCCCCCCGGAGAAGTGCCCCCCTGTTGCAGCGCCGTTTCCAGTGTTTCGCCCTCGATGAAATCCATCACGAGATACCAGCGCCCGTTCTCAGGGAACTGTTCATAAATACTGGGGAGATTGGGATGCTTGAGGCCGGCCAACAGGAGCGCTTCCTGTTGAAAAGCGCGGGTCGCTTCAAGCACTTCTTGCGGGCTCAGGCCACTCTGACCCATCTCTTTCACCGCCACGAGCCGGTTGCCAAAGAAGGTATCTTCCGCTTTGTAAACAGCGCCAAAGCCGCCCTGGCCTATCTGCTCGCTGATCCGATAGCGGCGATTAAGCACGTGGTGAGGGACCAGCAGGCCAGTCACCGTGGGGCTCGACCCTCCTCCGGCAAGGTACAAACGGTGCCCACAGGACGCGCAAAAATATGCCTGCGATCGATTAGCCGCACCACACATATCACAAAAGAGGGTTGGAGAGAGCATGTTCCTCTACGCTTGTTTTCTTTTCTTTTTCCTGGATAAACACCTCAGAGCTTGCTCTCTAGCATAGGACATATGATCTATCTTGTCAACTTGCTTGCCATTTTCCTTGTGCCCTTTTTGGTTGCCCTGCTATGCGTTGTTTCAGGAGCGATCCAACAGAGCACCCCTGGTCTATGGCCACGGGCGCAAGGCCGGGAAGTGGCTTGCCATTCCGCATGCAACAGGCAGTATCGCCGATCTCAAACTTATTAAGGGACGAATGCGCGTTCTTTTAAAAGAAGTATCAAGTGAAAACAAGTTTGCCAGATGCCGCACGTTTCTTTTCGCTTTTGCATGCTTAATATGGCTTTCAATGAAGATCGTGCAATAGTAAAATACATCATTTATGTACTGGAGTGGGAAGCATAGGTTTGGGAAATCTCTAAAACCTATGGGTAAAAAGACAGCACTGTCTTTTTACCCATGATTTTGCAGGTGGGAGGAAGCATGGTTTTGCAGGGAAAATCCATTCATAGTGGAATTTCCTGGTGCAGTCTGAGCCTGTGCACTCCTTCTGGGCGGCTCTTGCCCCGAAAGGGAGATCCGCGTAGGGCGCGCCTCCCCCCGGGACGACGCAGCGAGACGCCGGTCCGCTTCCGCTTTTCCCCGGCCTCTTTCGGAATAGAGAGGAAGAGGCACATCGCTTTCGCGAAGGGGGATATTTGGACCATGCTACTCTCTGAAAAGGATTCGGGCACCTACGGGCGCGCCAAATTGGACTACCGCGCGACCGTGCGCGAGCTGCCCAGCCACGAGCGCCCGCGCGAGCGCCTGCAGCACTTCGGCCCCCAGGCCCTCTCGACAGCCGAGCTGCTGGCCATCATCCTGCGCACCGGGACCAGGGGGGACAACGTCCTGGATCTCGCCAACAGGCTGCTGGCGAAGTACGGCGGCCTGTCCGGCCTCGTGCGCGCCGATTTCCGGGAGCTGTGCGCCGAGCACGGCATGGGCGAGGCCAAGTCGGCGCAGGTCAAGGCCGCCCTGGAGATCGGGCGGCGGCTCAGCCTCCTGCAGACGGAGACGCGCTACAAGATCCGCACGCCCGCCGACGCGGCGAACCTGGTGATGCTGGACATGGCCTACCTGGACACCGAGCAGATGCGCATCCTCCTTTTGGACAGCAAGGGCCAGCTGGTCGAGCAGGCGAACCTCTACCGGGGCACGGTCAATAGCGCGGTTATGCGCGCGGCGGAGATCTTCCGCCCGGCGATCATCCGCAACTGCCCGGGCATCATCCTCTGCCACAACCACCCCAGCGGCGATCCGGAGCCCTCCCCAGATGACATCGAAACCACACAGAGGCTCGTGGAGGCCGGGCGCCTCCTGGACATCGAGCTGGTCGACCACATCATCATCGGCCACCAGCGGTTCGTGAGCCTGAAGAAGCACCTGGGGTGGGAGTAGGCCGGCTCGGCTCCAGTGCCCGGTACTGGCACCTGGCCCGCAGCGGGCACCGTGGGCAGAGAGGGCGCCGGGCCGTGCACACGAGCGCGGCGAAATCGAGCACGGCCCAGTTGACCTGCAGGCTGCGCTTCCCTTTCACCAGCCGGAGCCCGAGCTCGTGCAGCGCGCTGGGCGCCACTGGTTGCTCCCCGGACAGCCCGAAGAACCGCCCCAGGAGGCGGGCCATGTTCACGTCGACGAACGGCTCGGCGCGGCCGTGCACGATCGCCAGGACGGTGCTCGCCGTGTAGGGGCCGATGCCCGGCAGACCCTCCAGGGCGGCTCGCGAATCGGGAAGCGCCCCGGCGCCTTCCACGAGGGACAGCGCGAGGTCCCGCAGCGCCCGCGCCTTCTGGCGCCAGAGCCCGAGCGGCCGGAGCGCGGCCTCGAGGTCCTCGGGGGACGCGCGCGCCAGGGTAGCCCAGGACGGATACATCCCGATGAACGCGGGATACGCCCGCGCGACCCCGGCTGCCGTCGTGCGCTGGAGGAGGACCTCCGAGACGACGATCTCATCGAACATCGCCTGCGGAGACCCCGCGTGTTCACACCGGGGAGGAAGCAGGCGTTCCCCTCTTGATCCCCAGGGAGAGCGTTCCCCCGTAGGGCTTACGCTTTCC
>CAZVYC010000222.1:0-8507 GCA_964631425.1 uncultured Rhodospirillales bacterium
GGCGATGGTCCCGCCAACGCCACCACCCAGGATCACGATGCGCTGGGGCACGGCGTGCCTCCTCTCGGCTAATGTGTCTTGCGCGCGACGAATCGTTTGTAGCTCTTCTCGGGGAATGCGCCGATGAACTCGTGCCCCGCCTTGGCAATCCACGCCGGGATGTCCTTCGCGGAGCCAGGATCCGACGAGAGCACGGCCAGCACGCCGCCCACCGGCAGGACCTTCATCCCCCTGATGAGTTCCATGAGCGGGCCGGGGCAGAAGCTGCCGCGAGCGTCTATCTCTTTGTCGATCGTGATGTCCGGAACCGTTGCCATGATTGGAGTCTCCCTTCCCGGTGCGTGCGCGCCGGACAGATGCCAGCCGCCACGTGTGTTGTCTCCCAGGGCCGGCGGGTCAACCGAACTATGGCCGGCCCGCCGGCATGCCTGCGCGCTCAGTGGGTAGGAGTCCCGACGCGCTGGCCTGTCACGGTGTAGCCAAAGAGAGGGGCGAAGAAGCAAACGCCGGCCAACCCCGCGATGAGGGGAATAGCGCCGACGACGGCCAAGACGACGCTCCAATTGCCACCGACGATCGCCGCGGCGACAAAGATCAAGCCGGCGCCGAGGACGATGCGCAGGCCTCTCCCGGCTGCAATTTGCATGAAGTCTACGAAGCTGCCCACGTCGTGCCTCCTCCGCCTCAGCGAGCTGAGGCTACTCGTTCGCCTACCCACTTGGCTTACCCGCGCGAGGGGCCGGAGTGCAGGCTGGACCTACTCGGACCTAGATGAACAGCGTGATCTCGCTATCGCGCGCCCGCTCCACGAACGTCGCGACGCCGGTAACGTCGTCCACGATTGGCTCCAGGTCCTCTAGCTTCATGCCATAGAGCTCCATCGTCATAGAGCACGCCGAAACCTTCACGTCGCCGATCTCCCTGGCCCCAACTAGATTCTCCATCCAGCTCGTCACCTTCTTCGCCGCCATCGCCTCGACCATCGTCGGCCCATAATCGGCGAAGTCGGCACTCACGCGTGAGTTGGTCTTCCAGGCGTCCTTGCGGAACGCCATCAGTCCCCACGTCGTCAAGAAGATCTCTACCTCCATGCCCATCGCCGCCGCGCCCGTCGTAAGGATGGACGCTGCCGTGAGCTTGTCCACCGTCCCGGTGAACAGCACGATGGACATTCGATGTGCCTTGCTCGGCTGCTCTCCCCCTTGCGCTGTGGTAACTTGCTCCTGGTGGCCAAATCCAGACATGTCATTTGCTCCTCTCTTCCCCGCGCGCCCGTCGGGCCATTGAGCGCGGGCAGAGCGCTCACCGCGTCAGCTTCGACACGGCCTCCACGAACTGCGTCATCATCTGCTCGGGGCTCTGCTTGGCGAGGCACTGCCGCGCGAAGACTGCGAGCGCTTGTATGGTCACCGCGTGTGACGCGGCACGCAGCGCCATGAGCTGGTCTAGGATTGCCTGGCAATCGCGCCCCTCCTCAAGCATGCGCTGAATCCCGCGCGCCTGGCCCTCGATGGACTTGAGCCGGGCGGCGAGCGTCGCGCGGGCTGCCTCGTCAACACGCGCCGTGTCGAGCATGGCGATCACCTCACTCCCGACCGCTGTGCGAGGACCTCTCCCCCGTGGGGTTCCCGGTCCCATAGCGAAGTAGACCAGGGCGGAGTTACGAGGGCATCACAGGCGAGGCTGGCGGCGCCACAACGCGGTCTCATATCAGGCGTCGGCGCCTTCTGCGCGAGCTACATCGGTCGCCGACGAGAGAGCATGATGAGAGCGACAGGTAGGAGCCGAACATGCCCAAACGGAGGCGGAAGAGTACGAGGAACACACAGCTGATTTGCGGTCTGTACGCGTTGATGAGGAGTGACATGCCGATGGTGAAGGCGGCGGCGAGGATGCCGACGATCCGTGTTGACCAGCATCTCCGGGGACGTGAGGGAAGTTCAAAGCTGTCCGGCTAGACGCTCACCTCCACTCCTACGCATTCGAAGTCGCCGAGGATGCGCCGCGGTGCGGCAGCTCGACGGAGTCGAAGGTGAAGCCGAGTCCGTGATGCGCGAAGATGCACATGATTTGCTCGCCCACGGCGAGTTGAGTGATTGGGTCTCCACGCGGCCGGGCGCCGCATTCGCGTCAGCGGCGCCCGGCCGCTAGTTCCTTGGAGTTATCGGCGCTCTTTGGGAGGTGGCGGCTCGAGGCGATCACCGTCTTCATGGCGGCCTCTCCGCTGTCTGCGCAGGCGGCACGGGCCGCCCATCTGATGGGTGCATGCGGACAGCACCAGCCCTGAACCGCCCTGGCTGTCCGGCGCTAGCCGACCGTCACTGGTTCCTTGACTGTCACCGGGATCGTACGCGCCTTCGACTGCTCCGCCTTGGCGATTCTGACCGTCAAGACGCCGTGCTCGTACGTAGCTTTGACCTGCTCGGGGTCAATGCGCGTCGGCAGGGTGACCGCGCGGCTGACCTCCGGCGTGGGCCACTCGACGTGTTCGCGCCGAAGGTAGACGGCATCTTTCCCGGTGGCAGGGTGAACTCGGCCGCCCGTGCGGATGGTGAGAGTACTGTCCTCGGCCGTGACGCGGATGTCCTCGGGCTTCACCCCAGTGATGGTCGCCTCGATCACATACTCCTCCGGCGTGTCCAGCACGTCCAGAGGGAACGCGTGCCCGAGGGCCAGCAGTCGCTCGGGGCTGACGATGCCGTCGCCCATGAAGCGGTTGACGGCCTCGCGGATCGGGGTCAACATGTCGAAGGGGTCGTGTGTTAGGGTGCTCATACGCAACCTCCATGAGCGCGGTACTCACTCGCACGGGCACGCCGTGCCTTCGCGCTCGTCCGAATCATGCGCTCAGAGATGTCGCAATGCCATCTCGATGTCGGGGTGATTACACACTTTCACCTCACAGTCCCAGGCTGTTGGCGTCACATGCAACGGGGGCACCATCCGGCTGCCGTCGGCGCGCCAGCAGCGACCAGATGGTACTGCTCCCACGCGAATCCCAACTCGATCAGCTCCCCAAGGTGCTGGATGAAGTTGGCTAGTGGTGAAGTGTAGTGGCAATGCCGCCGTGGTCGGCATTTGACCGCAAGGCAGCAGCACTACCCTCCTGGTCGAGTGTCGACCACGAACGCGATATTGACGAGCACGAGTAGCATCGCCGGTATCCCGGGCGTGAGCAGGAACCCGCCGAATCCGACATCTAACTGCGAGGCCACGCTCTGGGCGATGCCCAAAATGGGGACGAACAGCGCGAGCGACACGACGGCGAGCGAGAAGTATCACCCTGTCCAGCACCTCTCCACGTGTTGTGCGTCTGATGGCAGCGTGTGGAGAGGTGCGGGACAGGGTGGATAAATGCACAGGCTGCGGATATTCGGCCGAGGTCATAGCCACGCCCATCCCAGCGGCCCTCGGCCTCTCCATGTGTGGCCTATCTTCGACGCTTGGCGACATTGTAACCCTCCCTTCCGGACCTGACCCGGCCTCTAGGAACCGGGTCAGGAACATCGTGGAACACCGCGACTACGCCAATATCCGTGGCGTCCCTGTATCACGAGGGCCTCTTGTCGCGCCGCCCGCGAGACACGGGCGCATCGCATTTCGGCGCATAGCCGCGACAGTGCTCGCGTCCTGCCTTTGCCCGGTCAGCGTGTCGCCAACTCCGGCGGACGCACCACCAACACCGGCAACTTTGTCGCGTGCAGCACCCGGTCCGTCACACTGCCCATGACCCAGCGGGCGACGCCGCCGGTCCCATGGGTCGCCATCGCCACGAGGTCGCAGCCGCCGAAGACGCCCGCGCCCTCTGCGTCCTCTCCGTTCTCGGCCACGCGGATGAGCGCCGCCGCGATGTCGAGCTCGACCGCGACGGACCACGTCACGGTCACGCCGGGCTGCTCGGCGCGTAGCCGGCTCGCAACGCGGGCAAGATAGCCCTTCGCGCCGTCCAGCACGAGTGCGTCGGGCAGGTTGCGCGGGTCGGCCTCGTACGGCGGCACCACTAGCGCCAGGTGGACGCCGCCGCGGCCTAGGCCCGGCCCGGCGAGCGCGGCGACGAGCTGTACCGCCGGCGCGAGGACCGCTTCCGCGAACTCCGAGCCGTCGAGCGGCACCAGCACACGCAGCAGGTGCTCGGGGTCGGGGTGCGGGCCGGCGAACGCCGGGCCATGCTCGCGCACGATCAGAACGGGCACGCCCGCGTGCCGGGCCACATGCTCCGCGACACTTCCCAGTGCCCAGCGGCCCAAGCCTGTGCGCCCGTGGCCGCACAGCACGACGAGGTCCGCCCGCTGCCTCTCTGCGGCTTGCAAGACCGCGAGGCCGGGCTGGCCCGACAATACACGTACCTCGACCCGGACTCCCGCGAGCACATCCGCTTCCGCGATCCGCGCCAGGTAGCGTTCGGCCTCCTCGTGCATCGCCACCGTCACCTCCTGGACGGCCTCCGCCTGTGCCTGGTAATACGCCCCGTACGTCGCGGCCGCGTCAACCGCCCGCACCAGCACGACTGCCCCGCCCCCTGAGCGAGCAATCCGCCCAGCGACGGGCAGGACACGCTCGGCGCGCAGTGACCCGTCCAGCGGCACCAAGATGCGGGAAAACATACGTGCGCTCCTCTCCGCTCGCTGCATGCTGGCACCGACTGGTAGGCGCCAGTGAAACCATAGTCAGGCCCCAATCTCCGTCAAGAAGGGGGACGTGTACTTATCCAATAGCTACTAGCCAGAATCACCCTCTCGCTCATGTGAGCAGGACACTCAATGGGACGATGCTGTAGCCCTGGCCTCGGATGTAATCAATCGCGGGGCCGAGTGCCTCAGGTTCATACAGGCTGCCTGCGTGCATCAAGATGATCGCGCCCGGCTGCAGGTTCTGCTTGATCGTGGAGAGAATGGCCTGCGCCGTGACGTTAGGATCCCAGTCGCGCGGGTCAATGGTCCAATACACCGTGCGGTAGCCGAAGTCCGCGTCGGTGTTGAGTACCTGGCTGGTGTAGGCTCCGTAGGGTGGCCGGAAGAACGGTCGCGTGGCCTTGCCCGTCCAGCTCCACGCAATCTGGTCGGCCAGCCCCAACTCGGCGCAGATAGACGCGGAGGACCGCGGCGGGTTGGTCAGGTCGGGATGGGCCACCGTGTGGTTACCGATCTCGTGCCCCTCCGCGACGACGCGCTGCACAATTCCGGGATGGTCCTGCGTCCACTCGCCCTCCAGGAACCACGTCGAGCGCACCCCTTTGGCCTTCAGTGTGTCCAGTAGCGAGCTGGAGCGGACGCCGTCCTCGCCGCCGGCGTCAAAGCTGAGCGTCACGCGCTTGCCGCTCGTGTTGCCGCGCGCAATCAGGCTCGGGTCGGTGCGGCCGACGCCCTCCGGCGGCGTGCAGGGCAGTGCCGGCCACGGCGCAATGGTGGCCAGCGTCAGCCGGTGCGACGCGTCGCCAGCGGTCCAGGCCAGCAACACTTGCCCGGGGCCGCCGATGAAGCCGAACGCTGGCGCGCCCAGCGCCGACTCGGGCAGCTTCGCCTTGGTTAGCGCAGGATTCGGCCAGCTCGGGAAGTCAAGCGACCACTGCACGTTGAGCGAGTGACCAGGATCGATGCCCGTCCAGGCGAGGTAGTTGGGCGGCATGTCGTACCCGGGCGGCAGGTCAACCAGCGCGATACCCATCGCGGCCGGCGCTGCCAGCGTCCATTCACCAGCCGGCGTCGCCTGCGACCACGTCGCACCGTCCATCGACGATGCGGTGTTAATCTGCCCATTGGGGTAGGTGCCCCATGAGAGGATGAGCCGGTTCGGGCTCGTCGCGCGATCCGCCGATAGGCTGGGCTGCGTCGCGCTGCCTGTGCTCCACAGGGTTACCTTCCTGTCGTAGAGCACTTGCAGCCCGCTGCTTACGCGCAGCGGCAAGATGTTCAGGCGACGGCCGCTATCCGTGCCGGTCCAGGCCAGCATGAGGTCGCCATTGAAGATGGTGAGGGCCGGGCTAACGGCGCTGGTGTCGTTCGGCAGAGTCAGCTTCTGTGGGCGCGGCCCGTATACGTCGTAGAGCACGTTGAGGTGGTGGGCCGGGTCGGTGCCTGTCCAGGCGATGGCCACGGGCGACGACGGCGTATTGCCCAGCCGGGCCACCGCCGGGCGGGTAGCGGATGTCTCCGCCAAGGTCATCTTGTTCGAGAAGTGGACCCCCGCGCTGCTCGTCATCACGTTGAGGTGGTGGGCTGCGTCGGTGCCCGCCCAAGCGATCACGACGCGCCGCGCATCCCAACTGTCGGTCCACAGGGCGGGGCCGTCCACGCTGGTGTCGGCGAGCGCAATCTTGCCGATCTCGACGGGTGGTCCGTTCGGGCTTGCGGGGGCAACTGCATGTGGTGTAGTGATAGGCGTCGCGAGCACGCATGGGACAACAACCAGACTGAGCGCCAGCGCGCACGTGCCGGCCACGCTCCCAATTGTGCGAGGAATACGCATGGCAACACCTCCTTCTTGCTCAGGCGCGCTGAGGTGAGGTGCAAAATCTCTCCGTGCGACGGTTTCCGCTTCCTCCAACCTGGACTCGCTTTAGGTGTCGGTGGCTGCCTGCCTGTTCGCCAGCCTCGCCTTCCCTTGTAGGAAAAGTACATGCACACTGCGCTCAAGCACAGGTCACAGACCGCAGCGACGGACGCACGACTTGGTCACGCACATGTCAGTGAAGTGGGTACCGCGTCAATCTCGCGGGCGCCCGTAAGCTTGCGCGACAAGGGATGCCGAGGCAACCGGTGTAGCCTCGGCATCGTTGCATGGCCAGTTCTGTAGTCCGGCTGTGAGACCCAGTACCTTTTCCGTGCTCGCGCCGAGAACTCGATATGCGCCCCTCTCCATGGGAACCACGTGGCCGAGCACCTGACCCGGAGTAAAGACTGCTGCGTTGAGGTGGAAGCCCGGCCCGGGAGGAAGGAGCAAGAGGCCATGGCGATCTTCTCATCGCGCCATGCGCCGGTGGCCATGGCGGGAGGGATGCGCCCACGCTCGTGCACGGCTCGCAGGCTACCCCTGATTGCCGCCCTGCTGTCGACGCTGGTCCTGCTCGTGGCCGCCTGTGGCGCGAGCAGCAGCAATGGGCCGGGCGCCTCCAGCACGCCGACCACCGGGCCGAGGGCGGCGACCGTGTGGGTGTACTTCACCAACCACCCTGGCTCCGACAACACCCCCACGGTGGTATATGCCGTCGCCCGAGCGACGACGTATACCACCACCCAGGACCAGGCGACCTCCGCCCTGCAGGAGCTGCTCAAAGGCCCGATGCAGGCCGAACGGGCGTATCCGGCACCACCAGAGAATCGCCGCCGAGCAGCGGTGGGAGGCGCGACGTCTCCGCGAGAACGCCGAGGCGTTGCAGGCACACCTCGCGCAGACGGGCGGGCGATCGAGCAGTCGCACGCGCTGCTCAAGAGGATGCTCGCGCATCTCTCGCATGTGGCGCCCGCGAAACCGGAGAGGCACGACGGCGCCGCGGCGTGAGCATCAGACCTCGATGCCTCCGCGCGCCGTCGTCTCTAGAGCAAATCTGCAAAAGGTTGAACGGGCAAGGTGCGGCGGGCGCTGCGCCAGACCGATCCTGCTCACTGGCAGCATTCTAACCTTCCTGAACATTGTTCTATGTATGGCGCGCCGAGACTGGATGCACGCCGACGAGCCGACGGGATGAGCTACCCCAGGGGCGGGTGTGGTGCAGGCGACGGTGATCTAAATCTGCCGAGCACCCGGGCTCATCGGGCCTCGTCTACCGCATGTTCGCTGGCTGGCGGGGCGCCACCAGCAGGCAACAGCACCAGCAACTCAGCAACTCCGCCCCGCCAGCCACCAGCGCGGCAGGCAGCCCCACGCCGAAGATCTCCGCAGTGCCTCCTGCGTCGCCCGCGAGCGCGATCAAGACGATGGAGTTCGCCCGGGGCGCCGCCAGCCGCGGCCCGCGCCGTGCCGCGAGCGGTGCGGTGCTCGCATCCCGGCACGCGGCGGGGAGGGTAGGGACGTTGCTCTCCGACGCAAGCGGGCCGCTAGCGTCCGCTTGCCAAAGGCTCGCGGTACTCGCCCGGTTGGCTCGATGTCCCCGCGGACGCTTCCAGGCGGGCGCGCATCTGCTCGTACGTGGCCGCGTCAATCTCCCCGCGCGCATACCGCTGCCTCAAGATGTCCAGCGCAGACATGGCCTGCTGCGGCGGGTACGGGGGATACTGAGAGTTCTGCGGCGGTGCCTGACGCGACGGCCTGTTCAACCACCGCACGAACGCCCACACGGCGATAGCCGCGAGGAGCAGCCAGAACGCGCCCTGCAGCACCATCCACACCCACATTCCGGGGTTGTAGTAGAACGGGTCGTACATCATAAAGGCACCCGCTTTCTAGACGCCGCGACGTCGCGCCTCCGCCTATGAGGATGGCTGTTGTGCGTTACGGAGCCGTCACAGCGGGTGACGCAGGCGTCCCAACCCGCACACACACGGTCCACAGTCGCGGGCCGATGGGGGACT
>CAZVYC010000223.1:0-8475 GCA_964631425.1 uncultured Rhodospirillales bacterium
CGTCCGAGCCGACCGTATCGGTGTGACCGGTGCAGGTGATCTGGGTCACATGCGCCGGACCAGCATTGGCCGCGGCCTGGTCGACGATCTGCGCCGCCTGCGGTGTCAGGTCCGACTTATTGAAGTCGAAGAACACCATGTAGCTGTGCGCGACCGGTGCCGGCGCCGGAGCCTGGACCGGCGGCGGCGTGTAGACCGCTGTCGGCGCCGTCTCTTCCTCGGCCGCCCTGAACCGATACTTCACATTGAAGCCGAACATGCGCGGCGGGCCGTAGGTGAGAGAGGTGAACCCGAGCTGGGTGTAGATCGGTACCGCGCCCTGGACGTAGAGATTGTCGGTCGCGTTCTTCATCCAGAAATTGGCGTCGACCGGATAGCCGAAGATGTCGGTCCACTCGACCCGGAAGTCGAGCAGGTCATAGGAGGGCTCGATCAGGTAGATTTCGCCGAACGAGGACGAATCGTACTGGTGACCGTACCAGGAATAGGTCGCCGAAACCGCGATGTCGCCCCATGATTCATCGATCGGCAAATGGTAGGTCCCGGTCAGACCGTATTGCCATTTCGGTATGTACAGGAATGGTGTGTGGTTACCGAGCGGATTGAACGCCAGCGGATACTGATCGTAATTCGAGTTGTTGTATGAGGCGTGGAAATCGATTTCGACGCTCTTGATCGGGATGAGGGTCTGCTCGATTTCCCCGCCCTGGATGGTCGCGCTGGCGGCATTCAGGTTGATGGTATTGGTGTGGAATTTGCCGCTGTTGTCCTGCAAGGTGACCAGGTTCTGGACCTGTATGGCCTTGTAGTCGCTGTGATAGAGGTCTGCGTTGGTGCGGCCGTGCACGCCCATCAAATCCCAGTCGGCCTTGGTGCCGATTTCCACGTCGGTAACATGCTCGGGCCCGTAATTGGCATAGTTCGGCGTGACGTTCAGGTTCGAGCCACCAGGGCGATAAGCGTTGCCGGACCGAACATAAAGCAGGATATCCGGCGTCAGCTGCTCCTCAAGGCTGAGGTTCCAGCCATATGAGCTGAAATGCGCATCCGGTGCCGACTGGTAGCAATTGGTATCGGTGCCGAACACGCCGGTGCAGTTGGTCGCCACCCCGGCGGCGTTATAGACCGGCGTGTAGCTTCCGGACGTTCCCCGCGCGGCCGTTGAGGCGAAGTCCCAGGTGTAACGATAGCCGGCGGTGAACTTCAGCCCCTGGAACAGGTCGCCAAGATCGTAGTCGCCGTGGACAAAGGCTGCCTGGCTGCGGTTGACGATGTGGAAGTCGTAATAGCTGACGGCCCCCGCAAGGGAATTGCCGAGCGCGGCCGACGCCAGCTCGGTCTGGCCGAGCGGGTGGTCGTACTCGAGAAAGCCGCCGGCGACCCAGGTCAGCTTGTCGTTAAGCGCTTTGCCCTGAAGCTGGAATTCCTCGGTGTACTGGGCCTCGTTGTTGCCCCACAGCACATTGTTGCCGGGGTCGCCGATGTTGAGGATCGGGAATGCCGCGCCGATCGGCGTGTAATCGTCGGTCGCCAACTGCTTGAAGATGCGCGCCGCGGCGATGTTCTTGATGGTCAGATTGTCGGTGACATCCCACGTGAAGACGTCGGTGAAGCCATAGAAATAGTCCTTGCCGATCTTCTGGAAATTATCCCCCGGGACCGCTCGGGGGCCGAGCGCCTGCTGCTTCGCGAATGCCGCCGTCAGTGCCGGCGTCGAATAGAGACCGATGCGGAGGACGCCGCATCCGCCCGGCGGTATCGCGGTCCCGGTGCCGAGCGTGACCGTGGCGAAGCATCCCGTGGTCACCCCGGGCGGCAACGCCGCAAAACTTGAGTTGAGGTTGGTGACAACGAAGTTCGGATTGATGAACGAAACGATGTCGCCGGACCCGTTCGAATCCTGCCAGTATCCATCATACATGAGGTAATTCTGGATATCGTCGGTCGGACGCAGCGTAAGGCCGACACGCCACGCGTAATAATTGACGTTGTCCAGATCCTTATGCTGCGTTTCTTCGGTCGTGTAGCCGTCGCGCTGCTGCATCTGTCCGGCGACGCGGAGCAGGACCTTGTCCGCGATGATCGGGATATTGATCGCGCCCTCGACTTCCTTGTCGCTGTAGTTGCCGAAGCCGACCCGGAGATAGCCCTCGTAATCGTTGGTCGGGTGCTTGGGCTGGATCGAGATCAGGCCGCCCACCGAGTTCTTGCCGAACAGGGTTCCCTGCGGACCTTTGACGATTTCCAGGTCTTCGAGGTCGTAAAAGTTGCCCTGGGACAGGCCATGCTGAAGCCCGGTGCCGCCCTGATAATCCGCGTCGCCGATCGGCACATCCGACATGTAGATTTCGACGCCGGGAAGGCCGCGCAGTCGCACCTGGCCGGAATAGAGCGCGTTCGAGTCCGACTGGCTCAAGCTGACGGCCAGCGATGGAACGTGCTGCGCGAGGTCATGGACCTCCTGTATCTGGTTCTTCTCGATCGTTGCCTGGGTGAAGGCCGTGACGGCCAGAGGGACGGTCTGAACACGTTCCTCGCGGCGCCGGGCAGTGACCACGATTTCTTCAAGACCAGTTCCTGCGGCGGCCGGCTGATCCGTCTGGGCCAGCACCGTTCCGGGCGCGTAGAAGCCGACAAAGGCGGCGCTGCCGCATAAAACGGGCAGAATTTTCCTGGACATGGTTCCGAGTACCCTCCCGTCTTTGAAGCCGTCTTTTCACGACGACCGCATTTTTGACGGCGTGCTTTTACGAATCTCGACAATCGTCGCCGTACGGCGAACTTATCCGATTTTGAGTACTGCTCAAAGAGCAAGTTTATTTCAATTATGGAATAATCCCGCACTGCATCATGAATCACGATTCGTAATGAATATTGAATCATTGTTCATTACTGCGTCTGAACCATCTGCAGTAGGGCACGTCGACCGGCCACGCTGGTCACTTCACTGCCAGTCAACCAATGCCGTCTTCCGACAAAAGTCGGGATTCATTTTCCAGCGATCGCGAAAGCCGATAATTGGGGTCCCGACTTTTGTCGGGATGACGGTTTAAGGTAAGTTCGCCATAAGGATTTGGGTGCAGCGAATTGAATCCGTGCACCGCTTCAGACGCGTGGGACGTCGGCGGAAAGCGAAAACGGCGCGGAGCCTGGGCCCCGCGCCGTCGTCAAGCGACCCCTTGCGGACCGTCAGATGTAGTAGGCTTCGAGCGGCTGGAAGCCATTGAAGGCCACCGACGAATAGGTCGTCGTGTAGGCACCCGTCGCCTTGATCTCCAACTTGTCGCCGATCTCGAGCGAGAGCGGCAGCTGGTAATCGGCTTTTTCGTACAGCACGTCTGCACTGTCACAGGTCGGTCCCGCCAAGATCACCGCCTCGGTCGGCCCCTGCCGCTCGGACGTGATCGGGTACTGGATCGCCTCGTCCATCGTCTCGGCCAGGCCGCCGAACTTGCCGATGTCGAGGAAGACCCAGCGGCGATTATCCCGCTCGTTGTCGTTGGCCGACTTGCGCGCGATCAGCACCACTTCGGTCTGGATCACGCCCGCATTGCCGACCATGCCCCGCCCGGGCTCGATAATCGTGTTCGGAATGCGGTTGCCGAAATGCCGGGCCAGAGCCTGCCGGATCGCCGAACCATAGGCGGCCGAGGTCGGAATCTCGCGACGATACTTGGTCGGGAAGCCGCCGCCCAGATTGACCAGCGTGAGCTGCACGCCCGCGGCTTCCAGGCGGCGGAACAGGCCAGCTGCCTCGGCCAATGCATTATCCCACTGCGCCGGATCACGCTGCTGCGAGCCGACGTGGAAGGACACGCCGACCGGGGTCAGGCCCTTGGCCGGTGCCAACTTCAGCAAGGTCTCGGCCATGCCGACGTCGCAGCCGAATTTGCGGGACAGCGGCCAGTCCGCGCCAGCACCGGTGGTAAGAATGCGGCAGAACACCTGCGAACCCGGTGCGGCGCTGGCAAGCTTGCTGAGCTCAGCCTCGCTGTCGAAGGCATAGAGGCGCACGCCCAGCGCATAGGCAGTCGCGATATCGACCTGCTTCTTGATCGTGTTGCCGAACGAGATCTGCTCAGGCTTGGCCCCGGCGGCCAGCACCATGCGGATTTCCGCGACGCTGGCGGTGTCGAAGCACGAGCCGAGCCGCACCAGCCGCTCCAGGATTTCCGGCGCGGGGTTGGCCTTCACGGCATAATAGATCTGGGCGTCCGGCAATGCGCGGCGCATGTCGAGATAGTTCTGCTCGACGATATCGAGGTCGAACACCAGGCACGGCGTAGCCGGTCGTCGCTCCGCCAGGAATTGTGCGATTTTCTGAGTCATGAATCCTCCCCGAACGCCGGCTTCAACGGCGAACAAGCTCTCTATGAGCCGAGAATGTTGCGGAGTTCGGCTGTTAGCCGCGGCGAGAGGCGCGTAACTTCTTACGCGCGGGCCAACGCGGCCACTTCACCGGTTTTATCGTTCCGGTGGGGGACGTGGCGGGCTGATCTTGACGAATAGCAATGGGCTTATGCCCACGGACAACAACATCCAACATCGTAACCTCCAAGACGCCGCCTTGCTTAAGGGACGGTCAGAAGATACGCGTTACGTCGTTGCATAAACCCCAGGTCAGAGATGCTCGAGACCAGGGCCAGGGGCACGTGCGATAGCGAGTGGGGGGCATATAAGCGCATCCGTTTTTCATGGGAAGAGGAAAAGCGCAATTCAGACCAACTTTTTTTGCATAGGAAACCGTGACCAAATTGTGGCTGCGATTCTTCGATTTCGGCAAAGCCGCTCAAGGGCTTGCGACAAGTCCCCTGTTGCGGGTCACCGCGCGATCGGGCACGGTCGATTTCACCTGACTCCGCCGGACGCGCGATGGCCTATTTCCTTCAGCAACTGATCAATGGCCTGACGCTCGGCGCGATCTATGGACTGATCGCCATTGGCTACACGATGGTCTACGGCATCATCGGCATGATCAACTTCGCGCATGGCGACATCTATATGATCGGCGCTTTCGTCGGGCTGATCGTCATGCTGGGACTGACGTCGCTGGGCCTGATGAGCGTGCCGCTGCTGCTGGCCGCGGTCATCCTGGGCGCGATGATCGTCGCCGCGTTCTATGGCTGGTCAGTCGAGCGGCTGGTGTATCGGCCGCTGCGCGGCGCGCCCAGGCTGGCGCCGCTGATTGCGGCGATCGGGCTTTCCTTTTTCCTGGAGCAGTATGTACAGCTGACCCAGGGCGGGCGGGTGAAGACGCTGCCGCCACTCATCCCCGGCGGGTTTACGCTGATGCGCGGTACCGACGGCTTCACCGTAGGCCTTTCCAGCCTGCAGATCGTGCTGTTCGCGCTTACCGCGCTGCTGATGGCGGGCCTGACTTTGGTGATCCAGCGCACCGAGCTTGGCCGGGCGCAGCGGGCGACCGCGGCCGACCCTATGATGGCGGCGCTCTGCGGCATCGATGTCGACCGCACCATCTCGATCACCTTCGTGATCGGCGCGGCGCTAGCCGCGGTGGCGGGCGTGATGGTGGTGCTCTATTACGGCGTGATCGACTACCTGATCGGCTTCCTGGCGGGGATCAAGGCCTTCACCGCGGCGGTGCTGGGCGGCATCGGCTCGCTGCCCGGGGCGGTCCTGGGCGGCCTCATGCTGGGGCTCATCGAGTCCTTCTGGTCGGGCTATGCCAACGCCGCCTATAAGGACGTGGCGGCCTACGGCATCCTCGTGCTGGTGCTGATCCTGAGGCCCAGCGGGCTGCTCGGCCGGCCCGAGATCGAGAAAGTCTAAGTTGAAGCCTCTCGCCGGCGCTGCCAAGGATGGGCTGGTCGCGGCGGCGATCGCGCTCATGCTCGGTTGGCCGCTGATCGGGCTCCGGCTGGTCGACCAGGCATCGGGCGAGGGCTTGGCAACACGCTGGCCGGACCTCGCGGCTTCGGTGGGGCTGGTGGCGCTCGGGCGGTTCGGGCTGTCGCTGATCGCCACGGGCGCGGTCCGCACCGGTCTGGCGATCGGCCTTGGTTTCGCGCTGGCGGCTGTGTTCATCCGGTGGCCAACCGGGTTCCTCGAAGTTGTTGCGGTGGGCGGCGCGCTGTTGCTGGCGCTCTCGGCCGCCCTGTCCTCGGCGCCGCCGCGTTCGGCGGACCGCGCCGCCCAGGCGCTCAAGCCCGCGGCCCGCCTGCTGCCGCTGTTGCTGATCGGTGTCGCGCTGGCGCTCCCGGTCTTCGCCGGCCGCGGTCTGCTCGATGCCGGCACCCTGATCATGACCTATGTCACGCTGGGCTGGGGGCTCAACATCGTAACGGGGTTGGCCGGCCTGCTCGATCTTGGTTATGTCGCCTTCATCGCGATCGGCGCCTATACGACCTCGATCCTGTTCACCCGCTTCGGCTTCACCTTCTGGGAATGCCTGCCGCTCGCCGCGCTGACCGCCTCGGCGGCCGGCATATTGCTGGGATTCCCAGTGCTGCGGCTTCGCGGCGACTATTTCGCCATCGTGACCTTGGGCTTCGGCCAGATCGTCCGCATCGTCGCCACCAACTGGCGGTCCCTGACCGGCGGGTCGGAGGGGATCGGCGTGCCCAAGCTGACCTTCTTCGGGATCGCCGACTTCACCGCCAACCCGGCGCCCGGCCACATTGGTTTCAGCGCGCTGTTCGGCATTCCTTATGCTCCGACCCAGCGCCTGGTCTTTCTCTATTACATCGTGCTGGCAGTGGCGCTGGCGGTCAACCTCTTCACCACGCGCATCCGCCGGCTGCCGATCGGACGGGCCTGGGAGGCACTGCGGGAAGACGAGATCGCGACCGAGGCGCTGGGCATCGACCGCCGGCGGGTCAAGCTCGCGGCGTTCGCGATCGGCGCGGCCTGGGGCGGGCTCGGCGGCGCCTTTGTGGCGGCGCGACTCAATTTCGTCACGCCGGACTCCTTCCTGTTCATGGAATCGATCACCGTCACCGCGATCGTCGTGCTGGGCGGGCTGGGCTCGCAGTTGGGCATCGTGCTGGCGGCCATCGTGATGATCGGCGCGCCCGAACTGTTCCGGGTGCTGGCGGAATACCGCATGCTGGCCTTCGGCGCGGCGATGATCGCGATCATGCGCTTCCGCCCGCAAGGGCTGATCGCCACTCGGCGGCCCACGGTGAGCTTGGAATGAGCGCGCTCCTGGCGATCCGCGCGCTCACAATGCGCTTCGGCGGGCTGGTCGCGGTCGACCGCGTGTCGTTCGACGTCGCGCCTGGGCGCATTACGGCGCTGATCGGGCCCAACGGCGCCGGCAAGACGACGCTCTTCAACTGCCTGACGGGCTTTTATCGTCCGACAGCAGGCAGCCTGGCGCTCGATGGCGGCGGCCGCGCGGTCGAGCTGGCGGGGCTGCCCGGGCACCGCATCGCGCGGCTGGGCCTTGCGCGCACATTCCAGAACATCCGGCTGTTCCCCAAGATGACGGTTCTGGAGAACCTGATGGTGGCGCAGCACGTGAAGCTGATGCGCGCCTCTTCGTTCTCGGTGGCTGGGATGTTTGGCCTGCCGTCCTGGCGCCGGGCAGAGCGGGCGGCGGTGGACGCGGCGCGCTATTGGCTGGACCGGGTCGCTCTTACGCCCCGCGCCAACGATCCGGCCGGCACGCTGCCCTATGGCCAGCAACGACGGCTGGAGATCGTGCGGGCGCTCGCGACCGCCCCGCGACTGCTCTGCCTGGACGAGCCGGCGGCGGGCCTAAACCCGCGGGAGAGCGCCGAACTGGCCGAGTTCATCCGGGCCATTCCAGCCGAGGCGGGTCCGGCGGTGCTGCTGATCGAGCACGACATGAGCGTGGTGATGGGGATTTCGGACCACATCGTCGTGCTGGATTACGGCCGCAAGATCGCCGAGGGCGCGCCCGCCGCGATCCGCCAGGACAAGGCGGTCATCGCCGCCTACCTGGGCGAGCCCGAGACGGCGGTGGGCTGATGCTGGCGCTGGAGGCCGTTTCGGCCGCCTATGGCGCGGTCCGGGCGCTGGACGGGGTCAGCCTGGCGGTGGGCCCGGGCGAGATCGTGACCCTGATCGGGGCCAACGGCGCCGGCAAGACAACCTTGCTTATGACGATCTGCGGGCGTCTGCGCGCCAGGGCCGGGGTGGTTCGCCTGAAGGGGCAGGACATCACCCGCCTGCCGACCCACCTGATCGCCGCGCGCGGCGTCGCGCATGCGCCCGAGGGACGGCACATCTTCGCCCGGATGACAGTGCGCGAGAATTTGCAGCTGGGTGCAAGGCTGGCCCCGCCAGCGCATTTCGCGCGGAACCTGGATGCCGTGCTGGCGCTGTTCCCACGACTGGCCGAACGGATCGACCAGCGGGGCGGCACCTTGTCGGGCGGCGAGCAGCAGATGCTGGCGATCGGCCGCGCGCTGATGGCCGAGCCCGAGCTCTTGCTGCTCGACGAGCCGTCGCTGGGCTTGGCGCCGTTGCTGGTGAAGCAGATCTTCGCCG
>CAZVYC010000224.1:0-8343 GCA_964631425.1 uncultured Rhodospirillales bacterium
GACTTGGCCAGGCTCATCCTGGGAACCGGCGTGCTCTGCATCTATGTCATCGCGCTCAACCGGCTGCTCTGGCGCCGGCTCTACGACTATGCCGCCGAGCGCATGCGGCTCGACGACGTCTAACTGATTAAATACTCCAGCTCCTACGGAGGTGCCCATGGCCGACACCGGCGCGCTGATCGAAGTGGATCATGTGTTCAAGACCTATCCGGTGGCCGATCGTGGTGACCGGCTGGTGCTGGATGACCTCAATTTTCGACTGGTGCCGGGCGAAATTGTTGCAGTGCTCGGCAAGTCAGGTTCGGGAAAATCGACCTTCCTGCGTCTCATCGCCGGCCTCTCGGAGCCGTCGCATGGCGAGGTGCGTTATCGCGGCCAGCCGGTGATGGGACCGGTGCGCGGCGCCGGGATGGTGTTCCAGAGCTTCGCCCTGTTCCCGTGGCTGACTGTCCAGGGGAATGTCGAGCTTGGGCTCGAGGCGCAGAACGTGCCGCGTGACGAGCGGCGCAAGCGGGCCGAGGCAGCAATCGACCTGATCGGTCTCGACGGATTCGAATCCGCCTATCCCAAGGACCTGTCGGGCGGTATGCGCCAGCGGGTCGGCTTCGCCCGCGCGCTCGTGATCAATCCGGACGTGCTTTTGCTCGATGAACCGTTCTCCGCGCTGGACGTGCTGACCGCGGAAACCTTGCGCAGCGACTTGGTCGATCTGTGGCGTGACCGCCGCATCCCGACCCAGAGCATCCTCATGGTTTCGCACAACATCGAAGAATCGGTCGAGATGGCCGATCGGATCCTGGTCTTCTCGTCCGATCCGGGGAGGATCCGCGCCGAGATCAAAGTGCCGCTGCCGCGACCACGCGACTGGAATAGCCCCGGCTTTCGGCACATCGTCGACCAGGTCTATACGCTGCTCACCACCACGCCGGGCGGCGCGGCGCATAAGCGCGCGCGCGGTGAGCCGGGGGCGGAGGGCCAGGAATTCACGATGCGGATTCCGGATGCGCCCACGCAGCAGCTCTCCGCCTTGATCGATACTTTGATGGAGGACCGCTATCGCGGCCGCGCCGATCTGCCCGATTTGGCAGAATATCAGAATCTCGCGGTCGACGACCTGTTCGTGCTCCTCGACGGCATGCAGCTGCTGGGATTGGCGTATGTCGGCGGCGGCGACGTCGAGTTGACTCCCGCGGGCAAGGCGTTTTCGAACGCAGAGATGGACGAGCGTAAGAAGATCTTTGCCGAGCATCTCCTGCGCAACGTGCCGCTCGCGGCCCATATTCGCAAGGTGCTGCAGGAGCGCCCCAATCATCGCGCGCCGGCTTCCCGGTTCCTGAACGAGCTCGAAGATCATATGAGTGAGGAGGACGCAAACGACACCATCGAGCGGATCATCAATTGGGGCCGGTACTCCGAGCTTTTCGCTTACGATTACGACACTGAAATCTTCCGGTTGGAGGACGGCGAGGAAGATTAGACGGTCGGTGTCGGTGCCGTGATGTACCATATCCGAGCGGCGAATTGCCGCCTTTCCGGAATAAAATTTAACTGAATTATCATTTCAATGATTGAGAAACTGCTATAATCTTGCTGGAAACGATTCTGAATATCCCAATGGGCGATGACCGTTCCTCCAATTTCGACATCTGATTCCAAGTCGTTGCTTTCCCGATTGCCAGCTTTGGTCTTTGAATTTCATGTGCACCATACAGAAGGCAATTTTTCGCTAAATTATAGCAATCAGGAGGTAAGCCAGTTTCTTGGTTTTGATCCGGCATCCTTCAAATCCTCTGGAGGGGCCCCCAACGAATATTCCGACTGGTTCGATCCCGGGGATATGGAATGGCTGAAGGCGCGCCTGCTCGGCGGCGACCCTTCGCATCCCAGGGCATTCCACGAACAGTGCCGCATCGGCCGGCCGGATACCCGCGTCCGCTGGCTCGACATCAGGATGGAGCCGGAAAGACTGGCCGGCAATGATGTGCTGTGGCGCGGCGTTGCAACCGACATCACGATGGTCAAGGAAGCCGAGGAAGGGCTGAGGCTGGAGCGCGAGCGGCTCGCGCTCGTAACCCGCGCCGCCGGCGTGGGCATCTGGGAATATGATTTCGCCCGCGACGAGTACGTGTTCGACGCGCGCATGCGCGAACTGATGCCGATCGACGAGATCGGCTTCCTTAAGGGCGGGCAACCGGGCTCGTTCAAGGTGCCGGAAGGCGGGTGGGAGGGGACGATCCCGTCCGAGGACATTGTCCGGCTACGCGCCGAGCGCCAGAAGGTACTGGAGACCGGCGGCCTTGCGATCTCGTATGAATTCCGGGTGCGCGACAAATCGGGCGCGGAACGCCGGCTGGCCGCGATCCTGGATGTCGTCCGCCATCGCGACGGCACGCCAGCGCGGCTGATCGGCGCGTGCATCGAGATCACGCGGCAAACCGCGCCAGCTGTGGACCCTGCGGGCGGCGACGCGGGGTGGACGCTGGCGCTGCATGCGCTCGGGGAGGCGGTGATCGCGACCGACGCCGATTGTCGCGTCACCTTCATGAACGCCGCGGCCGAAGAGATGACCGAGTGGCCGCGGGACGCGGCGCTGGGCCAGCCCCTGGAGCGCGTGGTCAATCTGCTCGACGAGGCGGGGAACGCCCTGGCCGATGCGGTCAGTGCTTGCCTGGGCACGATGCAGCCGTGGCACCGGGATCGAGCGGCCGTTCTGGTTGCGCCGAGCGGCCGCCGGCGCACGATCGAGGATTCGGCCGTCCCGGTACGGGCCCGGACGGGCGATGCCACCGGAGCCGTGCTCGTGATCCAGGACGTTACCGCGTCGCGCGACCTCCAGCGCAAGCTGGAGCATCTCGCCGCCCATGACGCCCTGACCGGCCTGCCGAACCGTCTGAGCTTCGAGCAGAGGTTGCAGGAGGCCTGTGACCAGGCGCGTCGGGAAGAACGCGAGCACGTGCTCTGCTTCATGGACCTGGACCGTTTCAAGATCGTCAACGACAGTGCCGGGCATGCGGCAGGGGACGCGTTCCTCCGCCAGATCGGCGAACTGGTGCGCGCCCAGGCGCGCGAGCAGGATTTCACCGCCCGGTTGGGCGGAGACGAGTTCGCGCTGCTGCTCTACGACTGTTCACTCCAACGGGGTGAGTTTACGGCCCGCCAGCTGATCGAGTCGATCCGCGCTTTCCGGTTAATTTGGGACGGGAAGATCTATGATATCGGCGCCAGCATCGGCATCACCACGATCAGCAGTGGCTCGTCCGGGCCAGCCGAACTGATGAGCCAGGCCGACGTTGCGTGCCATGCCGCCAAGGCCGGCGGCCGCAACCAGGTGGTCGTCTACGGCGCGCGGGGCGGCGCGGCGCAGCGCCACCACCAGGAAATCCTGGTGGCGTCGGGCATTCGCAGCGCGATCGAGGGCAACCGGCTGCAGCTCTTCGCCCAAGAGATCATCGCACTCAACGAGCCACTTGGCGATGGCTTCAATGTCGAGGTGCTCCTGCGGATGAAGGACACCACCGGGCGGCTGCTGACGCCCGGCAGCTTTATTCCCGCGGCTGAGCGCTATGACCTCATGGGCAGCCTCGACCGTTGGGTCATCGACGCAGTGCTGATCGAGCGCGGCGATGCGCTTGCCGCAGTCGAGAATCTGTCGATCTCGCTCAACCTCTCGGCCAATTCGCTCAACGATCCGCTGTTCTGGCCATTCCTCGACCAGGTGCTGCACGCCTCGTCCCTGCCACCGACGCGGGTGAATTTCGAGATCACAGAGACCGCGCTCATCAACAACCTGGCCACGGCGGGCAACTTCATGTCGCGGGTCCGCGCGCTCGGCTACGGTCTGATCCTGGACGATTTCGGCACGGGCCTGAGTTCGTTCACCTATCTGAAGCAGTTCGCGGTCGACGGGCTCAAGATCGACGGCAGCTTCATACGCCATGTCAAGGACAGCCCGGTCGACAGGGCCATCGTCGAATCGATCAATGAGATCGGCCACAAGCTGGGCGCTCGGACGATTGCTGAGTTCGTCGAGGACACAGAGACACTGGAAATTGTCCGCGCAATCGGCATCGACCAGGCGCAAGGCTATGTGATCGGTCGGCCGATTCCCCTGGAGCTGCTGGTCAAGGCCGGCGGCTTAAGGCAGAAAAAGCTGCCGTAGCTAGCCTCAATCGCCGCCCCAGGGTTGGCAGGCTATTCGTTGTCGCCCCAGTGGTAGAGCGGCCAGCGACCTTCGGCGAGGTCGGTCAGCGACTCGGTATCGGCGCCGAGGCGGGCGCGGTAGATCCAATAGTTGGCGAGAACATGCTCGATGAAGTCGCGCGTCTCGCCGGTTTGTATGCTCTCGACCGCGAGCAGCGGGTCGTCCTGGTTAAGCATCCGCTGAAGCCTTGCCGAGTTGCTGGAGCCGGTATTGTACGCCCTCGCCAGCAACAGCAGGTTTTCGCCGATATTGGGGTTGCGCATCAGCGCGCGGATATAACGCTGGCCGAGGTCGAGATTGGTCGCGGGGTCGAGGAGCGCGTTCTGCAGCCTGGGCGCAAGCAAGCTGGCGGTAGCCGGCATGATCTGCATGAGGCCGGTCGCGCCGGCCGGGCTCACGACCGAAGGCTCGAAACGCGACTCCTGGCGAGCGACCGCGAAGACGAGCGCCGGGTCGACCTTGAAGCCGCCATGCGGTTGCCACGCGGGGATCGGGTAACGCTTGCTGGCGTCGTCGCCCGGGCGGGCGATGCGCTGGGCGAGGATGGGGGAAAGCTCGCCCAGATGGGCGGCGTCCGCGACTACGATCAGCGCCTCCTCCAGGCGCGGGTCACCGGCGGGGTCGAGCCGTTCGAGTTCGGCCGCGGCCAAATCACGCCGGCCGATCTGCAGAAGGGCGATGGCGCGGTATCCGGCCGGGTTCTGGGCCAGCGCGTCCAGGTGCGACGGACCGACCGAAGCGGCGGAGACCTGCTGGGCGATTTCAACTCCGAGCTTGCGCAGCGCCAGCATGCCATAGAAGGTCGTGGGATAACGACCGGCGGCGCCAAACCACTTGGCCGCGGCGGCAGACACGCCCTTGCGTTCCTCAACTCGGCCGGCCCAATAGGCGCCCGCGGCGGCCATCCAGCCGGACGCGCTGCGCGATGCGGCGAGCGCAGCGAAATGCCGCTCGGCCTCTTGCAATTGACCCAGGCGCCACGCAGCGAGACCGGCGATCCAGCGCGACGTCGAGGCGCGCTCACCCAGGACTGCTATCGCGCGCAGGGCGTCACCGAGCGCACCCTTGTCGTCCGTGGAGAAGAAGCGCGTGAAGGCGCGGTCGCCGGCGCTGGTATGCGGCTCGGTGGGGGCAGGCGTTTCCCCATCGGCGACGGGGGAGCCTGCGACCGGTTCACCGCGCGGGCGTGGTACCGATATTGCCGACGCGGGCTTGAGCGCAATGGCGCGCTGATAGATGTCGTCGGCCTCCGGCAGGTCGCGATAAAGATCCATCCAGGCGCGCAGGTCTTCGAAGGCGGGCTTCGCATCCGCGGCGAGATAGCGGGCGGCCAGCACGTGGCCCATCAGCCGGTGGTCGGCGATGTGCGGGCTCACGACCCTCGCGCGTCCCCAATCCGCGTGGTCGGCGGCGGCAAGCAGGCGGCGGTAGTTGTCGACATCCGCGGAGGTGAGCCCGTACCGCATGCCTCCCATGGCCTCGATAAGGGCAGGGCTCAGGGACGAGTCGGATGCGGTGGGGGCCTCGAAATGCAGCGGCATCTCGGCGCCGAGATCGCGGTAGGCCAGCAGAACCAGTGGAAGCGTCAGCCCCACGACAGCCAGTGCACGAGACACAATCCGAGCTGCAGGCACAGCCGGGGAGGGCTTGCCCGTGTCCAGGAACGTAACCATAAATTCTGCTCTAAACGATCTCGTGAGGGAGTGCAATCCTGAAAATTCACGCTGTGACAAGAAAATAAGGGTTACAGTCATACGGACGGCAGAGATTCTACGTCTTCTGAGAATAATTCTAGATGTAGGGTCATGGTGATTTTGTGTGCTGTCACACTGGCGAAAATGACTATCGCCTCGGCCCTTATTCCTCGGTTGTATCGCGCTTTGCTGCAGATGACTAACGCACTGGAAACGCACCCGATTTTACGGTTGCATAAGGTACTAGCAGCCCCGGCGCATGATGCTCGTGACGGACGCAAACAAGGGGCGCGCGGCTTTGTTCCGCGATCCGGTGTTCGCGGTGCATACAAGTGGGAAAACGGCGATTGCGGCGACTGACCAGTCGCCGGCCGGCGTACCTCTCAGCCCGCAACCTTTTCGGCGGGCGCCTTGAATTTCATCGGCGGCCCGAGCCGGGGGAGCAACCATTCGAGTGCCTTCGTCTGGCCGGCCGGAAGCGATTTCTGAAATGCCGGCCTGGCCCAGATGCGGTCGTAATACGACTGGACATGCGGATGCACGTCCAGCGTGACGAAGGCAGTTGCGAAATATACGCTGAACCCGAGGCTGGTATCGGCGCCGGAGAAGCCGCCGGGCAGGATGTAGTCGTGCTGGGCAAGTATACGCTCCAGCATGTCGAGGCACTTACCAAGCCGGCGGGATTCGAGGTTGATGACGACTGGAGAGCGCTCAGCCTCGGACACGAAGACATATTGCTGGACCAGGTTCTGGCCGTGCACCAGCATGGTCTCGGCGAAATGGACCCATTGCAGCCAGAGTGGGCGCTCCGGGTGGCCGGGCGACCGGCCAAGCGGACTGTGGTATTTCTCGCAGAGATATTCACAGATAGCACCGGACTCGAAGATCGTCATGTCGCCGTCAACCAGTGCCGGGATACGGCCGAGCGGATGGACCGCCAAGTACTCCTTCGCGCGGAGATATTTGTGATCGAACGGCATCTCCACCAATTCGAACGGCAGACCGAGTTCGTTCAGCAGCCAGAGCGACCGCATCGAGCGCGTTTCCGGGCAGTGGTAGAGGGTCGTCGTCATGGTTTGGGGCTCATAGGCTGCGATAGTGACGCTATAACAAGCATGCCGTTGAGCTGGGATCAACGGAGGCGGCCGGTCACAGCGATCACCAATCGAGTGAGTTCACACGGGCAAAAGTTTATGCGATAAATAATTAGGTCGACGAAACGGCGCCCGCCGGATGATGGCTGGGCGATTGAACGGGGGGAAGCATGGAAAAATCGGAACGTATCGCGATCGCCAGGCACGTCATGGGGCTGATCAGGTCCGAGCAACCGTATATGGGCGACGAGTCATGGGAGGCTGACATCGGCCGCTTCGTCGACCAGGAACGGTTCGAGCTCGAGAAGCAGAAATTGTTCCTGGAGCGGCCCCAACTGATCGCGCTTTCGGCCGACATTCCCGAGATAGGTGATTATTACGCGACCGACATTGCCGGCAAGCCCATCCTGATCGTGCGCGGCAAGGACGGTAAAGCACGCGCGTTCCTGAACGCGTGTCGGCATCGCGGTGTCAAGTTGGCCGAAGGCTGCGGGCATGCCAAGGGCTTCACCTGCCCCTATCATGGCTGGACCTACGCCTTGGACGGCGACCTCATCTCCGTGCCCAGCCGCGCCGCGTTCGAAGAAGACCAGCTGACCAATCGCGGACTGATCGCCCTGCCCACAGCTGAGGAGATTGGCGTCATCGTCGTGCATCCGCAACCGGACGGGCAGCTCGATTTTGGCGCGTTCCTGGGGCAGATGAAGGATCTGCTCGAAGATATGCATATCGAGCGGAACGTGCTCATTGCCCAATACCGGGCGCCGGCGCGGATCAACTGGAAGCACGCGGTCGACGGCGGCATGGAGGCTTATCACGTGCCGTTCCTGCACCCGACGACTTTCGGCACCGATGGCGGCGGCTATCTGCCGGTGATGCAGTTCGGCGACCACCACGCCTTTATCACCTCGGGACCGGAGATGCGCGAGCTGATGGACCAGCCGGAATCGGAATGGCCGCATTCCTGCGGGTTCAGCTCGGTCAACGCGATCTTCCCGAACACGGTGATCGGCGGCGGCGGACCCCGGGGCATCTTGTTCTTTCAGCGCAGCGAACCCAGCGAGAAAGTCGGCGAGTGCAACTACACCTACCGCCTTTACGGCCCGAAGGCCGAGACGGCAGAGGAGAAGGCGCACCAGCAGGCGATGATCGATCTGTTCATGAAGGTAGCACTGGAGGAGGACATGCCGACCCAATCCAGCTCGCAGATCATGATGGAATCAGGCGCGGTCCGCTCGGTGATCTTCGGCAAGCGCGAAGCGTCGCTGACCGGCATGCACAAGATGTACGATAAGGCGATCGGCCACGACGCCGAGGCGGCCTTGCGCAGCAATTCGGCGGCGATGGGGGTGGG
>CAZVYC010000225.1:0-8286 GCA_964631425.1 uncultured Rhodospirillales bacterium
ACGACGTCTACCACGCCTACGGCATGGGCAATTTCTCGCTTGTCATGGGCGGCATTGCGCTGACCCTTTGGGCCCTGAAGGACCCCAAGCAGATGCCAAGGCCGGCGTGGCTTCTGGGTATTTTCATTCTCTACGCGCTTTGGGTCAATCTCACCCAGCTGTTCACGATCGTGCCGAATGGCGGCGGAGACGTATTGTGGGACCGAGCCTGGAAGATGCTGGTCTTCACGATCGCGCTCAGCATGATGGCGCGCACGCGGCAGCGAATCGAGGCCTTCATGTGGGTGACGGCGCTGGCCATCGGCAATTTCGTTGTGGTCGGCGCGATCAAGACCGTCCTCTCCGGCGGCGGCGGGGAGACGGTGCTGGGCGCCAACGGCAACATCCTGGGTGAACGCGTCTCGTTCGCCATCGCGATCACCACTATCATCCCGCTGATCCGCTATCTGCGGGACCATGCGACGCTGATCGTGCCGACGCGCAAGGTGCGGATCGCGCTGGACGTGCTGACCGTCTGCTGCGTGCTGTCCACCGTGGGCTGCCAGGCGCGCACGGGCGTTATCTGCCTTGCCGTGCTCGGCGCCTTCTATTTCGTGAAGTCCAAACAGAAGCTGGCCTTCATCATCAGCCTGCCGATTCTGGCCGGGCTGGTCTATCTGGTGGCGCCGGTGGGCTATTTCGCGCGGATGAACACGATTCAGAGTCATGACGATGCCTCGTCGCTCGGCCGTTTCGGCTCCTGGGAGTGGGGCTGGCACTTCGCCCTCAGCCATCCGATTACCGGCGGCGGCTTCCACAGCTTCCTGCTGCATCAGACCGGCACGATCGACCACCCGGCCTATCTCGAAGCCCACAACATCTATTTCGAAACGATGGGAGATCATGGGTTCGTCGGGCTGGGCCTGCTTATCCTGTTGCAGCTAGGCACGATCGTGAACTGCCAGGCACTGAGCAAACGGGCGAAAAAGCTGCCGGAACTGGCTTGGGCGGCCAATCTCGGCACGATGCTGCAGCTGGCGATGTGGACCTTTATCGCCGGGTCGCAGACACTGCACACAGCAACACAGAGCATGGAGTATGAGCTCTGCGCGCTCAGCCTTGCTGCGCGGGGAATCGTCGAGCGTCGGCTGGCGATGGAGCCCAAATCGATCATCTCGTTCGAGATGGGCGCCGCGCGCCGGGCGCCGGTGGTGGCCGCGCCCGCGCCAAGACCGGCAGTGGCCGGTGGATTCGCCACCCGCCCGTCCTTGTCGCCGGCGGCGACAGTCTCCAAGGGCTGATCGGAGCCAAGCGATGGCAAATCTCGTCTGGACCGCGATTCTCTATTTCTCGACTGCCAGCATCGTGCTGGTCTGCTATCGTGCGTTCGTCCATGATCGGAGAGTCGAGCGCGAGCGCGGCACCAAGGCAATGATCGAAAGGGCCTATCAGAAGGTTCCCGAAGCCGGTCCTGCCGCCGTGAAACCGGCACCGGTCGGCAAGGGGCAGATTGCCGGGGGCAAGACCCAGGCGCCGCTTCCTTGGGCGGCCAAAACGCGACGCACCTAAGCCCTGCCCTCCTCCCCGCCAACGACCGACCTGTCTCTTTTCGCCGCCGCATCCAGCCGCGACGCGGCTCCGTCGCACCAGGCGCTTCACCGCCTCGCCAGTCTCGAGGTCTGCCGTGGCGTGGCGGCGACGATGGTTCTGACGGGCCACGCCGGCGCGGTGCTGAGCGCGCCGACAATGTTTAGCGCCTTTCCGTTCGGACAATTCTTCCATTTCGGGCGATCGGGCGTCGACTTCTTTTTCGTGCTCAGCGGCTTCCTGATCTCCTTCCTGCATTGGGGTGACATCGGCAGGCCCGGCCGCCTCGGGCGTTTTGCCTTCAGGCGTCTCACCCGGATCTACCCCACCTATTGGCTCGTACTGCTCCTCGTGGTTCCGGCCGATCTTTTCGCCCATACGATGTTTGACGAGTACGGTCACCCGATCGCGGTTACCAAGGCCATTCTTCTTTTGCCGCAGGAGCGCTCGATCCTCGGGGTCACCTGGAGTCTGTGCAACGAGTTGCTGTTCTACGCGTTGTTCGCACTGCTGATCTTCAGGCGACGGATCGCCATTCCGATCGTGGGTGCCTGGATTGTAGCCCTATTGACCGTCGCACTATTCGATACGTCGCCAAAGGCGGCCCTTCCCGATAGCTGGTGCACGCTGGTCACCTATCCGATGAATATCGAGTTCATTATTGGCGTCGTCGCCGGATGGAAGTTTCGCGGCATTGTCACCGCGCGACCGCGCCTTTTGCTAGGACTGGGCCTGATCCTGTTCGCCGTCCTGTGGACGATGGAGGATCAACTCTGGTTCACCGGCATGCCGTGGCGGCTGTTCCTGATAGTTTCCATAGCCTACGGCTTGGCCGCGTCCCTCGTTATCACCGGTCTTTGTTCGCTCGAGCTCGACGGGGGACTGCGCATGCCGCGCGGCCTGATCCTGCTCGGCGGTGCTTCCTACCTGCTCTATCTGGTTCACGTCCCCGGCCTGCTGATACTTGGCGCCGTCGAGCGGCGCCTTCATCTCGCGCGCATCGTGCCGGTCTGGCTGTTGGCCGCTGCCGATATCGCCGTCATCATCGCCGGCACGCTGGTTTTGCATATAGTGGTCGAAAGACCTCTGCTTCGCGCTATCCGGCAGGCCCTGCCCGGCAAAGTATTCGGCAGGGCCGGCATTCCTCGTACTTGATGGTTTCTCCCTTTTGGCGTCCTTCTGGCGGTTGTTGTTGGCCCATGCCGGCGGGCTTGATCTATGCCGGCGTTTCGCCGGCGGGCTTGCGGGCGCGGCGCAGGCGCGCCTTTTTGGTGCCGAATCCGCTCTTTTTCGCGAATTCCGATCGGCTTTGAGTGTAGTTCGGCGCCGCCATCGGGTAGTCAGGCGGCAGCCCCCATTTGCTACGGTATTGTTCGGGCGTTATACCATAACTGGTCCGAAGATGCCGCTTTAACATCTTCAACTTCTTACCGTCCTCCAGGCAAACCAAGTAGTCGGGGTGAATAGATTTCCTGATCGGCACCGCTGGGTTTTGGGTTGTCGTCTTCTCGGGAGATAAGAAGGTTAGACCCCCTAGAGTAGAGTAAACAGAACCGATGATATCAGAAATTTCACCTATTCTGATACTATTTTTGCCTACATATGAGGCGACAATCTTTGCCGTCAAATCGATTAAGACCGTCTGTTCTTTAGAACCCTTCGAATTTTGTTCCATTAACATCCCCATCACAGAATCAATGTCACTCTGTTAAAACAAGCTGGGACTCAAAACGCGCGTTGCAACGCGTTTTAAAAGATTTTTTGCACTAATGGGGGGCGCTCGCAATATGTAATTGTACTATTCTTGCTTGCCCTGCTTGGGGTAGGAGGATGCGCGTAATTGCCGGGAGTGGTAATATAATTTCAGATTGTGGGTTCTTTATGAAAGAACATGAGTTTCTAGCTCCCCACATCGCCGAATCGCCCCGCCAAGCGTGAAACTCTCAGCGCGATGGCACGTAAGACTCGGGAAGCAAATAAACAGGTCAATCCGATTGGTTCGACCAGGAATAGTTCTGGAAAGGGAGAGCGATTGCCAAAAGGTATTGGCCGTTCCCCGGATAATCGGTCCCCAAGGACCCCAATCGCACCGAGGCAGGCAGCCTTGAGGCCTCCGCGCGGTCGATCCGACTCAGGCTGACTTTGGTCTCTTCAAGACTACTTCCGTATCGGCGCCCAGATCGGGAACCGGGTCGTTCCGGTCTGGGCGCCGCCCGTCGAAGCTGAGCGGCAGACCGACGAAAGAGAGGGCCCGGTCGGCGCTTGCACGCAGGATGCCCAGCGCCTCGGTCTGGGGGTGGGAGACCACCTGCCCCACGCTTTGAATCGGCGCACAGGGAACGCCGGCCGCGTGGAACGCCGCGATCCAGCCATCCACTCCTTGGGCCGCGAGACGCTGGTTGATGAGCAGGTCGAGCGCATCGCGGTTGCGCACCCGCTCCGCGTTGGTCGCGAAGCGCGGGTCGTCGGGCAGATCGGACCGGCCGATCGCCGCCGCCATCTTCCGGAACAGAGTGTCGTTTCCCGCGGCAATGAGCAAAGCGCCATCCGCCGCCCGATAGGCCCCGTAAGGGGCAATGAAGGCCGAGCCCGAGCCTTGCGGCACCGGTTCCTCCCCACTCTTGGCGTGCGATGTGACGTGGTACAGCATCCAGCCGAGCGCCGTCTCGAACAGCGACGTGCCGACCACCCCGCCCCGCCCGGTCTCGGCACGCTTCAGCAGCGCCGCCAATACCCCGACGACCACCCACAGGCCCGCGCCCATGTCGATGATCGAGGTGCCGACACGAATCGGCGGCCGCCCGGGCTCGCCGGTGATCCCCATGAGCCCGCCGAAGGCTTGCATCAGCGGATCATAGCCCGGCCGCTCCGCCAGAGGCCCGGTCTGCCCAAAAGCGGCGATCGTGGCATGAACGAGCCGTGGATTCTCGGCTAGGAGAGCCTCAGCGCCGAAACCAAGCTTCTCCGCCTGTCCCGGCCGCATGTTCTGGATCAGGACATCGGCCTCTTCGACGATGAGTTGGCGCAGTCGTTTCCGCTCGGCTTCGTTGGCGAGATCGACTGTAATCGACCGCTTGTTGCGATTGAGCGCATGGAACAGGGTGCCGACGCCCTCGTGGAACGGCGGTCCCCAGCCCCGCGCGTCGTCGCCCTTGCCCGGTTTCTCCACCTTGATGACTTCCGCGCCAAGCTCGGCCAGCACCAGCGCGGCATAGGGCGCCGCGACGCTGCTGCCCAGCTCGACGATACGGATTCCGGCGAGCGGGAGCGCCGCCGCGCCGGCGTCAGGCAAATGCGTGCTCCAGCCCGACCTTGGTCTTGAGATCGGCGCGGAACTCGGCCAGCGACGGGCCGCCATTGGCACGGCGGCGGAAAATCGACAGGCAATCTTCGAGCTTGGTCTTCATTTCCGCCTCGGTGGCAGGCCGCCGCGGCGAACCCGGATAGGGCTCGACCTCGGCGAAGGCCAATTCGCGGCCACGCGATTCGACCCAGAGCCGCACCGTCCCGTGATCGAGCCCGATCAGCGTCTCGTCGCCTTCGCGCGGGTCTTCAGAGAGATCGATCCGCGCCATGAGCGCGCGGATATCGGGCCGCGCCACCGCCGCGTCTTCGAAATCGGCGAGTGTGACCGACCCCTGGGCCAAAGCGGCGGCGATCGAGTAAGGGCCGCAGAACTTGGCCTCCAGGCCGGTGCGCGGATCGTCGACACGGAGCGGAACCAACGAGCCATGCGGGGCCTTCACGCGGATCGTCGCATCGTCGGGAAGGATGCGGCCCAGCTGCTCCCGCGCGGCGAACCCGGCCGAGATCAGCCGGTGATTCATGTAGCAGCACGGGTAGAGCTTGCGCGACAGCACGCCGAGGTCGATGTCCATCGGCACGGTCGCGGGATCATCCCCGCGCTCGGCGCCGGCATAGAGGTCGAAATAGCCGCGCGGGCCGAAGATGTCATCGTCGCCGGTGAGCCCCGCCTCTGCCAGCAGTGCCGCCCGCACGCCGCCGCCAGCTGCGAGGCCGGCCTGGAGCGGCTTGGCCATCGCCCCGAAATTGCGCTGCATGCCGCCCGCCTGAGCCGCTGCCAGCGCCAGCGCGTGGCGAGTCGTGCGCCGGTCGAGCCCCAGGAGATGGGCCAGCGCAGCAGCGGTCGCGAGGGGACCCAGCGTGCTGGTGGCATGCCAGCCTTTGTCGTAATGCGCAAAGCCGAGCACGCGGCCCAGCACGACGTTCGTTGCGACGCCGACCGCGAACGCCGGCAGCATGCGGCCTTCCAATCCCGGCCGCGCGGTCGCGACGGCAAGCAAAGCCGGCACGATCGGCACGCTAGGATGGCTGACGGTGGTCAGCTGCACGTCGTCGTAATCGAGCGCGTGGCCGGCGGTCGCGTGGATCAGCGCGGCGTGCTCGAGCGACTGGGCGAAACTGCCGTCGATCAGCGGCGCCGCCTGGCCGCGATAGACGCTGAGGGTGGCCTGGACCACCGGGTCATGCCACCCTGCATAGGCGACCGCCATCGTATCTTCGAACGCGGTCAGCGCCTCGTGACGCTCCGCTGGCTCCAGCCGGCGCGGCGCCGCGATCAGATCGCCCAGCCTGTCGATGAATTTCCCGCTCATTCCACCCTGCATCGCTTTTGGCCTGCATGCTTTTCGGCAATGCACGGATAATCATGTTGGGGCCGACCCATGCCGTCAAGCAGATAGCTTGCCGAGCTTTGTGCGGTCATTTAGCGTCGTCCCTGTATCGTTACAGCCAGGAATTGATCTTTATATTGGCCCGTTATAAGGAACCGCGCGTCCAGGCCCGCAACGGACTGGCCGAGATGCTGGGATGCCAGGCGGAATCGCGCTGGCTAGGGCTGGCGGGAACCCGCCGCCAGCCAGGGGACGGCGGCGCGCTCTGCCAGCGGCTCCGCCGCGAACGCCCCGGCCGCGCCGCGCGGACCTGGACCCAGGACGCCGCCGCATGAATTTTCCGGCTTATGAAACCGTGCAGGCCGGGCTGGCCGACATGGTTCTCACGGTGATGCTCAACCGGCTGAACGTTCTGAATGCGCTGAACAGCCAGATGGCGCTCGACCTTATCGATGTGTGGCGGCGGCTTGGTGATGACGACGGGGTTCGCGTGGTGATCCTGACCGGCGCCGGCGACCGCGCGTTCTGTGCCGGCGGAGACTTCAAGGAACGTGACGGCATGTCGGACGAAGCATGGCGCCGGCAGCACGCGCTCTTCGAGCGCGCGTTCGAAGCCATTATCGACTCGCCGGTTCCGGTGATCGCCGCCGCCAATGGGCACGCCTTCGGCGGCGGGCTCGAGATGATCCTGGCCGCCGACTTCGCGTATGGTGCAACCACGGCGCGGTTCGCGCTGACCGAGGTCACGCTCGGCATCATGCCGGGTGGCGGCGGCACCCAGACCCTGCCCCGCGCAGTCGGAGGGCGGCGCGCCAAGGAGCTGATCCTGACCGGCCGGCCTTTCGGCGCCCAAGAGGCACTGGAGTGGGGCGTTTTGAACCGTGTGTGCGAACCGGGCGATCTGCTGGCCGCGGCACGGGACACCGCCCGCGCCATCGCCGCCAACGCGCCGCTTTCGGTGCGCCAGGCAAAGAAATCGATCCAGAACGGCCTGCAGGCCGACCTCCATACCGGCCTCAAATTCGAGATCGAGGCCTATGACCGGCTCGTTTCCACCGAGGACCGCCGTGAAGGGATTCGCGCCTTCATCGAAAAGCGCAAGCCTGTCTTCAAAGGTCGTTGACTGTCCTGGTTAACAAAAAATCATACTCCCAAAGAATGATTGCGAGCAACGGCGTTTACGCCTAATCTTAGAATGTTTTCTGGCGTTCGTTGAAAGACATAACCATGACTGCACCCGGGTTTCGAGTTGCCAAGTATGATAATGATTTGCACAAGTTGAGTGACAATGTCATCCAGCTTTTACATGCGACGCGCGACGCACTGGTGAAGGCGTGTCAAGCACTGCACGAAAGAAACCTCGAAAAAGCCGAGATCGTCCTGCACAATGACGATTTCATCGATCATCTTGAGCTTGTCGTGCATAAGACTGCATCTGATCTTATCATGCGCTATCAGCCGATGGCGCAAGACCTTCGGCAAATCTTGGCTTCCATGCGTGTCGCTTCGGATTTAGAGCGGATCGGCGACACGGCCGAAAGCATCGCTCGTCGGGTGGTGGCACTGGGCGACAAGCCGGTCCTGGCGGTTCGGCGGATCAGCGTTCTGGCCAATCTGGTGCTGGATCGGTTCGACCGGCTGATCGAGGCCTATGAGACGCGAAGCGTCATCAGCGCGGACGATATCCGCGAGCATGATGACGACGTCGACCAGGCCTATCTCAGCGCCTCGGGCGACATTCTGTCGATGATGGAGGGCGACCCGTCCTTCGTGCGCTGTGGCGCGCAACTTCTGTCGATCGCCAAATGCTTCGAGCGCGTGGGCGACCGGCTGACCAACATCGCCGAGCAAATCCTGTATGAGGTCGACGGCAAGACGGAGTTTCATGCGCGGCCCAGGGTGGGTGCGGGCGGAAACTATGGAAGCGCGGAAGGCGGGCCGCCGGGTCGACAATAGGCGCAATGAAGAGGAAGCCGCGGCTCCAATTCACGCCAATTAGTTGCAGATGACTTTATGATATTCCCAGGGCGACTCGCCTGCCGGACATAGCATTCCGTCGGTAGTACCCTACCAATGCATCGGCGCG
>CAZVYC010000226.1:0-8235 GCA_964631425.1 uncultured Rhodospirillales bacterium
GGCCGACCAGCCGCTCGCCCGACTGGGTGAATGCCACCATCGAGGGCGTGGTGCGCGCGCCCTCGGCGTTTTCGATCACCTTGGCCTGGCTGCCTTCCATGACGGCGACGCAGGAGTTGGTGGTGCCGAGATCGATGCCGATAACCTTGCTCATCGTATATCCTCATTTACGGCGGATCGTCCCAGCGGCCCGGCTCCGCGGCGCCGCTCCCAATCCCCTTGGTTTTCACCGGACCGACGCCGGCTCTGGAGGCTGATATAGGGGGCACTGCGCCCCCCTACAACCGGTTCACATCAATGATTCACATGTTGATGGAGGTAGTTCCGAGCCGGGCGGGAATGCTGGAAAAACCACGCTTCAGCCGCCCTTTGCGGCGGCGACGCGCGCCGGCCGCAAGAGCCGTCCGCCGATGGTGTAGCCGGGCTCCAGAACCTGGACCACGGTGCCCGGTGGTTTGCCCGGTGCATCCATCTCGAACAGCACCTCGTGGAAGTTCGGATCGAACATCTCATCCATGGGGTCGAGCCGCTTCAGGCCGTTCTTCTCGAACGCGCTCTGCAGGGTCCGCTCGGTGGCGTTCACGCCGTCGACCAGTTTGGCCAGGAACTGATCCTGTTCGATCGCGCTGGCCGGCACGGATTCGAGCGCCCGGCGCAGATTGTCGGCAACCGGCAGCAGGTCGCCGGCGAAGCGGGAAATGGCATAGCGCGCCGTATCCTCGCGCTCCCGCTCGGCGCGGCGTCGGACATTCTCAGTTTCAGCCAGCGCGCGCAGCAGTCGGTCTTTGATATCGGCGAGCTCGGCTTCCAACTGGGCGACCTTCTCCCCGACGGGCTGCTCTTCTGCCGGCGCCGCCGGTTCCTCGAGAACCGGGTCGGACGTAGGCTTCTTCGGATCGGGATCGAAGGTTGGAGGCTTCTTCTTGTCTTCTTCCATAATGCTCGTTCTCATTGCAACCAGAAGTGATTTACCCCAACAGCCGACCGATCACCTTCGCCGTATAATCGACCATCGGAATGATGCGGGCATAGTTAAGCCGGGTCGGACCGATCACGCCGATCGCGCCCACCACCTGCTCGCGGCTGTTCATATAGGGAGTGATGATCATCGAACAGCCCGCATGTGCGAACAATTCGTTTTCCGAACCGATGAAAATCTGCACGCCCTCGGCCCGGTTGGTGGCTTCGAGCAGCTTCAGCATCGTGTCCTTGGTCTCCAGCGCCTCGAACAGCGCACGGATGCGCAGCACGTCGGCGCGGTCGTCGACATCGTCGAGCAGGTTGCCCTGCCCGCGCACGATCAGCTGGTCGGTGCCGATCGAGCGGATCGCAAGGCCGGCCTCTACCAGTTCGGCGGTCAGCGCGTCCAGCTGGCTCCTGGCGCTCTCGATCTCCGCCAGGATCGCCGCGCGACCCTCCTCGATGGTACGGCCGATCAGGCGGGCGGACAGGTAGTTGGACGCCATCACCAGTGACGCGGCCGGGATGCCGAGCGGTGTCTCGATGACCCGGTTCTCCACTGCCCCGTCCTCAGTCACCATGACGATAAGCGTGCGGCCCGGCCCCAGGCTGACGAACTCCAGATGCCTCAGCGGCTTGTCGGTCTTGGGCGCGACCACCAGCCCGGTGCAGCCGGACAGACCCGACAGCACGGCGGTGGCTTCGCTCAGCATCTCCTGCAGCGACCGTCCGGCCGCCGACGCCCGGCCGCTGATCGTCTGACGCTCGGCATCGGTCAGGTTGCCCACCTGGAGCAGCCCGTGGACGAACAGCCTGAGGCCCGCCTCGGTCGGCAGGCGTCCGGCGGAGGTATGCGGCGCATGCAGCAGCCCGAACTCTTCCAGGTCGGCCATCACATTGCGGATGGTCGCCGGCGACAGGTTCATGCCCAGCCGGCGGGAAATCGCGCGCGAGCCGACCGGTTCGCCGGTCTCGACATAGGCGTCGACGATCAGGCGAAGAATGTCGCGGGCGCGCTTGCTGAGGTCAGGTCCGACGGCGTTCATGGCAAGAAATCTCCGGCGGTAAGAATTAGTGCAGCGTTGCTTGCGTTTCAACGCGGGCTGGACCCGGCCGGCCGCTGTCATTAGGGTCCGCGCGATTCCCCAACGTCAAATGAGAATTACGATGCCAGAGCGTCCATCGGGCCGCGCCGCCGACCAGCTTCGCGCCATCGCGCTTCAGACCGGCGTGTCGAAATATGCCGAGGGCTCGTGCCTGGCGAAGTTCGGCGACACTCACGTGCTGTGCACGGCTTCGGTGGATGCCGGAACGCCGCGCTGGCTCAAGGGCAGCGGCCTCGGCTGGGTCACCGCCGAATATGGCATGCTGCCGCGATCGACCCACAGCCGCATCGACCGCGAGGCGGCACGCGGCAAGCAGAGCGGCCGGACGCAGGAGATCCAGCGCCTGATCGGCCGCGCGCTGCGCGCCGTCACCGACCGGGCGGCGATGGGCGAAATCCAGGTCAAGATCGATTGCGACGTGATCCAGGCCGACGGCGGCACCCGGACAGCCGCAATCACCGGCAGCTACGTGGCGCTCCACCAGGCTTTCGCCGGGCTGGTGGCCCTGGGCCGGATGCCATCGGTGCCGCTGATCAGCCCCGTGGCCGCGATCTCATGCGGGCTCTGGGAGGGCACGCCGGTGCTCGACCTCGACTATGCCGAGGACTCCGCCTGCCAGGCGGACGCCAACTTCGTCCTGACCGGCACCGGCAGCATCGTCGAGATCCAGGCGACGGCAGAGCAGACGGCGTTCGAGGAAGCCGAGTTCGCCGAATTGCTGCGCCTGGCCCGCAAGGGCATTGCCGAACTGGTTGCCGTCCAGAACGCCGCTCTCGGCATCGCATGAACGCGCGGCGTTTCGCCGGCGATCGCCTGGTCATCGCCAGCCACAACAAGGGCAAGGTGCGGGAGATCGCCGACCTGCTCGCGGCCTATGTGCGTGCGTTCCCCAGCGCCGGCGATCTAGGTCTGCCCGAGCCGGAGGAGACGGAGACGACGTTCGTCGGTAACGCCGCGCTGAAAGCCCGCGCCGCGGCGGCCGCTTCAAGCCTGCCGGCCTTGGCTGACGATTCCGGTCTGGTGGTTCCGGCCCTGGGCGGCGCGCCCGGCATCTATTCCGCGCGCTGGGCCGGCCCGGAGAAGGATTTCGCCGTGGCCATGCGGCGGGTCGAGCGAGAGCTGGGCGATGGCGATCCCTCCGCCCATTTCGTCTGCGCGCTCGCGCTCGCCTGGCCCGATGGTCACGTCGAGGCGGTGGAGGGTAACGTCTATGGCCGCCTCGTCTTCCCGCCCAGAGGCGACCGCGGCTTCGGATACGATCCCATCTTCATTCCGGATGGGCACGACATCACATTTGCCGAGATGGATCCAGACGATAAACACCGCATGAGCCACCGCGCCGATGCCTTCGCGCAGCTTGTCGCGCGGTGTTTTAGGTAACGAATGCCCGCACCCTCACCCTCGAGCTTCGCGGGCACCTCCCTTTCTCGCACCGCGGGAGAGGGAGGGGCCCATCGCAACAGCGATGGGAGCGTGAGGGCGGAGGCCGGTTTCGGCATCTATATCCACTGGCCCTTCTGCTTGTCGAAATGCCCGTACTGCGATTTCAACTCGCATGTCCGCGAGCAAGTCGACCACGCCCGCTGGCGCGCCGCGCTGCTGACCGAGATCGACCATTACGCCGCCCGCACGCCCCGTCGCTCCGTGACCTCGATCTTCTTCGGCGGCGGCACGCCCTCGCTGATGGAGCCGGAAACGGCGTCTGCCGTGATCGACCGGATCGCCCAAAGCTGGCCGGTCGCGGCCGATGTCGAAATCACGCTGGAGGCCAACCCCAGCTCGGTCGAAGCGGCGCGGTTCCAGGCACTGGCTTCCGCCGGGGTCAACCGCATCTCGCTGGGTCTCCAGGCGCTCGACGATCCATCGCTGGCCTTCCTCGGCCGCCATCACGATGCCGCGGAAGGACTGTCAGCGCTCGCGGTGGCCAAGCGCCAGTTCCGGCGGGTGTCGTTCGACCTCATCTATGCGCGGCCCGGCCAGACGCCGGAAGCGTGGCGTTCCGAGCTCGCCCGCGCGATCGCGGAGGGCACCGAGCACCTTTCCGTGTACCAGCTCACCATTGAGCCGGGCACGCGCTTCGCCGCGCTCGCGGCCCGCGGTGAGCTCGACGTGTCCGACGAGGACACACAGGCAGCGCTTTATGAAATGACCCAGGACATCCTGGGCGCGGCCGGTCTGCCAGCCTACGAAATCTCCAACCATGCAAGGCTGGGCACGGAATCCCGCCACAACCTGACCTACTGGCGCTACGGCGACTATGTCGGCATCGGCCCCGGCGCTCACGGGCGGCTCACGATCGACGGCCAGAAAATCGCCACCCGCGCCCACCGTGCCCCCGAAATCTGGCTGGACCGCGTCAAGGCCACCGGCCACGGTGCCCACGCGGATGTGCCGATCACGCTGGCCGAACGGCGCGACGAGATGCTGATGATGGGCCTGCGGTTGACCGAGGGCATATCGCGGAGGCGACTTGTCCAGGAGCTCGGCGCGGATCTCGAAGATCTGGTCGATTCGGCCAAACTGGATCGCCTGGTCGGTGCCGGTTTCCTGGCGTTGGATGCCGACCGGCTCCGGGCCACCGAAGCGGGTCGCCAACGCCTCAATTCCGTCCTGCCAATCCTGCTCAGCTGATCTAACCTTCTTTGAGCTGACCTGACCTCCTTTGAGACGTCATCCCAGCGAAGGCGAAGATGTGCTTCGAAACCGGCAGCGCCGCCCGCGATACGCAAACCCCAGCAGCACGAGCCCGGCGCCCAGGATCGCAAACGACCCAGGCTCGGGCGCGGCGACTACCGAGACGCCGTCCAGGGCGACCATGGGCGGCAGGCCGGTCGGGGTTCCCTGTGCCAGGAAGGTCAGCGTCTCGGTCGCGCTCGTGGCGGTATAGACGAACGTCTGCTGGATCCAGGGCGTGGAGCTCTGGCTGGCGTCGCTGATCGTCTGCGTCGTGTAGCTCTGGTTGCCCAAGGTTACCAGAACGTCGTCAGTCGTAGCGCCGCTTCGGCTCTGCAGCTGCCCCGTGGCCCAGGAGAAGGTCACCAGATAGTTCGCGCCCACGGTCAGCCCGGTCAGGGCCTGGCTGATTGATCCGCCGCCGCCGACAGTCGGGTCACCGTCCAGCGCGACGAAGTTGCCGGTGCCGCCGGTCGGGCTGCCGGGGATCGTGTAGAATTTCTCCGCCCCGGTGTTGTACCCGCTGTCATATTGCGAGTTCGCTGAGTTGATGGCCGCCGTGCCGGCGAAGAAATAAAGCTGATAGCCGGTGCCACCGGTCCAGCCGGTCACGCCCTGGCCGCCGAAACCGGTGCCGAACTGATTGTTCGTCGTATAGGTCGTCTGGTCGAAATTGCCGTTCGTGACAAGATTGATCTGGGTGGCCCGCGCCGCCTGTCCGACGGTAAGGGCAACGAGGATGGCCGCTGCTGCCAGGATTTTCGTTTTCATCTCATCAGCCCCCACTGTGAACAACGCGGAGTGCGAAGCAAATTGCGGGCCAAGTCTGCCGCCGCACAGTTTTCCTATGGATTTCTGAAGGTTGCGCATCAGCCGGCCTGTACGCCGGCTTATCCTGGAGACCAAAGTGTCGGCTTTCTTGACACAACGTCATCTACGCCGCCGCTCTGCGGCAGCCCTCCCCCAGCCGGGCCTCACGCATTATACCCGCCGTCCACATTCAGCGTCGCCCCGGTGATGAATCCCGCCTCCTGGCTCGCTAGGAAGGCCACCAAAGCGGCCACGTCCCCGGGCTCGCCGTAATGGCCGAGCGCGATGGCGGCCTTCGCCGGGCCTGACCAGGGGCCGTCGGCCGGGTTCATGTCGGTGTCGATCGGGCCCGGCTGGATCACGTTCACGGTGATGCCGCGCGGCCCCAGGTCGCGCGCCGCGCCGCGGGTCAAGCCGGCCACCGCGGCCTTGGTCGCGGCATAGACCGCGCCGCCCGTGAATGGGATGCGGTCGCCGTTCACGCTGCCGATGGTGATGATCCGCCCGCCTGCCTTCATCTGCCGTGCCGCCGCCTGCATCGCCACAAACACCGCCCGCACATTGACGGCGAAGCAGCGATCGTAATCCTCAAGCCGCGTCTCGCCGATCACGGCCGGCACCCCCATCGCGGCGTTATTGACCAGGATCTCGATCCTGCCGAACCGCAGCACTGTTTCCTCGACAGCGGCCTCGACCGCCGCAGCGTCGGCCGCATCCGCCCGCATCGCGAAAGCCGTGCCGCCCGCGGCCTCGATCCCGGCCACCACGGCCCGCGCCTGCTCCGCCGAGGCGGCATAGGTGATCATCACCGCCGCCCCCTCCGCCGCCAGCCGGCGCGCGATCGCCGCCCCGATCCCCTTGCCGCCACCCGTCACCAGCGCGACCTTTCCGGAGAGCCGCTTGTCCATGTATTGCTCCGATTGTCACCAGGAAATAGGGCGGAAAAGCGGGAGGGCATTCCGCCATCGCGCAACGTGCGCAAATGGGAACGGCGGAATGCGCTGACGCTTTTCCGCCTACGCGAGTATCTCAACCAGCCGGTCGATTTCGTCGTAATGCGTGGTCACCGGCACCACCAGCAGCTCGTCCGCCCCGGCCGCGCGTACATTCTCGATCGCTTCCCTGACCGCCTCCGGCGTGAACCGCGTCATCATCGCCGCCATGCCTTGGCCGATCTCCTCGCCCATATATTTCATATAGTTGTAGACATAGCTCTTGAGCTCAAGCTCCGCGTTGGGCGCCAGCGAGTACCAGAAGCTGCCCATCAGATAGGGGGTGTCCATTCGCCCCGCCGCCCTCCAGGCGTCGCGCGCCATGTCGAAGATGCGCTCGTGTCCCTCGCGGTCGCCCGGCATCGAGGTGCCATAGATGCCGTCCGCCCATTTCGCCGCCCGCGCAATGCCCTTGGGGCCCATGGCGCCGGCATAGAGCGGGATGTTCGGGCATTGTGGCGACCTTGGTCCCACCTCGTCGGCACCCTCGAAAATGGTCTCGCCGCGCCAGACCTTTTTCATCTCGGCCACCATGTCGTCCAGCCGTTGGTGGCGATGGTCGAACGGCGCACCGACCGCGCGATAGTCGTTCTCGCGCCCGCCGATTCCCACGGTCACCGCCACCCGGCCCCCGGAAATCACGTCCAAGGTCGCCGCCTCCTTGGCCGTCAGCACTGCTGAGCGCATCGGCAGCACATAAAGCGAGGGAATGATCCGCACCCGCTCGGTCACTGCCGCTGCTGCCGCCAGCATCGTGTTCATCTCGAACGTATGGCCGGTCATCCGCTCGCCGCAGGACAGGCCGCTGAACGGACCCTGATCGACCTTGCCCGCCCAGGTCAGGATCCGCTCGCGGTCATAATCCCGCGTCATGTATGGCAGGCACACCCCGATCTTCATGGCACTCCCCCCGGCTGATGTTCAGGCGTCCTTGCCGCTGGGCAGCCCCAGCACGTCCACCTTGGCTTTCAAGAGATCATGTACGCCGACGATGCCGATCGGCTTCGCCTCTTCCACCACCAACAGGGCGGTGAAGGGATGGTCGCTGCGGTTCATGATTCCCAGCGCCTCGGCGGCCAGCGCGTCGGGCCCGATCACCTTCGGGTTTGGCGTCATAACCGAATGGACCGGCCGTTCGGTCAGGCGCGGCTCCTTCATGGCGCGGCGCAAATCGCCGTCGGTGACGATGCCGATCAGCTCGCCTTCCCCGTCGATCACCCCGACACAGCCGAACCCGCCCCCGCTCATCACCACGATCGCCTCGGCCATCAGCGCATCCGGCCCGATCAGCGGCACGCGGTCGCCCCGCGCCATCAGGTCGGCGACCCTGAGCAGCTGCCGGCCCAGCTGGCCGCCCGGGTGGAACACCCGGTAATCATCCTCGCTGAATCCCCGCCGCTCCATCAGCGCCACCGCCAGAGCGTCGCCCAGCCCCAGCATCATGGTCGTCGACACGGTGGGTGCCAGCCCCATCGGGCAGGCCTCGGGCTCGGGAGGCAGCACCAGCGCCAGGTCGGCCGCGCGGGCCAGCGTATTGTCCGGTGTCCCCATAATGCCCACCAGCGGAATGCCGAACCGCCTTGTATAAGCCAGGATGGCGTTGAGCTCAGCCGCCTCGCCCGAGTTGGACAGCGCCAGCACCGCGTCCTCCGCGGTGATCATCCCGAGGTCGCCATGCGCCGCCTCCCCCGGAT
>CAZVYC010000227.1:0-8192 GCA_964631425.1 uncultured Rhodospirillales bacterium
GAGGCACGCCGCCCAGTCGATGGTGGTCGAGATCTGACGGGCCAGCTTGTCGATGCCGGAGTCGACGTCATAGATCGTGTCACCGTCGATCCCGCTCAGGAGCCGATACCCAGCGTCGGGCAGCCGTGGACCTGCCGCGCGTAGGGCGGCCCGGAACTTCTCCGTCGCCTGGCTCAGAAAGGGCGTATGCGAAGGCACGGCGACCGGGAGATTGACGATGCGCGTCGCCCCGCGCGTGGCCGCCTCTCGGCACACGGCCTCAACCCCGGCGCAAAGGCCCGACGACGAAGCTGTCGACATCGTTGACGATTGCGATGGAGACCGCGTGCGGGGCGAGCATCGGCTCCAGCGCCACGCGGTTCAGGCCGACCACGGCGGCGAGACCGCCGTCGCTCGGCGCGGCCGAATCCATCAAGGTCGCTCGGCATTGCGCCAAGCTGAGGGTGCTCGGTCCGTTGACCGCACCGGCGCATCCCCAGGCCGCGAGCTCGCCGACGCTATAGCCCGCGATCACGGCGCGCGCCGGCCGGGATGTACCAAGCGCGGCGCACACGGCAAGGGCTTGTGTGCAGCACAAGATCTGCCCGGAGAGGTTGGAAAACAGGTCGGCCGGCGCGGCTTGCTGCACAAAGCGACGAGGATCCTGCCCGAGTATGCCGGCTGCCACGGCGAAGATAGGCTCTGCCTCCGCGCAGTTCGCGGCGAGGTCGAACATGGCGGCATGCTGACGCCCCTGTCCGGAGCAGAGTATTGCCACGAGGTCAGGCATTGTCGGCCCGTTGCTGTTCAACGCGCTCGGTCACGTCGGGCGACGGCGGAGAGAGACCCCGCTTTCCAGCGCATCGACCAAGAGGGTCATGGCCAGCAGGTCGGCACAGCCTCCGGGGCTCAGGCGCCGCGCGATGAACGCCCTATGCACGGCAGCGGCGCGCGCGCGCCAGTCCGGGGCGCCGACCCCACCTTGTGACAGGAACAAGGACGCGGCTTCGGACGCGTACCGCAGTCCGTCGGCGCCGCCGCGATGCAGGAGGTTTGTGTCCCAGACTGCCGCAATCAGCGCAAAGCATACCTGCACGGACGGCGCCTCAGGGTCGTCGGGCTGCAATGAGCGGCCCTGCGCAGGGCCGGCAAGCCCACCTCATAGACGCTACGAAAGCCACCGACGGCCTCTCCGCGCGCGCCGCCCGCGCCATAGCGCCGGAGCGCCGCAGCGCCGTGGCTGAAAAGCGGGATCGGACCTCGCCCGATCTCGGCGGCCCAGCACCGCATGACGACCTCGCCGAGGTGAACCGGTGCAACCGCTGCGCCGTCGATCGAGATGTCGGCGACTGCGCCCGCGGCGGCACACAGCAGGCCCAGGCCGAAGATGGCGCCCCGGTGCGTGTTGATGCCGCCCGTCACAGCCAGCATGGCAGCCTCGGCCCGCAGCCCGATAGCCCTGAGGCGGGCCATATTGGAGCCGTCCTGACCGGCCCGCGCCAACTCCGCAAAAAACGGGCGCAGCGCCTCTGCGCTGGCCTGCAGCATGGCCGCATCCATGTCCCCACGATTTGAGATGGCCGCGTCCGGCCGCTTTGTGAGCCATCGGATTTGTCTCCATGCCGGCCGTAGGTGAAGCCTCCGCAATGCTGCGCCTGGTTCAGCTTCCACAGACATAGCTCTCGACCTCGTTCGCTCGGTCGCTGCGATGGGCCGTGCCCGGCCAGACCGTGCCGCCTTGGCGCGGTGGCGTTTGAAGGCTGCGCCCTCACTGCGTCTGCAGCATCTGGGTTTTCCGCTTGGGCTTGGCGGGAGCCAGCCTTGCGTCGTCGATCCGGCACCCGTGATCTCGGACTTGGAGGGCCAGGCGGCAATCAAACGAACGCCAGCCTCTCTACAGCAACGGTCCGTCCGAACCCATCATCTCGCGCCGGATGATCTTGATCGGCACCGTCCCGCTCCCGATGAAGCGCTTATGGAACTCGCCGATCGTGTAGCGGTCGCCCTGCTGGTTCTTCCAATCCTCGCGCAGCTTCAGGATCTCGAGCTTGCCCAGCGTGTAATAGAGATAGGTCGGGTTGGAGGTGCCGCGGAGCGCCTCCTTGCGGGCGATCGGCGGCGCCTGGCGGCCTTCCTTGATGAACATCCGGGTGGCTTCGTCGACCGTCATGCCCTGGGTGTGCATCTTGATGCCAGCGACGTAGCGCACGTCGCGCAGCAGCGCATCCTGCAGCTGTCCCAGCCGGAGCTTCGGGTCGCCGCCGCCATAGCCTTCGTCCAGCATCATCGTCTCGCAGTAATGCGCCCAGCCCTCGACGTCGGAGTTGACCATCGCCAGCTTGCGCACCATCGACAGACCGGACATCGCCCGGATGTCCATCAGGTGCGTGAAATGGCCAGGGAACACCTCATGCACCGAGATATTGTCCAGAACAGGGATATCGAACCCTTCAAGATATTCCTTGCGCTGCTCCGGTGTCAGGTCGGGCGCGGGCGGTGTGATGAAATAGAACGCCTCGGTGGCGTGCGTATCGTACGGCCCTGGCGAATCCTCCTCCGCTTCGATCAGGGCCTGCTCGAATGTCGGCGTGATCGTCACAGTCGGCATCGTCTCGGGCGGCAGCGGCGCGAGCTTGCGCTCCACGATGAACTTGCGAAGCGCGATCAGCTGGTCCCGCGCCGTTGGTACCAATGTCTCCGCCGTCGGGTGATCCTGGGCGAGGCTGGCGGCGACTTCGTCGGCCGACTTGGTTGGGTCGATCAGGCGCGCGGTGACGACGAATGCTGCCTGGTCCTTCCGGAGCTGCGCCTCGCCCATGGCCAGCACCTGGTCGAGCGGCAGGTCGACCATCTCGTCATATTTGAGCTTCTTCGCGAAATTTTCGGCGCCGATCGCGAAGCTGCCGTGGGCGGTCGGCTGGGTGGACTTGAGCCAGGATTGATAGTCGCTCAGCGCGGCGACGGCCGCCGCCGTGCTGTCGGCGAGCTGCTTTTGCAGCGCGGGGTCGGCCACGTTCTTGAACGCCTCCGGCACGCTCTTGCGGAAGAAGTCGAAGGCGCCCTGGATGTTCTCGAGCGCGACATCGACAAAGACGCGCGGCGGATTGTCGATCACAGTTTTCGCGGCGTTGAGGAACGCCGGAATCTTCTGCTCGCGCGAAATGGCGAAGCGCATCCGGTCGGCCGCGGGCGCGTAGTTGCGCTTGACGGTCTGGAAAACGCCCTCGGTCGCCATGTTGGAATATTGCCCGGGGTCGTGCCGCCAGCTTTGAATCGTCTCCTCTTCGAGCAGCGCGGCCTTGATCTTGCTGATCAGGACTTCGCGATCGTCGCGGTCCTGCAAGCCAAGCCCGGCGGGATTGACGGCCTCGAAGCGGGCGAGCCAGGCATGGAGCCGCTTCTGCTCCGCTTCGTGGCCAGCCAGCGTCACGTCCTCATAATCGCCGTCCCAGTCGTGGAAGCCGGCGGAGCCTGCCTCCAGCGGGTGGGACCGGAACTCGTCATGATACCAGTCGGCAACGAGCGACTGGAAACCAGGCGCATCCTTGTCCGCGGCATTCGCGCCGCCGAAGCTGAGCGGCATCAGAACCGCCAAAGCGGACAAAATCCAGCGAGGGCTCACATCGGCCTCCTATGCCTGACGGGCGTCGATGATCCGGCGCCTGATCTCACGCGTGCGTGTGAAGAGGTCGAACAAGGTCTGGCCTTCGCTGAAGCGGATCGCGCGCTGCAGGGCGGTCAGATCCTCGCTGAAACGCTGCAGCATTTCGAGCACCGCCTCGCGGTTGTTGAGGAACACGTCGCGCCACATCGTCGGATCGGAGGCAGCAATTCGGGTGAAGTCGCGAAAACCCGAGGCCGAGAATTTGATCACCTCGGCCTTGGCGTCTTCCTCCAGGTTCGCCGCCGTGCCGACGATGGTGTAGGCGATGAGATGCGGCAGATGCGAAGTGATCGCCAGCACCTTGTCGTGATGCGAAGCATCCATGATCTCGATCAGCGAGCCGCAGCCGCGCCACAGCGCAGCCACCTTGTCGATCGCGCCCTCATCCGTTCCCGGCGGCGGTGTCAGGATGCACCAGCGGCCCTCGAACAAGGTTTCGAATCCCGACGCAGGACCGGAATTCTCAGTGCCAGCGACGGGATGGCCCGGAACCAGATGCACGCTGTCGGGCAAATGCGGTGGCAGGTCGCGGATCGCCGGCCCCTTGACCGAACCGACGTCGCTCACGATTGCGCCGGGCTTCAGGCGGGGGGCGATGCTTCGTGCGATTTCGCCATAGGCGCCAAGCGGCGCCGCGATCACAACCAGATCGGCCCCCGCCGCCGCCTCTGCCGTGTCGCCGGTGACCATGTCCGCCAGCCCCAGGCGGACGATGGTGGCGCGTGCCTCACCGCTGCAGTCGCAGGCGACGATGGTTCGCACCAGGCCCCGCGCCCGCGCGGCGCGCGCCAGCGATGAGCCGATCAGGCCGAAGCCGATGATCGCGACCCGTTCGAACACGATGCCGGTCATCGCGGCTCGTTCCGGCCAAGATAGGCTTCGAGGGCGGCCACCAACTGAGCAAGCTCGTCTTCGGTGCCGATCGTTATACGCAGGCAGTCGGGCAGGCCATAGCTGCCCATCTGACGGATCAGGACGCCGCGCGACTTGACGAACTGCCGGACCTCCTCGGCGTCATACGGCCGGAAGGAGACGAGCAGAAAATTGGCGACGCTGGGATATACCTTGAAACCGAAGCCCGTCAGCCGCTCAGCCAGCCAGGGCCGCCAGCGATCGTTGTGATCCTTCGACCGTTTGAAATGCTCGATGTCGGCCAGTGCCGCGATGCCCGCCTCCATCGCCGGCGCATTGACATTGAATGGCTGGCGCACCCGGTTCAGCACGTCGGCGACGGCGACAGGGCAATAGGCCCAGCCCAGCCGGGCGCTGCCCAGCGCATAGATTTTCGAGAAGGTGTGGGTAACCACCACGTTGGGGAATTCGTCGACCCAGGCATGGCCGGGGCTGTAATCCTCGCGATCGACGAATTCGGCATAGGCCGCGTCGAGCACGAGAAGGACATGCGACGGCAGCCCTTCGAGCAGCCGACGGATTTCCCCGTTGGTGAGGTAGGATCCCGTCGGATTGTTGGGATTGGCCAGGAAGACCATGCGCGTGCGCGGCGTCACCGCCGCCAGTAAGGCCTCGACATCCGTTTTGAGGTCCTTTTCGGGCACCGCAATCGGCGTCGCCCCGGCTCCGCGCGCGACGATGGGATAGGCAAGGAACCCGTGCGCCGAATAAAGCACTTCATCGCCGACGCCGGCATAGCTGGAGCCTAGGAGCGCAAACAACTCATCCGACCCGGTGCCACAGACGATCCGCGCCGGATCGAGCCCTTGATGCGCCCCGATCGCCTGCCGAAGCGCCGATGCGCCGCCGTCCGGATACCGGTGCAGCTCCGCCGCCGCGCGGATATAGGCCTCGGCCGCCTTCGGGCTCGGTCCCAGTGGGTTTTCGTTCGACGCGAGCCTGGCCGGCTTGGCCACGCCTTGCACCTTCGACTCCCCACCGACATAGGGAGAAATGTCGAGAATCCCCGGCTGGGGAATTGGACCACTCATCTTCATCCTTGGGGCTCAGGCGGCTGGAGGCAGCACGAGGGGGCGCGCGTAACCGCCTATGACGTGGGTTTCGGCCATGGTTCCGCCAAGCTCTGCATCCACGGCGGCCAGCCGGGCATCGCTTTTCGCAACCGCGCCATCCACCTCGATGACATGGAAACAATCGTCGGATCCGAATTCGGCGCTGGCAACCGGTACCGCCTGCGTGAATCCGGCGGCCGCGAGCGCCCCCAGGATCCGGCTACGGCTGGTCCGTTCACCCAGGCGAAGCCCGATCAGGCTCGCCTCCGACTCCGAGATGTCGCGCGGCCAGGGTGCCACGACCCAGGCCTGCTCGGCATGATCGTCGGATACGAACGGCAGTCGGCTGACAACCTGGGGCGCCTTCGCATCATCCGCCATCAGGACCGGCCACCAGGGCATTTGTTCGCCTTCGGCCGGCAGCGGCACCACGGCGACCTGCGCCGTGCCGTCTACCACGGCGCGGACGCAGGCCGACGGACTGGCCAGCATCTGCAGCGGAGTCATGCTGCCGTAATGGTCGCGTGCGAGGCGCACCAGCTGTTCCGATCCCGGCTGACCGCAGACGGCAGCGGATAACGGCTCCTGCATGTGGGTGAAGCCGCAGATCATCTCGCGCCACAGGCTGATCAGCGCCGGCAACGGGTATGAGCCGCCATGCTCGGCCGCCAGACGCCGCAGGATCGTCGCTTCGCGGCCCGGACGCAGCGCGGGCCCGCCCTGCCGCTTGATCTTGCGGATATCCTCGACGATTGTTCCGCGCTTCATGATCAGGTCGTGAAGCGCGACATCGATAGCGTCGATCTGGCGCCGAAGACTATCAAGCGGTTGGTCCGGGGAAGACATGGTATTATCTACGCTGGCAGGCCCATTGGGCAAAGGCGTACGTGTAGCGGTCGTCTGTTCGGGACGCAAAGGCAAAACAATGGTTAGGGCATGAACGCGGCTCCGATTTCCGCGCAAATCATCAAGCAGCAATACGCCATGACGGCGGGCAAGACTATCGTCTTGGCAACCGAGGCGCCAATGCCGCTTGACAGCGGCGCAACGCTGGGGCCGTTCACTGTCGCCTACCAAACCTATGGCACGCTCAATGCCGGCAAATCGAATGCGATCCTGGTCTGCCATGCGCTGACCGGCGACCAATACGCCGCCGAGGAGCACCCGCTTACCGGCCGTCCGGGCTGGTGGTCGACCCTGATCGGTCCCGGCAAGCCGATCGACACCGACCGCTACTTCGTCATTTGCCCGAACGTGATCGGCGGCTGCATGGGCAGCTCGGGCCCACGTTCGACCGACGCGGCGACCGGGCAGGTCTGGGGGCTCGATTTCCCGGTGATCACGATCGGCGACATGGTGCGGGCGCAGGCGCTGCTCCTCGACGCGCTCGGCATCGAACAGCTTTTCGCGGTGATCGGCGGGTCGATGGGCGGCATGCAGGCGCTCGCCTGGGCGGCCCAATATCCTGAGCGCGTGTTTGCTGCGATCCCGATCGCAACTGCGGCGCGTCATTCATCCCAGAACATCGCGTTCAACGAGGTCGGCCGGCAAGCGATCATGGCCGACCCCGAGTGGGATTCGGGCCGTTATCTCACGACCGGGCGCAACCCGGCGCGGGGGTTGGCGGTCGCGCGGATGGCGGCGCACATCACCTACCTGTCCGAGACGGCCTTGCACCGCAAGTTCGGCCGCAATCTGCAGGACCGACTGGCCATCACCTATGGATTCGACGCCGACTTCCAGGTGGAGAGCTATCTGCGGCACCAGGGGTCGACCTTCGTCGATCGCTTCGACGCCAACTCCTATCTCTATATCACGCGGGCGATGGACTATTTCGACCTGGCCGCCGAGCATGGCGGCCAGCTGAGCCATGCGTTCCGAAGCTCGCCGGTGCGGTTCCTGCTGGTGTCCTTCACTAGCGACTGGCTGTTTCCGACGCCCGAATCGCGTGCGATCGTCCGTGCCCTGACCAATGCCTCGGCATCGGTGTCCTTCGTCGAGATCGAGACGGACAAGGGACATGACGCGTTCCTGCTCGATGAGCCGGAGCTGTTCCGGACAGTGAGCGGTTTCCTGGAAGGCTGCGCCGAGCAGCGTGGCCTCACCCAGCGTACGCCGAAGCCAGCCGGAGAGCGCAACAAGGGCCCCAGCCCTCGCCGGGGCATCCGCGCCGACCTCAGGCTTATCGCCGAGATGATCCGTCCGGGCAGCCGCGCGCTCGACGTGGGCTCCGGCGACGGCGCGCTGCTCGACTATCTCGTTCATGAGAAGCAGGTCGACGGCCGTGGACTCGAGCTCGATCCCGATGGCGTTCACCAATCGCTGGGGCATGGGCTTGCGGTCATCCAGGGCGACGCCAACACCGATCTCGCGGATTACGCCGACGGCGCCTTCGATTACGTCATCCTCTCCAAGACCCTGCAGGCCATGCACGACCCCAAGTCCGTGCTGGCGCACTTGACCCGGATCGGCAGGCACGCAGTCGTGTCGTTCGAGAATTACGGCCATTGGCGGACACGGCTGGATCTGCTCGTCCGCGGCCGCGCACCGCTGGATCCCGAGCGGCCCTATCGCTGGTGGGAGAC
>CAZVYC010000228.1:0-8174 GCA_964631425.1 uncultured Rhodospirillales bacterium
CGCCAGGGACGACCAGCGGCGCGCAAGCGATCGGGCTTCGGCTGCGCGCCGCGAGCGGTCCTTGCGCAACTGGTCGAGGCGATGCGCGAGGTCGACGCCGGCGCCGCCCAGTCCCCGCTCGGTCAGCAGCACGGCGAGCAGCGCGGCGGTGGACGGATCACCCTCCAGCCCGGCCCGATGCACCATGTGGGCGAGCCGCGGATGCAGCGGCAGCTGCGCCAGCGCCCTGCCTTCCTCGGTGATCCTGCCGTGGGCGTCGAGCGCGCCCAGGCTTTTCAGCAGCGCCACGGCCTCCGCCCAGGCTGGTTTGGGCGGCGGATCGAGAAAGGTCAGCTGCGCCGGATCGGCAACGCCCCATGAGGCGAGGTCGAGCGCGAGGCCCGACAGGTCCGCTTCCAGGATTTCGGGTCGGTCGAAGAGGGCGAGCGCGGCGGTCTGCCCCTCCGACCACAGGCGATAGCAGACGCCGGGCTCGGTCCGCCCGGCGCGGCCGCGCCGCTGGTCTGCGCCGGCTCGCGACACGCGGACGGTCTCCAGCACCGTAAGCCCCGTGGCCGGTTCATAACGCGGCGCCCGGCGGTACCCTGAATCGACGACGACTCGGATGCCCTCGATGGTGAGTGAGGTTTCGGCGATCGATGTCGCGAGCACGATCTTGCGGCGTCCAGGCGACGCCGGTCCGATCGCGCGATCCTGCTCCTCCGGCGAAAGCTGGCCATGGAGCGGGGCAATATCGATATGGGCGCTCACCCGGCCGGCCAGCCGCTCGGCCGTTCGTGCGATCTCGGCCTGCCCCGGCAGGAAGACCAGGATCGATCCGCTCTCGGCGCGCAGTGCGGCGGTCACCACGTCCGCGACCTGTTCGTCAAGCCGGCGTGCCGGTTCGCGATCGACATGGCGGGTCTCGACGGGAAAGGCGCGCCCGAGGCTTTCGATTACCGGCGCATCGCCCAGCAGCCGGGCGATCCGTGCGCCGTCGATTGTCGCGGACATCACGAGCAGGCGGAGATCGTCGCGCAGCGCTGCCGTGTCGAGTGCCAGCGCCAGCCCGAGGTCGCTGTCCAGGCTGCGCTCATGGAATTCGTCGAACAGCACGGCCGCGATGCCGGACAGCTCGGGGTCGTCCAGGATCATGCGGGTGAATACGCCCTCGGTGACCACCTCGATCCGGGTGCGGCGCGAGATTTTGGTGTCGAGACGGACGCGGTAGCCCACGGTGTCCCCCACCGCCTCGGCCAGGGTTGCCGCCATGCGCCGCGCTGCCGCCCGCGCAGCCAGCCGCCGCGGCTCCAGAAGGATGATCCGGCCATCATTGCGCCAGGGCGCGTCCAACAGGGCCAGCGGCACCCGCGTCGTCTTGCCGGCGCCCGGCGGCGCAACCAGGACGACCCTCTGCTGCGCCGCCAGGGCGGCAAGCAGGTCGGGCAGCGCGCCGTCGATCGGAAGCTTTGGAACCATGGTCCTACGACGACATGGAAATCAATGCACTCAGCGCCAGGATCAATGCCGGCGGCATGACCAGCGCGCCGAGCTTCAGGAAGGTCCAGGCGGTGACGTGATAGCCCTCCCGCCTGAGGGCTGAGAGCCACAGGATGGTGGCGAGCGATCCGGTGATCGACAGGTTCGGGCCGAGATCGATCCCGATCAGGACGGAGCCCGAGACCACCGGAGCAACATGCGCCGCTTGCACCGCCTGCCCGGCGATCAGCCCGGCAGGCAGGTTGTTCATCACGTTGCAGATGAATGCCAGGATCGCTCCCGTTCCGGCCGCGGTGCCGGCGAGAAAGGTGTCAGCCGCCGTCCTCAACAGGCCGCTGAGCGACCCCAGGAGTCCGGTCTGATCGAGCGCTTCGACCAGGACGAAAAGGCCCGCCACCAAGGCAAGAACGCTCCAGGAGATTTCCTTGACCAGCGGCAAGGGGTTTTCGCGCTTGCGGATGAGGACGAGACCAACCGTGGCGATAGCCGCAAGGAATGTCGGCAGCCCAAGCTGCTGATCGAGCGCCGACGCCACCATCAGGATGATCGCGGTTGCCGCAATGCCGATCGCCGCGGTCACGCCGCCATGCGGCAGCTCGGGCGCTGCGATTTCCGCGGAAACGGGATGCGCCAACGCATGGCGCTGGCTCAGTCTGAGAACTGCGTAGGTGGCTGCGACCGCCAACAGGGACGGCAGGGCGAAACGCGGCAGCCATTCCAGCAGAGGCGGCATATGACTGCCATAAATGACGAGATTGGCCGGATTCGAAATCGGCAGCACGAACGACGCCGCATTGGCGATGAAGGCGCAGGCGAAGAGATAGGGCAAAGGGCGTTTGGCCTTGACTGTCCTGATGACGGCGGCGACCGCCGGGGTCAGCACAACCGCGGTTGCGTCGTTGGACAGGAAGATCGTGACTATGATGCCGACCAGGTAAATCAGCGCGAACAGGCCTGTTCCTGAGCCCTTCGCCAGCCGCGCTGCCTCCGCTGCAAGCCAATCGAACAGCCCTTCCCGTCGCGCCAGCTCGGCCAGCAGCATCATGCCGAGCAGGAACAGATAGACATCCGTCCCGGCGGCCACGCCACGCAGCGCGGCCGAAGCCGGCAGCAAGCCAAACAGCACGAGCAGTACTGCACCGGCTACCGCCCAGATCGCTTCCGGGAGACGCCAGGGCCGCAGGATGACCCCGGCGGTCGCAATCGCCGCGATCGTCCAGGTGGCATGCGCGCTCGACAGCAGTTCCCGTATTCCTCGAAAAGCAACGCATAGGATGGGTAGAGCGGAAGCGAAACCCATCATTCATGGATACATGATGGGTCTCGCTCCCGCTCCACCCATCCTACCAACCGATGGCAGCCGGTGAAAAGCACTTGACCGGAAGCCGTGTATCCGCCAGCGACACTCCATGAAAGCGGCATCGGTTCTCGATTATCGTGCATTGGCGCGGCGGCGATTGCCGCATTTCCTGTTCGAATACATCGACGGCGGCTCCTATGCCGAGACGACACTCGCCCGCAATGCCGCCGATTTGAAGGACATCGCGCTACGACAGCGGGTGCTGCGGGATGTCTCGGCGATCGACCTCACAGTCGCACTGTTCGAACAGAAGCAGGCTCTCCCGGTAGCGCTGGCGCCCATCGGTCTCGCAGGGTTGGCGGCCAGGCGCGGCGAGGTCCAGGCAGCACGCGCGGCGGAGGCCGCCGGCGTGCCGTTCTGTCTTTCGACCGTGTCCGCCTGCCCGTTGACCGAGGTGACGGCGAGCGTGCGGGCACCCTTCTGGTTCCAGCTTTATATGATCCGTGACCGCGCCTTCATGGCGGACCTGCTGGCAAAGGCAGCCGCTGCCCGATGTTCCGCGCTCGTCTTTACGGTCGACATGCCGGTACCAGGCTCCCGTTATCGCGATGTCCGCTCCGGGTTGGCCGGTGCGCCCGGGCTCGGCGGGCAGCTCCGGCGTCTGGCCCAGGCTTTGGCCCGACCGGACTGGGCGGTCGATGTCGGGTTGCGCGGGCGCCCGCACACGCTGGGCAATGTCGTGCCGGTGCTGCAGGGCCACACCGGGCTTGAGGACTTCTTCGCCTGGATGCGCTCGAACTTCGACCCGACCGTGACCTGGAAAGACTTGGAGTGGGTGCGGCAGACCTGGAACGGGCCGCTCATCCTCAAGGGCGTGCTCGACCCGGAGGACGCACAATCGGCGGCGGAACTGGGCGCGGACGGCATCATCGTGTCCAACCATGGCGGCCGCCAGCTCGATGGCGTCCTCTCTACAACCCGTGCGCTGCCGCCGATCGTGGACGCGGTCGGCGACCGGCTGACCGTGCTGGCGGACGGCGGTGTCCGCTCGGGTCTCGATGTCGTGCGCATGTTGGCGCTGGGCGCCAAAGGCGTGCTGCTCGGCCGCGCCTGGGCGTTTGCGCTCGCGGCACGCGGGCAGGCCGGCGTGGCGCACATGCTGCGGCTGATCGAGGCCGAGATGCGTGTTGCCATGGCGCTGACCGGCGCCACTAACATTTCCGAGATTGACCGGTCCAGTTTGGTGCTATCCTCGGGATAAACGGGGCAGAAAGGGGAAGTCATGATCATCGACGTCGATTCGCATTTCGAGCCCGGCGATGATTGGCTCGAACCTTACCCCGATCTCGCCGCGCGGCTGCCGAAGCTGGAGCCGGCGCGGCTCGCCGTCGACACGATTGTCGGCGACCTGCTGCACGACGTGCCCGAGAACCGGCGCCCGCCTCTACAGGATCTGTTCCCGCCCGGCTTGCTCACGCTTTTCGGCCAGGAAAAGGAAAGCGAGGCGGCTCGCCGCGCCGAATTCGAGGGCAAGAACCAGTTCCAGGTGGCCAATGCCCAGGCGCGGCTAAAATGGCTCGACGAGCAGGGGATCGACATCCAGAACGTCATCTGCCTCTCTGGCATCGCCTACACCCGCTTCATCGACGATCAGGCGCTGCGGCAGGAAACCTTGGCGACCGCGAACAGCTGGCTGGCCGATACGTGCGCCGAGGGCAATGGCAGGCTGTTGCCGGTGACCGCGCTCGATTATTCCGATATCGGCTGGGCGGTCGGCGAGCTCACGCGCATGCGGGCGCTCGGCAGCCGTATCTTTCTCATACCGGCATATCCGGTGGACGGCGTGCCGCCGATCCATCCCAGCTGGGACCGGCTCTGGTCGGCCGCGACCGATCTCGGCATGGCGCCGATGCTCCATACCGGCTTCGAGCACATGCGCTTCGATCCCGGCTGGGCCAACATCGGCGGCGACGTCACCCTGCTGCGACAGCTCGGCGGCGCGCACCGGCATGTCGCGCCCACTACCCTCATCAATGGGATGGTCTATAGCGGCGTGTTCGAGCGGCACCCGACCTTGAGCTTGCTTCTGGCCGAGGTTGGCACCGGCTGGCTGCCCTTCATGTACCGCGAGATCGACGACCGCATCTCGCCGACCGCCGAGCTGTTTCTTGGCAAGTGGAAATACGACCTGAAGCCCAGCGAGTATTTTGCGCGCAACGTCCGCGCCACGCCGCTCGGCGCGGGCAACGACCAGCCGCTCCTCAGGACCATGGAGGATTTGCCCAAGGACATGATCCTCTTCTCCTCCGATTTCCCGCATTTCGAGGGCTTTGCCGATCCCAAGACGCATTACGCCGCACTGCTGGCCGGGCAGTCCGATGAGCGTCGGGCCGATTTCCTCGGCGGCTCGGCGGCGAAAATCTATGCGCGCATGGGTGACCCGCTCGGCTGAACCCCGACCACAATGTAAGCGTGTGGCAGTATCCGAGGACGCAGGGTGGAGCTTGGGGCGCGACTCTACGCCATCTCAAGTTCTGGATAATCGATGTACCCGGCCGGCCCCTTGCCGTAAGTCGTCTCAGGGTTGAGCTCCGCCAAAGGCGCGTTCAGCTTCAGCCGCGCGACAAGATCAGGATTGGCGATGAAGGGGCGGCCGAAGGCGACCAGGTCGGCGGCGCCGCTGGCGATAGCCTCGATCGCCATGGCCCGGTCATAACCGTTATTGACCATCCAGGCGCCGTCGAAGCGGGCCCTGAGGGCGGCATAGTCGAACGGCGCATTGTCGCGCGGGCCGCCGGTTGCGCCCTCGACGATGTCAAGGAAAGCGAGCCCGAACGGGTTCAGCCGCTCGACCACATGCTCGAACAGCGGCTGCGGATCGCTGTCATGGCCGCCGTTGGCCGGTGAGACCGGTGCCAGCCGTACGCCCAGCCGGTCCGCACCGATCTCCGCGACGCACGCTTCGGTGACCTCGATCAGGAAACGAGCCCGGTTCTCGATCGAACCGCCATAGCGGTCGGTGCGAAGGTTGGACTCGTCGCGCAGGAATGCATCAATCAGGTAGTTGTGCGCGCCGTGCAGCTCGACACCGTCAAACCCGGCTTCCATCGCTCGCCGGCAGGATTGGCGGAAATCCTCGACGATCCGCGGGATCTCGTCGAGTTCCAAGGCACGGGGCATCGAAGTCTCGATGAAGCCCTCGTTGCTGACGAACACGCGCGCATTGGCGCGGACGGCGGACGGGGCGGGCGGCGGGTTTCCGCCGTGGAACGAAGTGTGCGACACACGGCCGGTGTGCCAGAGCTGCACCACGATCTTACCGCCGCGCGCATGCACCGCGTCGGTCACTTCCCGCCAGCCGCGGACTTGTGCGTCGGTGTAGAGGCCCGGTGTGTCGATATAGCCCTGCGCCTCGGCCGAAATCTGCGTCGCCTCGGTGATGATCAGGCCTGCGGTCGCGCGCTGGGCGTAATATTCGGCGTTCATCGCCGTGGGCGCCAAGCCTTCGTCTGCACGGCTGCGGGTCATCGGCGACATGACGATGCGGTTGGCGAGGCTCATCGCGCCGATGCGGACGGGCTTAAAAATCGCGTCCGGGCCGCGCGGGATCATCGGTCGGGTCATGAAGAGTTTCCGTCAAGGATGGGCGCGGAGGATCGCTCGAAGTATGACCACGGTGAAATAACTTCCTAGTCAAGGTCAGTCCAGAAGGATGTCGAATGGGCTGGGGGCACCGCGGGCCCGGCGTCTGCGCGAAAATGGGCGCCGCGGCTTTCCTTGCGGCGCTCGGCTGCCATCGCGATCAGGAGCGCGATTGCGGCGGTGTCCTCGACAACCGTTCCACCGGCTGCGTTTCGCAGTTCGCGCAGCCGCTCGATCGCGTGCGCAAGCCCGTTTTCATCGCGAACGACGCCGACGTCGCGGTCCATGAGCTCGCGGATCGCGCCGATAGCTGCTGGGTCGCCGGGGGGCCGCAACTCTGCCTCAGTCGATATGTGCGTGGCCGGCTTCGTTCCGGCCCCTGCCACATCGTCGGCGACGATCCGGCCGCAGACCGCGGCTTCGAGCAGTGAATTCGACGCAAGCCGATTCGCCCCGTGCAGGCCGGTGCTCGCCACTTCGCCGCAGGCCCAAAGCCCGGAGACGCTCGTGCGGCCCGCCGCGTCCACCGCGACGCCGCCCATATGGTAATGCGCGGCAGGCCGCACCGGGATCGGGTCGCGGGCAGGGTCGATTCCGCGGGCGGCCAACAGGCCGTGGATGGTCGGGAAGCGCTGTGCGAACTTGCGCGCCGGCCAGTGCCGCGCGTCCAGCGCGGCCCGGCCGCCGCGGCTCCATTGCTTGAACACCGCGCGGGCGACTACGTCGCGCGCCGCCAGGTCGCCGCCCGGCGTGTCCACCATGAACGGCCGATCATTCTCGTCGATCAGGATCGCACCCTCGCCGCGCACGGCTTCGCTGATCAGCGGCATCGGATCGGCCCCGACCGCGAGGGCCGTTGGATGGAACTGCGCGAACTCGAGATCACGCAGCATCGCCCCTGCGCAGCCCGCGAGAACCAGCCCGCTGCCGCGTGCCGCCACCGGGTTGGTTGTCGAGCGCCAGAGACCGCCGACTCCGCCCGTGGCCAGGACGACGGATGCGGTCGGCAGCAGCGAGATACCGGCTCCTTGGCGAATCAGCACGCCGGCGACCTCGCCGTCCGTGGCAACCAGCTTGATCGCGGTTCCCACGATACGCTGGACCGAGGACGTTCGCGCCGCACACGCAGCCAAGGCTTCCAGGATCGCCTTGCCGGTGGCGTCGCGGACATGCAGGATCCGCCGCCGGCTATGCGCAGCTTCGAGGCCGAGTGCGAACGCGCCTTCCGGCGTGCGGTCGAACCGGACTCCGAATTCTTCCAACGCGGCCACGGTCGCCGGCCCCGCGCCACTGATCCGCGCCGTGGCCTCGGGATCGACAAGCCCGGCTCCGGCCGCGATCGTGTCGGCACCGTGAATCGCCACGGTGTCGTCCGATCCTACAGCCGCGGCAAGGCCGCCTTGCGCCCAAAAGCTCGCTGCCCCGCCGGCATGGGCGGGCGTCGTGTCGAGCAGGACGACCGGCCGCGGCGCCAACGACAGCGCGGCCACGGTCCCCGCCACGCCGCCGCCGATGATCACTGGCCTGCCCCAGATGTCGCGCGGTGCAAGTTCGGTCATGCGCGGCCTACGGTGCGAAGCGCGCGGTCAGGATAAAGCCGCGGCAAATCAGTTGTAGAGCACGACGGAACGGATCGATTCGCCGTGATGCATCAGGTCGAACCCCTCGTTGATCTTATCCAGGGGCAGCGGATGCGTTATCAGGTCGTCGTTGTTTATCTTGCCCTGATTGTACCAGTCGACGATTTTCGGCA
>CAZVYC010000229.1:0-8173 GCA_964631425.1 uncultured Rhodospirillales bacterium
TCGTGTCTCTCCAATTCCAGGCCATCGTCCGCCAAGACTCAGTGCCCGCCAAGACTGAGGAAACGGCCGGCCGCGTGATTCGTTCGGTCTACCGGCAGGGCTGGGTCTCGCCAGTACCCAGGTCGACGCGAAAGCAATGTTCGTGGCCACTATCGAGGTCGCGGACGACCACGACGAGTTCCTGGCCATCGTCGGCCGGTAGGGGGAAGTCTTCGATATAAGCCACCACGGCAGCCTCGAAGCTTGGTTCGCTCAAGACCCGGGCGTGATGGCTGTCGAGGTGCCGGGAGTGAACGCGGAACCGGCGGGCGGCAACTGTGCTCATAGGAACCTCCTACAGGTTTAAACCCGCCACATCGCTAAATGACTCCCGAGCGGCAGAACTCCGTTCACGGATATACTGTGGCATGCCATATTCGCCTCAACCGACTGGGAGGGTGGAAATGGCGATGAAGCAATTCACGCGACCGGATGGGTCGCCGATCATGATCAATACGAGCGATATCGAGAGCTATTCAGCCGTTCGGTCGGATCCAAATGCGCCTGACGCAGGTCCTTCGACGACGGGCACTCGCTTGGTCTTTGGCGGCGGACGCCATCAAGATGTTCTCGAGACGCCCGAGCAAGTGGCCAAGATCATCGGGAACCTCTCTCGTTAACGTTCTTGTGTTTCCCTCAAAACGCCGAGCCGCACACGACTATGTCCGGCTTGCTCTAGTCGACGATCAGCTGCCCGATCATCCAGGGATGATCCTTATCAACATAGGTGTAGTCACCGGGCTTATCGAACTTGACGGTCGCCGACTGGCCCGGCTGTACCGGACCTGTGGTCCAGGAGCCGTCGCGCGCGGCGATATCGTGGGCCTCCTTGCCGTTGTTCGTCCAGGTGACGCTGGCGCCGACCGCGACCTTCACGCGCTGGGGTTTCAGTGAATATTCGTCGATGAATTTCGACTCGGCGTGGGTGCCGTTGTTCTCCAGCTCATTCGACATCGTCACCCTGTCGGCCCTGACAATGCGGCCTGAGAAGGTGCTTTCCGTCGGCGGGGCGGGCGGCGCCGGCAGGGGTGCCACCTTGCCGTCCAGCGTGAACGACCAGACATACTGGTTGGCGACTGTCGCCACATATTGCTTTCCGTCGACGGCATAGGTCACGACCGCGCCCTGGGCCGGTGCCCCGGTCTGGAATTGCCAGTCGAGATCGCCGGTCTTGGCGTCATAGGCCTGGAGATTACCGTCGGGCTCGCCATGGAACACAAGGCCGCCTTCGGTCGCCGTCGCGCCACCGCCGAAGGCGATCGGCCAGGGCGTACGCTTCTGCCAGACGATCTTGTCGGTGTTGGAATCGAATGCGGTGATCAGGCCGTATTCCTTGATCCCGGGCGCGGTGCTGGAGAAGTTGAAGAAATATGGGTCCGGCTGGCGCCGAGCCCAGTGCGCCCCTGCCCCACCGGTCACGAAGAGCAGATGATCCTTGGGGTCAGAGGCCATCGGTGCGAAACGCGTGGACATCGGCAAGACTACATTGGGCTGATCGTAATCCACCGGCTCCCAGAAGCAGCCGGCGACAAACCCGGGCGGCAACGCATCTTTCTCCACGCAATCGAGGCCAACCTTGTCCGCGCCCACCGGGAAAGGTTGCGTCGGCCAGGTCTTCAGTCGCGCATTCTGCTTGACCGGCCGCTCCTCCACCGGGATCAGCGGCTTTCCGGTCGCGCGGTCGAGAATGAAGATGTAGCCGTCGGTGCGGAGCGCCGCGACAGCCTTTACGGTCTTGCCGCCGAGCTTCGCATCGTAAAGCACCATGGGCCCGCCGAGGTCCGACTCCCAGATCTCGTGATGGGCGGTCTGGAAATGCCAGCGATACTTGCCGGTCTTGAGGTCCAGCGCCATGACCGAGGCGGTGAACAGGTTAGCGCCCGGCCTGATATCGCCGGCATATTGTGGATAGCCGTTGCCGGTGCCGAAGATCACCAATCCCATCTGCTCGTCTACTGCGGGGCTCGCCCAGACGCCGGCGCCGCCGTGCTGCCAGGCGTCGTTCTCCCAGGTCTCGTGGCCCGGTTGCCCTGGCGCGGGAATATTGTCGAAATGCCAGACTTCCTTTCCTGTCTTGGCGTCGAGCGCGACTACACGGCCGCGAATGCCGGCGTCGCCGCTGCCGACCCCAACCAGGACCTTGCCACCGGCATAGACCGGGGCCGCCGAGATGAACTGCCCCGCTGCCGGTGGATCGTCGCCAGCGATGCCTTCCCAGGCCGGCTTGCCGGACCTGGCGTCGATCGCCGCCACATGCGCGTTCGACAGTCCCACGAAAATCAGCCCACCGCCGAAACCCACGCCCTTGTTGAGCGCCGAGATGCCGCCGCTGGGCGGTGAGAACGTCCACAGGATGGAGCCGGTCTTGGCATCGAGCGCATAGACCGCGCCACCCGGGCCGCCGGCGATGGAGCCACCGCCGGCCGCGATATACATGACGCCGCCCACGACGATCGGCGAAGCCTTGGAGCTCGCCCCCGGCAATTCGGTCCGCCAGGCGCCGCCCAATGTCTTCACATTTCCCGGCGTAATCTGCGTCAAAGGCGCATACCGGTTGTTGTGCAGGTCACCGCCGTTGGTTACCCAGCCTTCGGAAGCCGGTTCGGCGAAGGCGGACAGGCCGGTCAGCAGCGCGCCGGCAGCAACGGTATGGGTGAGAATCCGAGCTGTCATGTCTTCCTCTTATTGATTTGGTCCAAACCGTGCGCAACGCGCGTCATTTGCGAGCGCAGCAAAGCAATCCACAGCCGGGCGGGTCTCCGTGCCCGCCAATCTCCGCCGGAAGGCGGGCACGTAGGCCCGCCGCACTACGACCCTGGATGGCAGGTATCGGCGGTGACGATCATCGGCGGACCAGTTCAATCATGCCCGGGCCGTGTCGTATCGCCTGCACCGGGAGAAGCTTTTCCAGTGTTCCGATCGTCGTGTCGCGATCGTGCAGTTTGAGGGTCAAGGTGACCTCCATGGCAGCCAAGTCGGCATCGGGGATGGCGATGGCGCCATCGAATTGGCGGTTCAGATCGGCGACCAACCATTCCAGCGGGATATGGTCATAGGTTCGCACACCGGTTTGCCAGGCCCCAACTTCCCGCGAGGCGACGCTGCGCGGGCCCCCCAGGGGAACGCCCTGCCGATAGGTGAGCGCTTGCCCCTTGAGCAAGGCAGCGCTGTCCTTCACGCCACCCGATATCGCCGGCAGATCGGCCATCCCGGGCGGCAGGATCACCACTTCGCCCTCGCCCACCGACACGTCGACATTGCCGCCATTCATATCGATGTCGAAGGCTGTGCCGACATCCCTGATGGTGCGATTGCCTGCATGCACGCGGAAGGGTCTTGCCGGGTCCTGACCCACGACAATATAGACCTCGCCGTCGACGAGCTCGAGATCGCGGCCACGATGGGAAAAGCGGACGCTGAGGCGGGTCGCGCCATTCAGCATCAGCGCCGAGCCATCGGGCAGCGTTATGGCCCGCATCTCGCCCACAGCCGTCTGGTACTGCTGCGCTGTCGGTTCACGGAGCGCCAGGTATGCGCCGCCCGAAACCACGGTGGCGACCAGTCCCGCCGCCAGTGCCCACCGCTGGGCCGGCACGGCGCGAGCAGGCGCAATGCGCAGGGCAACCTGTGAGGCGTCGACAACCTCCGGCGCATGGGCCCGTGCGGCCAGCCGGCAGGTGTCGGCGACGAATTGGTAGGCTGAGCGGTTTTCCGAGCTCTCCGCGAGCCAATCAGCGAGGCCGACATGGTCGCGCGCGCTCACGGCGTCGCTCTGCATCCGGGCGAACCATTCGCTGGCTTTGCGCAGGGCCAGATTTGAAATCTCAGCCGTCACGGGCTCTCTTTTTCATATGTATCCTTCCAATACGAATGGACGTCGTCATTCCTCAGCACCCGGCCGGACGCGCCGTCGGGCGAGCGCCAGGCGATAGGCAGCCTCGGCGACATGCTTTTCGACCATGCTGCGCGAAATTCCCATCGCCTCGGCTACCTCGGCGTGCTTCTGCCCTTCGATCCTGCTGCGGACGAAGGCGGTCCGGCAATTCTCCGGCAACGCGTCGATCGCTGCCTTGACCGCCGCCAGTTCTTCGCGCGCGGCACAGGCCCGCTCGGCCGAAATATCGGGAGAGGCGAAATCGGGCGCTTCGAGCGCCTGGAAGCGCCAGCGCTGATGCTCACGCAGGCGATCAATGGCCAGATTGGAGGCGATCCGGAACAGGAGCGGCCGTGCCGTATCCATCCGCACCGAATCGCGCGCGCCCCAAATGCGGAGCATCGCCTCCTGCGCGATCTCGTCGGCATCATCGTCATGCCGAAGCGTGCGCTTCAGGTAGAGCCTGAGGTCGCGCAGGGCCGAATTGAACAGCTGGACGAAGGAGCGAATCTCCGCGTCGGTCGGGCCCGCCTGACTCATCCGCCGATGACCCTCCCTGCTTCAACTGCCCCTGCCGCGCTTTGCGCGGCCAACGACGGCCGGCCCGTCTTCGGGTTGCAGAATGGCTACGAAGCCTGCTTCTTGTCCAGTTCGGCAAAAGCGCCCTGCCCGCGCTTGGTGGACGCTGGCGGCCTGCCGTGAGAAATTGAGCCGCCGTCGGCAGAAACGCACTGAGACAAAGACGGAAACGAATGCGGGGAGAGGATGTCGGCCTGGGGAGCCGCCGGATCGCGCTGTTGCGGATGCTTCATCCCAAACGGTGGCGGAAGGGCCGGACAGCGGCCCTGACCGTCATTTTATGTGGCCTGGCGATGCTACGCAGCGAGCCGGCGACCGCCCAGACCGCTCCGACATATTTCGATATACCGGCCCAGCCGCTCTCGTCCGCGTTGCTGGAAATCGGCCGGCAGGCGCGACTCTCGATCGCTCTGCCCAGCAATCTGCCTGTCGATCCGGTGAGCAGGCCGGTGAAAGGAACACTCGAACCGGTCCAGGCCTTGGCGGCGCTGCTCGAGGGCAGCCGCCTGCGTTTCCATTTCATCGATCCGGAGACAGTCGTGGTCGAAATCGAAAAGACTGCCGATACGGCGCCGATGCCGCCGGCGGCCATGCCGCCGCCGCGCCGGACCGCGTCCGCGGCCATCAAGGGGGCTGGTCCCGAAGAGGTCATCGTCACGGCACGGCGGCGTGAGGAGAGGCTGCAGAGCGTTCCGCTCGCCGTCACCGTGTTCACGCCGGCGGACATCCGGGACCGGAACATCACGTCGACACAGGATCTGGGCAATTTTGTCCCGTCGCTGGTGACGAACAACAATTCGGGGTTCGCGCCCGGTTTCGTTCTCAGAGGCCAGGGTTCGACGCTGGGCGCCGGCCCCGGCGTGGTCGCCTATTTCGCCGAAGTGCCCATCGTCAATGGCCAGAACGCGACCGGCGCGTTCCAAGGCGGCACCGGCGCCGGCATGTTCTACGACCTTGACAGCGTGCAAGTGCTGAAGGGACCGCAGGGCACATTGTTCGGCCGCAACACGACCGGGGGCGCGATCCTGTTCACGCCGCAGAAGCCGACAAATAGCTTCGAGGGTTATGGCCAGCTCACGCTTGGCGACTACAACTGGTACGAATTTGAAGGCGCCATCAACCTCCCCATAGCCGAAGATAAGCTTCTGTTGCGGTTCGCCGCCGATGTCGCCATGCGTGATGGTTATACCAAAGATGTTGGCCCATATTTCCCGGGCAAGGATTACGATAATCGGGATTATTGGGCGTTCCGGGTCTCGGCTGTTATGAGGCCGACAGACGATGTCGAGAATTACCTGATCGCCAGCAGCCTCTATTTGCATCAGAATGGCACAGGCGGCAGCATCTTCGCGGTCAAGCCAGGCGGACTGGCAGTCGAAGCCTTTCCGGGCATCGCCGCCTATCTCGCCCAGCAGCAGGCAATAGGCCCCCGCGAAACCGAGGAATCGACGGACCAGATCGACAAGCAATGGACCTATGGCGTCATCGACATCGCCCGTTGGGACATCGGGGATCACCTGATCCTGAAGAACATCGTCGGCTATCAGGCGAACAAGAATTCGACCGGCTATATCGATTTCGACAACAGCCCCTTCCCGATCCAGGATTTGCGCGTGGCGCGCGGCTGGGCCGCCGCCAGCGAGCAGTATAGCGAAGAACTGCAGCTCTCCGGCAGGGCGCTCGATGACCGGCTGCGCTGGACGACAGGGCTTTATGCCGAATACGACAAGCCCACCGACACGCCGGAATATGACGATGTCCAACCCGTGGCTGGCACCTCGGGCGCTTATCAGCAGACGATGATCGCCCTCCAAGGCAGCACGACGCAGCGGACGCGCGCGGCCTATGCCCAGGCAACATACGATCTCTCAGGCCTGTGGACGGCGATCGACAGACTCAATTTCACCGCGGGATATCGCTACACCTGGGACGACCGCTCCGACACAGGAAACATCTCCATCCCGAACTCGGGCAATTCCTGTCCGGAAAAGCCGGGCTTCGTCTTTCCCAATTGCGGCCTGGCTGCCAGGGCCCAGTTCCACGCGCCGACCTGGACCCTGGGGCTGGATTACCAAGTCACCCCACGGACGCTGCTCTACGTCGGCGTCCGCCGCGGCTACAAAAGCGGCGGCTTCAACCTCAATACGCCCGAGCATTCGGCATACAGCATTTTCAGGCCCGAGCGGGTCACAGATCTCGAGCTGGGCGTCAAGACGGACTGGGAATTCCTGGGCATCAAGGCCCGGACCAACATTGCCGCGTTTCACACCGATTACAGCAATATTCAGCGCACCGTCTCGGTGCTGATCAACGGCCTCAGCGCCCCGGTGACTGAAAACGCCGCGGTCGCCACGATACAGGGCGTCGAACTTGAGGGAACAGTCATTCCGGCGTCCAGGACTGAGATTTCCCTCGCCTATTCTTATCTCGCCTCCAAGTACGACCGATACCTGTCGCCGACCTTGGGCAGCCTAGCCGGACTGCAGTTCCCATTCACACCGAAGAACAAGGTCAGCGTGACCGGGCGCTATCACATGCCGGTTTCCTCCCACTGGGGCGACCCCAGCCTGTCCGCCACCTACAGTCTCCAGTCCGCGGTCAATGCCGGGCCGGACTTCAGCGCGACCAACGTCATCGAGGGATACGGCCTGCTGAGCGCGCGGCTGGATTGGGATGCTGTCCTGGGCAGCCGGTTCGACGCGGCCTTGTTCGTGACCAACGCCACCGACAAGGTCTACGTCACGCGTGTGTCGGGCCTGTACAACATATTCGGCGTTGCCGGCGCGAGTTATGGCGAGCCCAGGATCTTCGGCGCCGAGTTGCGCTACCGCTTCGGTCCTTGAGGGACCGCCGGCGTCGTCGCGAAAAATCTGCTGAGGCATCCCCAAGCCCAAACGTAGTTCCGCTCAGCAAGACAATTTCGAGCGGAAAAAAAGGGGAGGCCAGGATGTCGGCAACAATGATCGCCGCGCGCCTGTCGGGGAGTTTCGCAGGGAGCATTTCGCTCCGCCGAGCCATCTTGGCAAGCGTCGCCGCGCTGATCGGCGCCGGCGCGACCGCGCCGTTGAACACCGCCCAGGCGCAGGATCAGGCCACGGCGTCGGCCGCCGGGCTGGAGGAAATCGTTGTGACGGCGCGACGCCGCGAGGAAAAGCTGCAGAGCGTGCCGATTGCGATCACTGCGTTCACCAGCGCCGACCTGGTGGAAAAGAACATCACCTCGGCGCAAGACCTCACGGTGTTCGTGCCATCCCTCATCATGAACAACAATGCCGGATTCGGTAGCGGCTTTTCCTTGCGCGGCCAGACGGCGTCGCTCGGCGCGGGGCCGGGCGTCGTCGCCTATTTCGCCGAAGTTCCTTTGATCAACGGGCAAACCGGGATCGGCACGTTCCAAGGCGGAACCGGACCCGGGCAATTCTACGATCTGGAAAATGTCCAGGTGTTGAATGGGCCCCAGGGAACCTTATTCGGCCGCAATACCACCGGCGGCGCAATCCTCTTCACGCCGCAAAAGCCGACGAACGATTTCGAAGGCTATGGCCAGGTGACCGTTGGGAGTTACAATTGGCATGAGTTCGAAGGCGCAGTGAATGTGCCGATCATCAGCGACAAGGTGCTGCTGCGCCTGTCCGGCGATGTCTCGATGAGAGACGGCTACACCACGGATGTCGGTCCTTT
>CAZVYC010000230.1:0-1165 GCA_964631425.1 uncultured Rhodospirillales bacterium
GGACAAGGAAACCGGCATCGGCGATTACAGCTTCGAGGATTTCAAGCGTGCGATGCAGGAAGGTGTCGCCAAAGACGGCCATCACCTCTATCCGGCGATGCCGTACCCGTCCTATGCCAAGGTGAATGACGACGATCTCCGCGCGCTCTACGCCTTCTTGATGGAAAGCGTGCCGGCGGCGAAGCGGCCGAACACGCCGACCGATATCCCGGCACCGCTCAATATGCGCTGGCCGCTCGCGCTGTGGGACGTGGTGTTCTCACCCAAGCCCGGCTTCACGCCCGACCCGGCACATGATGCAAGCTGGAACCGTGGTGCTTACCTGGTCGAAGGGCTCGGCCATTGCGGCGCCTGCCATACGCCGCGTGGCCTATTCTTCCAGGAGAAGGCGCTGGACAATGGCCGCACGATCTATCTGGCGGGCGGCAATCTCGACAACTGGTTTGCGTCGAACCTGCGCTCCGATCCGGTTGCGGGGCTGGGCAGCTGGCCCGTTCCCGATATCGTCGCGCTGCTCAAGAGCGGCCATAACAGCCACGCGACCACGTTTGGCTCGATGATCGACGCGATCAACAACAGCACGCAATTCATGTCGGACGACGATCTGACGGCGATCGCCACCTATCTGAAATCGCTGCCGGGCCGCGCCGAGGAAGCCAAGGTCGCCACCGACCCGGAAGCGACCGGCCACGGCGCCAAGCTGTACGCGCAGCAATGCGCCGACTGCCATCTGAAGGATGGCAAGGGCCAAGCGCCCTATCTGCCGCCGCTCGCCGGCAACCCCACCATGTCCGACGCCGACCCGGCATCGCTGATCAACATCACCCTCAACGGCTCGGCCCGGATCGTGGTGGGCGGTATGCCGGACGCCTATCGCATGCCCCAGTTCCGGGTGCTGCTGAAGGATGAGGACGTCGCCGATGTCGTAAGCTATATCCGCCAGAGCTGGGGGAACCAGGGCGGCCCCGTCAAGCCCGAGACCGTCGCCAAGATTCGTAAGAGCACCGACCCCGCCAGCGATGCGGTCGTCATCCTGCGTATGCGCTGACGGCCATTCGGGGGAGCTGTCCCGTGCCCAAAACCCGCTTCGCGCGCATCGCGCTGGCCGCGATGCTCGTCGGCGCCGCGCCCTCCGCCTATGCGTGGGACGAGGAGGGCCATAAGG
>CAZVYC010000230.1:1175-8169 GCA_964631425.1 uncultured Rhodospirillales bacterium
ATCCCGCAACAGGCCGCGGCATGGGGCGATGACGGCCATAAGGTCGTGGCCCTGGTCGCCGAGCATTATCTCGACCCGGGGGTCAAGCAGCAGGTCGACGCCATGCTGGCCGCCGACACGGATACCCTGACCGCGCACGACATCGCCGACGAAGCGAACTGGGCCGACAAATTCCGCGACAGTGATGCCGGCACCACGAAAATACAGTACCGCCAGACCCGGCAATGGCACCGGATCGACCTCGAGATCGACCATCCCGACCTCGACGCCGCCTGTTTCCATCTGCACGGCAAGCCGTTTACAACCCCCGCCTCCGAGGGGCCGGCCGACGACTGCATCGTCGACAAGATCGAGGCCTTCACCGAGGAGCTGTCGTCCAAGGCGACGCCGCCGTCCGAGCGGCTGCTGGCGCTGAAGTTCCTGCTCCACTTCGTCGGCGACCTGCACCAGCCGTTGCACGCCAGCGACAATCACGACCAGGGCGGGTCGAAAGTGCAGGTGACGGCGTCCGGGTCCGAACCCGGCACGCTGCATCACTATTGGAATGAGGATTTCCTCGACTATCTGGGCGACGACCCTAAAGCGATCGCCGACGACTTGGCCGACGGTATCCGCCAGAGCAAGACCTTCGACAAGATGGCGGCCGGCACGCCGGTCGACTGGGCGTGGGAATCCTATGGCCTTGCCCGTGACCACGCCTACGGCAAGCTGCCGCCTAAGAAACCCGATGGCAGCTACGACCTGCCGCCGGATTACGTCACCGATGCGATCGAGACAGTGAGACTCCAGCTTGCACATGCCGGGGTCAGGCTGGCGGTGACGCTCAATCGCGCCCTGGCCGTACCGCAATAGGAACTCGTGGCTCTTTCGGATTGTTTGCCTTGATAGGGGAAAACCATGATTGACTTAGTCATCTCATCTGTGTCCGATAATACTTATTATGCGTAACCGTGCCGTTTTCGCGGTGCCAACCTCCACGGTATCCACGTTGGGGGAGGCCAAAACCGAGGTCATCCGTCGGCAGCCCATCCAGGAGCGCAGCCAGGACAAGGTTCAGCGTATTCTGGCCGCGGCGGCGCAGCTGGCCGACAGCACGCCGCTCGACTCCATCACGATGGCGGCGATCGGCAAGGCGGCGGGCGCTTCGTTCAGTTCGATCTACCGCTTCTTTCCCAGCAAGGAGGCCATTTTCGAAGCCGTCGCCATCGCCAGCTTCGACAAATTGCAGCGGCTCTATGCAGCCTATTTCGCAGACAAGTCGCCGGAGGATGGCGGCCGGATCATCGACGACGCGATCGATATCTATGTGGAGTTCGCGGACTCGGAGCCTGGCTTCCGCGCGCTCTGGATCGACTGGACCCCGCCGCAGGAGCTTGCCCGGCGCAACGGCATGAACCATCCCGCCATCCACATGGCGAAGGTCTACGCGATCGAGAAGCTGGGATTTGAGGCCTCAGCCGACCTCGATCTCAGGCTCGCCATCGCCGGCACGGCCGCGACGGAGATCCTGCGCTTCGCCTTCCAGGAAAACGGCTTTCCCCGAGACCGGGTGATCGCCGAACTCAAGCACTGGCTCAAAGCCGCGCTCCTGATGCTCGGCTGACCCGGTTTAGTGGGCGTGCGCTTCCTGGGCGCGGCGGTGTGGCGCTCTCGCACTGCTTTTCGAATTGAAGTTAGTCGCAGATGTCACGATGTCTGCAGATAAAAATAATATTTTCTTGCTATTTAGTCGACGGTTCATCTTGGCGTCTTTTGTGTTCAATTCTTGATCAACACGCTTGCGCGATTGCATTCGGAATATCCTCTAAGGCTGGTTTTCCAACTCGTGATATTCGCCGTCGTGCCAGCGATAGAGCACGTAATTAGAGCCCTCGACGTCGCCCTTGGCGTCGAACTTGATCGTTCCGCGCGTGGTGTCGAAGCTGGCGGCGTGGATCTGGGCCGCGACCTTCCGCGGGTCGAGCGTGCCGGCCTTGCTCGCGGCCTCCGCCCAAACCTGGATCGCGGCATAGGAGAACAGGGGATAGCCATCGGTCAGCCGTCCGGCGGCCTTCAGTCGCTGCACCACGCCGGCATTCTTGGGATCGCGGGTCGGATCGGGCGCAAACGTCATCATCGTGCCCTCGCCGGCCGGGCCAGTGATCGCCCAGAAATCGCGCGAGACGATGGCGTCGCCTGATACTACGACGGTGCCAAGCCCCTGCTCCTTCATCTGACGCACGATCGATCCGGCTTCGACCGGATATCCTGCATAATAGAGCACGTCGATATTGGCCTGCTTCAGTTTCGCAACCAGCGCCGAGTAGTCCTTCTCGCCCGGCGTCACCGTGTCGTCGAGCGCCTCCTTCACGCCGGCCGCGTTCAGCGCCTTGCGGGTCTCGTCGGCCAGGCCCTGGCTGTAGGTCTGGCGATCGTCGACAATGGCGATGCGTTTGCCGGCATACAGCTTGGCCAGGTCGCGCCCGGCCACGCTGCCCTGCTGGTCGTCGCGGCCGCAGACGCGGAAGACGTTCCAGCGCCCGGCATCGGTCAGCTTGGGGTTGGTCGAACCGGGCGAGATCATCAGGATCCCTTCGTCGCTATAGACATCCGAGGCGGGAATCGATGAGCCCGAGCAGAAATGCCCGATCACCACGGCCGGCGGGTTGGACGCCAGCTGGTTGGCGACCGCGACCGCCTGCTTGGGGTCGCAGACGTCGTCATGGATGCTGACGCGCAGCTTCTGGCCGAGAACTCCGCCGGCGGCATTCAGATCCTCGACCGCCTGCAGCGCGCCGTCACGCATCTGCTCGCCGGCGCTGGCATCGTTTCCGGTCATGGGCGCGGCCAGCGCGATCTCGATGTCGGCGCGGGCGGGGGCGGTGAGGAAGGTGAGGACTAGAACGGCGGCAGCGGCGCGCATCGGACATCCTTCGGTTGCATCGTTTGCGTTTTCCTGTTGTCCGTCGGACGGCACCTGAGGTCCAGAGCGTATTTGCCGCTATCCACTCCGGCCGGTGCGCTGATTGGCGGAATCATATAAGAGGTGCTTACATGGAGAGATTGAGATCATGAGCTGGTCGCGCCATTCCGGCCGCGGACCGGGGCGTACGGCCTATCATCACGGCAACCTGAAAGAAGCCTTGATCGAGGCCGCGTTGACCTTGATCGCCGCGCATGGCCCGCTCGGCTTCACCTTCGCCGAGGCGGCGCGCCAGGCCGGCGTCAGCCCGGCTGCGCCCTATCGCCACTTCCGTGACCGCGACGAGCTGCTGGCCAACGTCGCCGAACGCGGTTTCGCCCGATTCGAGGCAGCGCTCTTGCAGGCCTGGGACCGGGGCCAGCCCGATCCGACCAGCGCGCTCGTACGGCTGGGCAAGGCCTATCTCGACTTCGCCCGGTCTGAGCCCGGCTATTATGCGGCGATGTTCGAGGCCGGCATCCCGCTCGACGCCACGGCCGAGCTCAGGGCCGTCGGCGATCGGGCCTTCGGCATCCTGCGCGATGCCGCGGAGACGCTGACCGCCCGCCTGCCGAAGGAGCGCAGGCCGCCGGCGCTGATGATCGCGCTGCATGTCTGGTCGCTATCGCATGGCATCGCGTCGCTGTTCTGCCGCGGCGGTGTCGCACATCGGGCCCTCCCGATGTCGCCCGAGGACCTGCTGGAGGCGGGCGTGCTGGTGTATCTGCAAGGTCTGGAGGCCGGCGCCGACTGATCCGCCCGCCGCCGGGAACGGCCATCAGGAAGCTGCGTTGGATCAGTATTCCGGCCGATATGGCCGGCGGCCTTCCGATGGACCGTGCGGCCGTGCCGTTTCGCGGGAGCGACGTCCGTCGGATTGCCCGGAAAGGACATGATCATGATGTACAAAGCTTTGGCGTTGGTGCTCACCACTGCGCTGCTGGTGGGGTCGTCCGTCGGCCAGGCGCAAGCCTCAGCCAAAGACGACGCGCAGCAGCTCGTCAAAGATGCGGTCGCTGCGCTCCAGAAGGTTCAGTCGGATACGAACTTCGCCGGCCTGATCAGGCAGGCGAAGGGGATTTTGATCATTCCTCATCTGGTCAAAGGTGCGCTTGTCGTTGGCGGCCAGAGCGGACAGGGCGTGCTTCTCGCGCAACAGAACGGGGCTTGGAGCGATCCGGCGTTCATGGACGTGGGCTCGATCTCGATCGGCCCACAAGCCGGCGGGGAAGCCGGCCCGATTGTCATGCTGCTGATGAGCGACAAAGCGTTCAACCAGTTTCTGTCAAGCAACAACTTCTCGCTCGGCGCCAGCGCTGGCCTCACGCTCGTCAACTATGTGAACAGCGCGCCTGAGGGTCAGGCCAAGGGCGACATCGTCGTCTGGTCAGGCACCCAGGGGGCCTATGCCGGCGCCAGCCTCATCGGCTCCGACTATAAGGCCGACGACGCGGAGGACAGCGCCTATTACGGAAAGGACGTGTCGACGAAGCAGATCATCCAGGGCGCCGCGCACAATCCGGATGCGAACGAGCTCGTCAGCAAACTTGCCGCCTGAGCCGCCGCCCGAGCGACGATGTGGTCGCCGCTCCTTGACACAGGCCGGTGGCGGACCCATCATGTAAATGTGATTAACATTAACACGGAGTCACAGCATGGGCTTCGCCGCGACACTGGATCATCCGCCCCGCTTCGCTTTGGTCGGGCTGATGATATTGGGGTTCATCTTTTTCTGGCCGGTGGGTGTGGCGACCCTGGCCTATCTCATATGGAGTGGAAGAATGGGGTGTGGATATCACGGGCATTGGGGCGCCGAGCGCTGGCAGGAACGCATGGCGGAGCGGCGCGCCCGCTGGGAAGAGCGCTGTGCCAGGCACCGCGGGCCGTTCGCGCGGTCGAGCGGCAACCGCGCCTTCGACGAATATCGCGCCGAAACGCTGCGCCGCCTGGAAGAGGAGGAAAAGGAGTTCCGCGAATTCCTTGACCGGCTGCGTTTCGCCAAGGACAAGGCGGAATTCGACGAGTTCCTCGCCAACCGCCGCCCGCCGGCACCCCCCGCAGCTCCGGAAAGCCCGGCCGCCGGCTGACCGGCGACGGCTCGGACGGCCCTTCTCCCCGGAGAAGGGCCGTTTTCGATTCCAGCCCTCATGCCCGTTTCAAACGTCGTCCTGGCGAAAGCCGGGATCCACTTTCGGCTATCGCGACGGCGGCCAGTTCGGGTCCCGACTTTCGTCGGGATGACGACGATAAAATGCTGTAGAAGCAAAGAAACCCAAAGGGAGGAAACGAGTGCCAACCAAGTGGACTATCAAGGATATTCCCCCGCAGGCCGGCCATCTGGCGCTGGTGACCGGCGGCAATCGTGGGCTCGGCCTCGAAATCGCGCTCGCCTTGGCCGGCGCCGGCGCACGCACGGTCATCGCCGCCCGCAACCCGGACAAGGTCAAGGCCGCGGTCGAAACGGTATCGCAGCGCGTTTCCGGCGCCCAGGTCGAAGGCATGATCGTCGACCTCGCCGACCTCGCCTCGATCCGCCGCTTCGCCGAAGACTTTCATCGTCGCTTCGACCAGCTCGACCTGCTGATCAACAATGCCTCCGCCATCATGGTGCGGCAGGGCAAGACGAAGGACGGCTTCGAGAAGCATTTCGGCGTCAACGTGCTCGGCACCTTCGCGCTGACCGGCCTCCTGATCGATCGCCTGACGACCACGCAAGGCGCGCGCATCGTCAACACCGCCAGCAGCGCCCATCGCCTGGTAAAAAAGCTCGACCTCGACGACCCCGATTTCGCGCACACGCCCTACAAACCGATGGAAGCCTACGGCCGCAGCAAGCTCGCGACCCTGCTCTTCACGTTCGAGCTCGACCGCCGGCTCAAGACCAACGGCTTCAACACGCGCGCCTTGGCCGCCCACCCGGGCTATGCCAGCACCAACCCGGACAAGGGCAGCTTCTGGCTCCGCCTGGCAACCAGGCTCATCGCCCAGCCCGCCGCCATGGGCGCTCTGCCAACCCTCTACGCCGCGACCGCCCCCGGCGTCAGCGGCGGCGACTATTACGGCCCCGACGGCCGCGGCGAGCTGACCGGCCATCCAGCCAACGCCCGTGCGACCCCGGCCGCACGCGACATGGCCATGGCGGCCCGCCTCTGGGACCTATGCGAGGCGCGAACGGGGATTCGGTTCCTGGATTAGGGCCCATGGGCGCGAGGCAAGGGCCCTCGCAACATCCAAGTCTTAGCTTTAGCCTTGTCATCCGATCCCTGATTCATGCTAGAACAAAGCATGGACATAAGTCAGCGCGCCGACCCGATCCTGACTCGCTTCCGCGCCGCGCTCGACCGAGCGCATGGCGCGCGCATCGAGCGTGTCGTGCTGTTCGGTTCCCGCGCGCGCGGCGAGGCCCGCTTGGATTCCGATTACGACATTGCCGTGTTCCTCCGCGACATGCTTGACCGGTCGGCGGAGCTGAACCGGCTGGCCGGTCTATCGACCGACATCCTGTACGACACGGGCGAACTGATCCACGCAATGCCGTACCGCGCCGGCGCCTGGAGCGAACGCACGCCTCTGATGCACCTGAATTGCTCTGGCCCCGCCGCGGGTTCACCGCAGAAGCGAGGTCCCATTACAGCAGGGGAATCAAACGATGCTTAAATTTTGCGGCTGCGTTGCGATGCGTATGATGTCTGGACTAGTCGGACTTTTATGGGGTAACTGGTCCGCCAAGTAATATCTCCCGCCGAAAGATGGGTTTCGCTACGCTCTACCCATCCTACAAAATAGCGGCGTAGGATGGGTAGAGCGTAGCGAAACCCATCTGTAATTTATGTTCTGAAGGTAGGTTCGGCCTACCCTCCCAAATAAGCCGCCTGCACCTGCGGATCGGCAGCCAACTCCGCCGCCTTGCCCTCCAGCACGATCTGCCCCGTCGCCAGCACATAGCCCCGGTGGGCGAGCGCGAGCGCATGATGCGCATTCTGCTCCACCAGCAGGATCGCGGTCCCGCGCTCCTGGTTGATCCGGCCGATCGCGGCGAAGATCTGCTGCACC
>CAZVYC010000231.1:0-8163 GCA_964631425.1 uncultured Rhodospirillales bacterium
TCTTAGGACGCCAGAACATGGCCACCAATACGACACCCGACTCCAGGAGCAATACGAAAAGTTGCATCTTGAAGGATGCGGATATCAACGTAAGCGCGGCACCCAACCAGAATGCATGAGCACAACGTTGTCGAACGGCAACGATCCCAAGTGCCAGAATCAGCAGCGATAAACCGATCGCGTATCCGATATACGAGACCTGCAGCCACCAATGAAAATCGTAATAGGGGTTCGCGAACCCATAATATGCCGCATTTGGAACCAGCAAAATCGCCGCGACAGACGCGGCTCCGCCGGCGTTGCCGCATAATATGACACCGAGGACCCATGTACCCAGACCCATGATGATGAGACTGAAAGGCATTGAGAAGGCGGTGGCGATTGCCAGGGTGGGGATATTTGAAAAGGCGCTGATTGCAGCTGGCAGCATATAGCTGGCATAGTGATAAACTGGCATTTGTACGCCATGGGCGAATATAAATGTTCCGCCGTACTCCGACAGATGCGCAAATTGAGCAATCATAGCACTATGATAGAAAAAGTCCTGGCAAGCGGGAAAGACAAAATTCTGTCGCATTCGAGGAAAAGCCCGGATCGCTTGCCAAGACCAGACGACGGAAACTGCGCAGATTGCGGTCATCGCCCAGCAGCTGATTTTAGAATCTATGCTGTTGCTGGCCGAGCGTTTGAAATTGAAAGCTGCTGACACGAGCCCGATTCCACCGGCAAGGAACAGCGACACGTTTGCAGACCATTTCGTAATGATACACATTGACAGCATGGCGGCGGCTAGAACGGCGAAGCCAATCAGCAGCTCGGCCGGGATCCGCGCACTTGAAGGCATCGCGACTGACAGAAAACGTAAAATCGCGCGACCACTCATCAAAGAAGAGTACATATAAAGAAAGACCACGATCACCGGAATAAAATTCACTTCTTCGGATGAAAGGGCTAGAGACAAGCTAGTGGCAACAGATATGATGGATAGAGAGAGCATGTCATGGACGGATTTCTTTAAATAATATGCAGCGCACATATTTCCGATTCTCCCTCTATTGGCAGACACCGGCCGATCGGTCGTGCCGCGATTCCGCGCACCCGCAGCCATATCGATCTCCATGCGATTTCCCCAACGATCGCGGCAGGCAATGGTCGCGGCCGACGACATCATGACGGTCGCTAGCGGATTAGAAACCAGCAAGCGTTATGGCTGTGTTCTGAATGTCGCCAGCAACCGGGCTTCCCGTAGCCGCGGGTCCGCTCGCTGCCCTATAATCCCGCCATGACCGAGACCACCGCCCCACATACCGACCTCGTCTCCGGCAACTGGATCGACCGGCGCATGCCGGCCTGGACGCGGCCTTATCTCAGGCTGGCGCGGCTCGACCGGCCGACCGGCATCTGGCTGCTGCTGCTGCCCTGCCTCTGGGCAATCGCGCTGGGCAGTCCCACGGCCTCGATCGGCCTCGGCAATGCTGTGCTGTTCACCATCGGGGCGGTGGTGATGCGCTCGGCCGGGTGCACGGCGAACGACATTCTGGATCGCGATATCGACGCGAAGGTCGAGCGCACGCGCGGACGTCCCCTGCCCTCGGGACAGATGGGCCTCGTCGGCGCGCTTGCCTTCCTGGCGATCCTGCTGCTGATCGGGTTGGCGATCCTGATCCAGCTCAACCGGCTTTCGATTTTGCTGGGCGTGCTGTCCCTGCTGCTCGTGGGCGCCTATCCGCTGATGAAGCGGCTCACATGGTGGCCTCAGGCATTCCTGGGGCTCACCTTCAACTGGGGCGCGATCATGGGTTGGGCGGCCGTCACCGGCCATGTCGGCGTGGCCGCGATCGCGCTCTATGCAGCTGGCTTCTGCTGGACGCTCGTCTACGACACCATCTATGCCCATCAGGATGCGCGCGACGACGCCGCGGCCGGCGTCAAATCCACGGCGCGCCGGTTCGGACGTTTCAGCCGGCTGTGGCTGATCGGATTCGCCCTGCTGATGCTGGCGCTTCTGATCGTCGCTGGTGACCTTGCCGGGCTTGGAAAGCCTTTCGCCATCATGCTCATTCCGGTCGCGCTCCATCTCGCCTGGCTTCTCGCGCTCTGGAAGGCGGATGACCCGCGCGATTGCCTGAAGCGCTTTCAGGCCAGCCGCTGGACCGGCCTCCTCGTTGTGCTGGCACTGGTCGTCGGGCGCGTCTTCGCGTGAGCGACCGCTACGCACGGTTCGTCCGTGAGCAGACCGTTCCGGCAGCACCGCCCCTTGTGCCCGAACTGATCCTCTATCTGGCGGGCGAGGTGACGCCTCTCTGGCAGGCGACCGAGGCGGCGCTGGAGCGAGAGGGCCTGCCGCCGCCGTTCTGGGCCTTCGCCTGGCCGGGTGGACAGTCGCTCGCTCGCCTGCTGCTCGATCGGCCCGAGCTGGCACGCGCCCGCCGCGTGCTCGACTTCGCCGCCGGCTGCGGCATAGCCGCAATCGCGGCCGCCAGATCCGGCGCGGCCGCCGCTGTCGCCAGCGAGATCGACCCGTTCGCCTTTGCCGCGCTGGCAATGAATGCCGCGCTGAACGATGTCACGGTTGAGATCGCGCGCCACGACGTCCTGGCCGCCGAGCCCTCAGGCTGGGACCTGATCCTGGCCGGCGATGTCTGCTACGAGCGGCCGATGGCCGAGCGCGTCATTCCCTGGCTGAAGAAAGCCACCGCCAACGGTGTCGAGGTGATCGTCGCCGATCCGGGCCGCGCCTATCTGCCGAAATCCGGCCTTGCCGAGCTTGCCCGTTACGACGTGCCGACCTCGCTCGACCTGGAAAATCGCACGCTGATGACCACTGTCATCTATCGACTGTCCGCATAGGCCTGCTAAATCCGGCCGACCTTATTCAGGGGAATTTCCATCAGCATGACCGCCGACCTCCTCTCACTCCTCGACGATTGCATCAAACGCGCGGTGAAGGCCGGGGCCGATGCGGCCGACGCACTCGCCTTCGACAGCCAGTCGTTGAGCCTCGCGCGACGGCTCGACAAGCCAGAGCGGCTGGAGCGGTCGGAGTCGCGCGATCTCGGGCTCCGGGTCTTCATCGGCAAGCGACAGGCGGTCGTGTCGACCAGCGAGCGCACGCCGGCCGCCTTGTCGGATCTGGTCGAACGCGCCATCGCCATGGCGCGGGCGGTGCCCGAAGACCCGTTCTGCGGCGTCGCCGAGCCTGGCCAACTGGCGCATGACTGGGCCGACCTCGACCTCGCCGATCCGGTCGAACCTTCGGTCGATCGCCTTATCGAGCTGACCTCCGAAGCGGAAGCCACGGCCGTCGCGGTCAAGGGCGTGACCAATTCCGAAGGCGCCGAGGCAAGCTGGGGCCGTAGCGATATCGCGCTCGTGGCCTCGAACGGCTTCGCCGGCTCCTACGCCCGCACCAGCCACAGCCTGTCGGTTTCGGTGCTGGCAGGCGAAGGGACCGGCATGGAGCGGGATTACGACTTCACCTCCGCGGTCCATGCCGGTGATCTGCGCTTGCCGGGAGACGTCGGCCGGTCGGCCGGCGAGCGCGCGGTCAGGCGGCTCAACCCGCGCAAAGGGCCCACGGCTTCGCTGCCGGTCGTATTCGATCCGCGCGTCTCCAATGGGTTCATCAGCGCGCTCGCCGGCGCCATTTCCGGCCCATCGATCGCGCGCGGCACTTCCTTTCTCAAGGATCGGCTGGGGACTGACGTGTTCGCCGCCGGCATCGAGATCGTCGACGACCCCTTCCTGGTGCGCGGCCTGCGCTCCCGCCCGTTCGACGGCGAGGGCGTCGCGCCGCAACGGCGCAAAATTGTGGATAACGGGCGACTCACCACCTGGCTCCTCGACCTGCGCTCGGCACGCCAGCTCGGGCTGCAGACGACCGGCAACGCCTCCCGCGGCACCAGCGGGCCCCCCTCCCCCTCGCCTGCCAACTTTGCGCTGATGCCCGGCCCGAAGTCGCCCGCGGAACTCATCGGCGAGATCGAGCAAGGGCTTTACGTCACCGAGATGATGGGCATGGGGGTCAACGGCGTGACCGGCGATTATAGCCGCGGCGCCGCCGGATTCTGGATCGAGAACGGCCAGCTGACCTATCCGGTCAGCGAGATGACGGTCGCCGGCAACCTCAAGGAGCTGTTCCCGCGTATGACCGCCGCCAACGACCTGGTGCGGCGTTATGGGATCGACGCACCGACGATCCGAGTTGATGGAATGACGCTCGCCGGACGCTGACGGGCGCGTAAGGATTCTTACGCGTGGCGCAAGACTCCGCTGGCCATTTCGCGAGTCGTCTGTATATACCGCCTGGGCGGAGGTGCCCGGAGGAAGCGGAATGCTGAGTGAGACCGAGGGTGCGCGGCGATACCGAACGATCTGGATTTCCGATGTCCATCTCGGCACCAAAGGCTGCCAGGCGGAACTGCTCCTGGAATTCCTCCGTGAGACCGAATCCGAGTACCTTTACCTGGTTGGCGACATCATCGATGGCTGGCGGCTGACCAAGGCCTGGTACTGGCCGCAGGCACATAACGACGTGGTGCAAAAGGTGCTGCGCAAGGCGCGCAAGGGCACCAGTGTCATCTATGTTCCGGGCAATCATGACGAAGGATTCCGCCAGTTCCGTGGCGTCGAGTTCGGCCATATCCAGATCGTCGACGAGGCGGTGCACGTCATGAAGGACGGCCGCCGGTTCCTGGTCACCCATGGCGACAAGTTCGATGTCGTGGTGAATTACGCCAAGTGGCTGGCATTCATCGGCGACTACGCCTATCAGGCGGCAATCATGCTCAATGTCTGGTTCAATTTCTTCCGTCGCAAGATGGGCTTCCCCTACTGGTCGCTCTCAGCCTTTCTCAAATACAAGGTGAAGAACGCAGTCGAGTTCATTGGCGACTATGAGATCGCGCTTGCCGCCGAGGCACGTCGGCGCAATGTGCACGGCGTCGTATGCGGCCACATCCACCATGCGGAAATTCGCGATATCGAGGATATCGTCTATTGCAACGACGGCGACTGGGTAGAGAGCTGCACAGCGCTGGTCGAGCATCATAGCGGCGAGTTGGAGATCATCCCGTGGTCGACCGTGCGCCTGCAGAAACTGGTCAACCGCGCCGTCGCCGCCTGAGGTCTTCAGCACCAACGTGAGGATATTGTTCGTTACCGATGCGTGGCACCCGCAGATCAACGGCGTGGTGCGCACGCTGAGCACGACAGGTCGCGAGCTCGAAAAGCTGGGCCATACCGTGGGATTCATCGGGCCGGACCAGTTCCGCACCGTGCCGCTCCCCGGCTACAAGGAGATCAGGGTCGCGTTTAGACCACGCCCACGGCTTGACCGGCTGATCGCCGAGTTTCAGCCGCAGGCGATCCATATCGCCACCGAAGGGCCACTGGGCTGGGCGGCGCGCGCGGTCTGCCGGCGCGAGGGCTATGCCTTTACCACCTCATATCACACCAGCTTCCCCGAATACCTGGCCGAACGGGCGCCAGTGCCGCTCTCGATGTCCTATGCCGTGCTCCGCCGCTTCCACCGCGCGTCGGCGGCGGTGATGGTGGCGACGCCGACTGTCACGCGCACCCTCTCGGACCGCGGCTTTACCAACCTGAAGCGCTGGACCCGCGGCGTCGACACCGACCTTTTTCGGCCACGCCCGAAGGAATTCCTCGACGCGCCGCGCCCGATCTCACTCTGCGTCGGCCGGGTGGCCGTCGAGAAGAACATCGAGGCGTTCTTGGCGCTCGATATCCCGGGCACGAAATACGTCGTGGGCGGCGGCCCGATGCTGGAGACGCTGCGCCGCCGCTATCCCGAGGTGCACTTCGTCGGTCCGCGCCACGGCGAAGAACTGGCTTCGTATTTCGCCGCGGCCGACGTCTTCGTCTTCCCCTCGCGTACCGATACCTTCGGGCTTGTGATGCTGGAGGCGCTGGCCTCGGGCGTGCCGGTAGCGGCATATCCGGTGACCGGGCCGATCGATGTGATCGGCGAAAGCGATGTCGGCGTGCTCGACCATGATTTGGGTCAAGCCGTCCGGCGCGCGCTCGATATCGATCCGGAACGCTGCCGGAGCTATGCGATCGGCCATTCGTGGCAGGCCGCGGCGCGGCAGTTCCTGAGCAATGTCCACCCCTGCGGCTAAATTCAGATCCGCCGACCGGCCGTTCCTGCTCCGCCTCTATGCCTTTCTGCTGGAGACCGGGGGCCCGGCGCTCGAAGCCTATCTACGCCACCGGCTGAAGACAGGGAAAGAAGACGCGGCGCGGTTCGGCGAACGGCATGGCACACCGTCCCGGCCGCGGGCCGACGGCTTTCTGCTGTGGTTCCATGCCGCGAGCGTGGGCGAATCCATGTCGATGCTCCGCCTGCTGGAACGATTGCTGGCCGAGCGCCGCAACATCAGCATCCTGGTGACAACCGGCACCGTGACCTCCGCCGCCATGGTGGCGGACCGGCTGGGCGACCGGGTTATCCACCAATATGTGCCGGTCGACCGCCGCGCCTGGGTCGAGCGCTTCCTCGATCACTGGCGGCCGGACTGCGCGATCTGGATCGAGTCCGAGATCTGGCCCAACCTGCTGCTGGCGCTCGCCCAGCGCGGCGTGCCCGCGGCGCTGGTCAACGCCCGAATGTCGGAACAATCCCATGCCCGCTGGCAGTGGGCGCCCGCCACTATCCGCCTCCTCCTCGGCACCTTCGACCTGTGCCTCGCCCAGACCGAGCAAGAAGCCGAACGGCTCGGCGCGCTCGGCGCACGAGACGTGCGTTATGTCGGCCATCTGAAATATGCCGCCGAGCCGCTGCCGGCCGACCCACGGGCCCTTGCCGAGCTCAAGCAGGCGATCGGCCAACGCCCGCTCTGGGTGCTCGCCTCCTCGCACGAGGGCGAGGAAGCGATCGCGATCGAGGCGCACCGGCTGGTGGCGCCGCGCTTCCCCGACCTGCTGACCGTCATCGTGCCGCGCCATGTCAAGCGCGGCCGCGAGATCGCGGCGTTGGCCGATGATGCTGGGCTCCCAGCCTCACTGCGGTCTGCCGGCCTGCCGCCGGCACCGCACGACGCCGTCTATATCGTCGACGCCATGGGAGAGCTCGGCCTCTGGTATCGCCTGGCGCCGATCGCCTGCATCGGCGGCTCGCTGGTAGAGGTCGGCGGCCACAACCCGATCGAGGCCGCACAGCTGAGCTCCGCGCTGCTCTATGGCCCCCATATGTTCAGCATGTCCGGCATCACTGCAGAGCTGCAGGCCGACGAAGCAGCTCTGGTCGTCACCGACGCAGCATCGCTGGCCGCCGCAATCGACAGGCTGCTGGCCGATTCCCTCGATGCCCAGGCCATGGCCGCAGCAGCGCGGCGGGTCGCGGACCGCAACCGGCACGTGATCGACCGCGCTTTCGCCGCGCTCGATCCGCTGATCGATCGTGCCATCCGCCAGCGGCGCGCGACGTGAAGGCGCCGGCCTTTTGGGGCGAGCCCGATGCCATGGCGGGGCGGCTGCTGGCCCCGCTCGGCTGGCTCTATGCCCAAGCGACGGCCCGCCGACTTTCCCACGCCAAGCCGTGGCGCCCACGCGTGCCGGTCGTCTGCGTCGGCAACCTGACCGCCGGCGGCGCCGGCAAGACGCCGGTGGTCCGTGATCTCGCCCGCCGTCTGAACACCGACCGAAAGCGGCCGGCCATCCTTACGCGCGGCTATGGCGGCCGCACGCGTGGACCGTTGCTGGTCGATCCCGCGATCCACGATGCCGAGGCGGTCGGCGACGAGCCGCTGCTGCTCGCGCGGGATGCACCGTGCTGGGTTTCGGCCGACCGTGCACTCGGCGCCAAGGCGATCTGCCGAACCGACGCCGAAATCATCCTCATGGACGACGGCCTGCAAAATCCCGACCTTATCCAGGATCTACGCCTGGTCGTCGTCGATGGCGACTTCGGCTTCGGCAACCGCCGGCCGATTCCAGCCGGCCCGCTGCGGGAATGGGTCGCCGCCGGGTTGGCGCGCGCGAATGCCTTGGTCGTCATGGGACCGGACAGGCGCGGCCTTGCGCAGGAATTCGGCGAATCGTTACCGGTGCTCCATGCCAAATTGCGGCCGACGGACACGGCGAAGCTGGCCGGCCGGCGAGTCGTGGGCTTCGCCGGCATCGGCCGCCCGGGGAAGTTCCGGG
>CAZVYC010000232.1:0-5354 GCA_964631425.1 uncultured Rhodospirillales bacterium
GGGTGGGCGAGTGGCACGGCCACAACGCGTTCATCCGTGATGGCGAACGCGTGTTCCGCACCTACTTCATCAATGGCCGCGGCGACGAGGCCATGGGCACCGTCTGGAGCTATCTCGACATGACGGCGCTCGGGCGCCAGGAGATTTGGGAGGACTCGCCCGAGGGCTATCCCCAGAGCCGACCGTACAAATGGTGGAACTGGCACGACAGTTACGTCCGCGACGCCGCGCCCGACCCGAAATGGGTCGCGGTGTCGGATGCCGGAGAGGCCGCCTTTCGCAAACGCGACGGTTGATCCGGTGAATGACTGACCAATGGAGGCGGAACTATGAGCAATGAACTTGGAAAGCCTGCGGTGGTCAATCGGGCCACTTTCCAGGCCGAGCTGGACGCGCTGCGGGTTCGGGAGAAAGCGCACACGCGAGAAGGCGACGCGATCGCAGCCGCCCGCCGGCGGCTGCCCATGGTCGAAGTGGACGGCACAACACGACTGATCGGCGAGCGTGGGGCGGTGACGCTGCTGGACGCCTTCGAGGGCCGCCGGATGCTCATCGCGTATTATTTCATGTGGCACGCTGGCCACCCGGCGCCGGAGCAATGCGAGGGCTGCACCTGGGTGACGTCGCAGGTCCGCGAGCTGTCCTACATCCATTCCCGCGACGCCACCTTCGCGGTGTTCTGCCAGGGCCCGTACGAAGAGAGCGCACGGTACCGAGATTTCATGGGCTGGCAGATGCCTTGGTACTCGGCCCTGGACTCGCTCGACACGCTCCTGGTCGGACGACGGATCGGCATGATGCACATCGTCTGCTATCTGCGCCAGGGAGCCAAGGTCTTCGAGACCTACTGGACGACGAGGCGCGGCGTCGAGGCGATGGACAACAGCTACCGGTTGCTCGACCTGGCCGTCTATGGGCGACAGGAGATGTGGGAGGACTCGCCGGCCGGCTGGCCGCAACGTTTTGAAGGCAAGCAAAATTTCCGCACCGATGGACGTCCCATCCCCCAATGGCCCCGCCTGAAGGCCGGGCATTCCGACGATCTGGGCACTGGAGGTTGACCATGCGGTGCGGCGAAATGATTTCCAGCACGCTCCACTCAGTCCGCGGCAAGGTCGGGCAGCGTCGAGAGTGGCCGAAGATAAGCGCGGACCGTTTGCTGGCTCTCGCGGCTGCGCCGACGTTCGCAGCCATGGCACTGCTGACGGCGGCGAACGGCAGCGGCATGCCGGATATGCTCTGCTTGGCCACGCACGATGCATCGCCGTTGACCGGAATGGTCCCGATGTACTTGCTGATGAGTGCCTTCCATTTGGCGCCTTGGCTGAGGCTGATCTCCATCTGGAGAAGCGGCGCCTGCCAAGCCTGATCGGCATTCACAGGGAGAGCAATCGCATTGGGCCCTTTTTTGCATTGTCATTCCCGCGAAAGCGGGGGCCCATTTTTCGGCATCTCGGCGTTTAGGACGGTTCATCCGAACCGACAGGCTGCGGCCGTTGTTGCCCCATGTCGTGTCCCGCTGAGTGGTATACGATACGACATCACGTCGAAAGGAACGATCGAGTGGGCGTGATCAGGCGGCTACCGCTGGCCTTTGATGCGCCGTCCGATCTCGATCGCGGTGTAGCAGATCGTCTCCAACAGTTTTTCGTCATAGGGCAGCCACGGGATCGCGACCAGATTGGAGGGCTTTGGCAGGTCGATCACGATCGGCTCGCCGTCGCAAGTCACCCGCCCAGTCGCCAGATGAATGGCATAGGGGCCGAGGCGCAGGTGGCGCGGGTCGAATTGCAAGCCTTCCATCCCATCCAGGCCGTGGAGCGCCCGCTCGAGCGCCTGTCTGCGCATTTCTGCCATTGCGCCGATCGGGCCAAGGGCTAAGCGCCTCAGACGCATTTCACGAGATGGCTCCTCATCCTCGGCCGTAACGGCAAAGCCGCTTGTGCTCACCAGAAGGTCCACTGAGCGCAGGATTTCGGAGACGGTGGCCACGGGCAGATCGCTGACCCGGACCGGCACAGCCCTTTTGCCGCCTGATGTCCAGAGGCTGAGTTTTCCGGTCGTCGTTCCCCCGCCGCAGCCCGGGTAGATGTGGTCGGCGACATCCAGCCGAGCCATCCACCGTCCGAAGGACCGCTCCAGGCAGTCATATCCCAGGCGCCAACGCTCCCGCCGCGCGACACCGAGGAAGGGTGTGACCGACACGACGTGGCCTGAGAACATCGCGGTCGCCGTTTTCGACAACTCATCGGCTGGCACGGCGTAATGCTCGCGAAAAACTTGCTTGAACGGCTGTTTGAGCCGCACAGCCGCCAGGCGATCGCGCCATGCGGTGCGCTCAACCGCCGTTGCGTCGACCGGATGCCAAAGCATGACGCGACAATCCGGCTGCGGCGCAACCACCGCGCCGGCAACATCCTGAAGCGTCAGGCGACCATGTTCCGTGACGGGAAGCACCGACATGCTTTCGCCGGCCCCATCGAAGACACGCCACACCAGCGACCCGGCCAGGGTCTTCGCTTGGTCATGGGTGGCCAGCCGGACACGCCAGTCCTCGTATTTCAGCGCCATGCACGAGGCCAGGCCAGCCTCCAGGCAGCGCATCAGCGTGGTCAGCTGCGGCTTCGAGATCGGCTGGCCGACCGGCAGGCGCAGCGCGATCTCGGGCCTGTCCGCCAGACCGCGTTCGGCGCCGCTCAGATTGCGCTGCAGCTTCTTTTTCACACCGGCATGCCGGACGTCCCGCAGGACGGCGCGCAATGTCGCCACCGCCTCGGGCGTCGGAAAGGCTTCAATGGCATGTCCGAGCGCGATGGCGACCGACTGCGACGGCACCGTCTTCGCGGACGTTGGCGCGAGGCTCACCTTACGGAAAAGCTCGTCCAGGACCGGGGGCAGCCAGGACTCGTCCCGGCTCAGCGCTGCGCGCGTGAGACGGGCGACGACCTCGCCTTCGTCGCGCGTGAACGCCTTGTCCGCCGCATAGGGCAGCTCACGATCGTGGATTCGGCGAACGCGCTCCGCAGCCTGCTTCAGCCCCACCTCGGCGAACGCGGCGTAGCCGGGGTCGCCGAACAGCCGGTCGCATGCCTCGGCAGCCGTCAACGTAGGCTCGTATACAGGCGGAAACAGGATATCGGGGATGGCAATATTGGCGGAAAGCTCGATATCGGCAACCGCGCGGAGCTCTTCCACGAGAAGAGGCGAGTCGGACAGATCGGCCGCGAGCTTTTCGAGGACTTCCGATTCGCATCGCGCCAGCCGTGCCAGGGCGACGGCGAGATGCGGCCTGGCCGGCCGGTCCAAGACGGCCAGAAGGCGCTTGGCTGCGGGGCCGAGACCGTCGAAGGTGAGATCGATACAGCGCGCGAGGGCCAACCGGACTTCCGTGGAGAAAAAGCCGTGGTCGTCTTCATCCGCCTTCTCTTCGGCCTGGCGGGTCAGCAGATCGAGATAGTCCCGGCAAGCCGAACCACGGAACGCGGGCTCGATGTCCCTGCCGCGCTCCAGGATGGAGCGGGCCGTCTCGGCGGCGAGCTCGTGCGGCCGATGGTGGTCCGCCGAGTGGAGCGTCGATTTGGCGACGACCCACAAATCTCCCAACGCCAGCGCATCGATCTCGGTCAGATCGACCCGCTCGCCGACGAAACGGGGGTGGCTGGGCGGCGGGCCGGTCATCCGGTCGAGCAATTTGACGGTTGTTGGATGAAGCTCAGTCATTGTCGTCACGGCCGGTACGGTTCCGGCCGGGCGGGTCTTACGGGAAACTCAACCACACCTGGCTCCGGTTCGACCGCCTGCCGGGCGGCGTCGACGACCTCCGCGTCGAGAATGACGTAGGCCGGCACCGGTGCCAGCGAGCCCGTGTCCGGATTCTCGTACCAGATCCGGCCATCTTTTACGGCGAAGTGCTGCCGGGTTCCGAAATACCGGAGCAGGCGGCCCTCCGATATGGCCGGCTCAAACTGCAGGAACAGGCTGTAAGACATGGGCGCGGTTCCGGCGGGAGGGGGTTGGGACCGGGAGGGATAAAGCAGAGAATGTATCCTAAATGTTCTTTATGTGTCTGTCACGGGAATTATCCGTGGAAAGTGGCTTCGAAGCGTCCCTGGCCCGCTGCGATACGCTGTGGCGAAATGGCGAGACGCCGCCGGACGATGCCGCGCTCACGGCTTCGGCGGCCTGGCCTCCACGGATTGATCCGGGGATGCTGTACAACCAGTGAAGGCCGAGCGCCCCTGACGCATGAAAGCGGCGCCGTCCACGTCGGAGAAGTGCTCTCCTACTCGCCTGAGAGTTCGGACGGTGGCGGGCGCAGGCGCAGCCTTCCAGCTTCAGCGGTGATGATTGCGCCTTTGGCAAGTTCCTCTCCGTGTTGCTCGATGACGCGGAGACAGACGGATGCGTGTCTTGACACCGGAAAATCGACAATCCTGATGATCCCGGCGTGAGGGTGGCCGAACACGACCGCGAGTTCACCGAAATCCTTGTCGAGCGTCACAACGACCCGGTTTTCCTTTAAAGCAGTCGCCAGAATCTCGTCGTCTGCTGGACTGTCCGGAAAATCGCCAGCCCAGACAGCGTCGTGACCGAATTCTGCGAGCTCGGCCACGGCGCCTGGCCAGATGCAGGCGTCGAGCAGCAGTTTCATGCGGCATCGATGAAGGGTTCGACGCGCTCCCGCCCGACCAGCCTGCGTGCAAAAACCAGGCAGGCTTGGATGTCCTCCGGCTCAAGATAGGGATAGGCTCCCACGATCGCGTCTGGACTATCCCCCGCCGCGAGCATCCCGAGTACGTGTTCCACGGCTATGCGTTGGCCGCGAATGATGGGCTTACCGCCGAAGATCTTCGGGTTGACTGTGATCCGCGCCAAAAGCTCTGCTTCCGTCATAACGGCGTTCCTGATCAGGGGCGGTCATTGTAGCGTGTATCGGCTGACATCGGAAACGGCTGATAATGGCGCAAGCCGAGGCCCTGCTTCGCGCATGAATTCATGCGCTCAGTGACCAGGCGGATAATCGACGGCTTGGAGGATCAACTGAGTCGTCTACCATGCAGTAGATTTGACGACCGTATGGTGAATTTCCCCCTTCAACAACGGACAATCCATCACCCAATCTCCAAATCCCCCCACTCCACCACCGAGCACATCCGATGAAAATCGTGGCTCAGCCAGGGGGCGTTCATCTGGAGGCGGCGGTGCTCCTGGTTGACATAGTAATTCTTGTCGACGCCGCCCTCCGGCTTCAGCTGGATCAGATACTCGGCCTCCTTGTCCAGCGCTTCGTTGTAGCGGGCATAGGCATCTTGCGTGACCTCGACGGCGGAATTGCCGTGCTTCAGCAGCCGCAT
>CAZVYC010000232.1:5364-8036 GCA_964631425.1 uncultured Rhodospirillales bacterium
CCGCATGATGCATTGCGCGGCATAGCCCGCCCACACCGCATACCACTGCGGCAAGCCCGTTCCACCTGACAGAGGCTGGGAGTTCGGGCCATACAGCATGAACATGTTGGGAAAGCCGGGCACCATCATGCCGAGATAGGCGCGCGGCCCGTCGGCGGCGGACCAAGTGTCATGGAGGTCCTGCCCACCCCGCCCGACATAACGCGCCGGCCAGAGATATTTCACGATGTCGAAGCCGGTGGCGGTGACGATCACGTCGACCTCCCGGTGCCGGCCGTCGGCCGTCTCGATCCCGCGCGGTGTCAGGCGCGCGATGTCTTCGCAGACCAGTTCGACATTGTCGCGGGTCAGCGCGCGGTACCAGCCATTATCCACCACCGGGCGGCGCGAGAACGGCGCGTAATCAGGGATCAGCCGATCGATCAGGTCCTGCCGGCCCCCCGTCTCCGTCTCGATATATTTGGTCAGGAACGCGCGCAATTGGTCGTTCGCGCGATTGACCAGGCCGCCCGAGGCCTGCCAGGCTGGGTCCGTGAGCTGAAAATCGTGGATGCCGAACAGCGCGGCGGTCGCCATATAGCGCCACCAGTTCCAATAGCCGGGGAAGTTCGCGACCAGCCAGCGGAGCTCCGGTTCGAGGGGCTGTCCGTATTTCTCCCTTGGGCTGATCCATTGCGGCGTGCGCTGCAACACGAACACCTGCTCGGCGTCGCGCGCGATGGCGCCCAGGATCTGGACGCCGGTCGAGCCGTTGCCGATCACGGCGACGCGCTTGCCGCGAAGGTCGAGGCCGGCGGGCCAGCGCGACGGGTGCACGATCAGGCCCTGGAAGGTTGCCTTCCCGGGGAAATCGGGAATCCTGGCATTCGCGAAGACGCCCGCAGCCGAAATGATGACATTGGCTTCGAGCGTCTGCGGGCCATCCGGCGTGCTCAGCTCCAGGGTCCAGACATTCCGCGTCTCGTCGAAGACCGCGCGCTTGAGCTCGGTGCTGAACCGCGTGTTGCGGTGAACGCCGTATTTCTTCGAGACATGGGCGAGATAGGCCCGAACCTCGGTCCCAGGTCCGAAATGCTCGGTCCAGGGATAGCGTTTCTCGAAGCTGAATTCATAGGTGATCGACGCCGTATCGACGCGCACATCCGGGTAGCGGTTGATCGTCCAGGTGCCGCCCGGCTCAGGCTGGCGCTCCACGACGATGTAGGGGAGACCGAGCAACTCGCATTGTACCGCCGCGGCGATGCCCGCTAAGCCGCTGCCGATGATCGCGACCTTGAAGCCTTTGGGGACAGGCGGCTTCTCTCCGGTCCATTCGACGAAGAACGGGAACGGCCTGAAGGCTGGCAGGTCACGGCGCGCCGCGAACTCCAGATCGCCCATCGTGCCGCCGGTCGCCATGTCCATCAGCTTGCGCAGCTTCGGAAGCGGCGGCTCCGGCGGCATGGCGTCGGACGCGTTCTCCGTGAGCCAGGACACGGCCTTGCCGATCAGGCGTTCCCGTCCGGCACCATCGAGCTTTGCCGCGACCGGCAGAACCTCAAGCTCGGGGTCCTCGGTCTGCTGATAGAGCGCGAGGCGGACGGCATTGAGGTCCGCCATTGCCACTGCCCGCCGGATGAATTCGGGATCTACCGAAGATGTACCCACAACACCCCTCCCCAGGGACACACGTTTCTTTCTGTAACGACGATGGTGGAACTAAGCAGACAGTCTCTTCTGCAGAAACATTCGCGGTCCCGCCGCAAGCTGCTGGCGCTTGATCGCGCCGATGAGGTCGAAGTCACCGCCGAGGACCGCGGAAAGTCGGCCCGACCGCCACCCCCGACCATGTCCCGCACAAGGGGCGCCGGTTCTTCGCGGTACCGACGAACGATGCCATTTGCAACCGGAACCGAAGCAAGAAGCTGGGCGGCGACAGCAAACTCGCTGGATGCCGACAAGCCGCGCTCCGGACCGCCGACGGACGTGACTCGGGCAACGAGACGGCGAGCACCGTCCGCCCCCTGGTCTTCTTCCAGAACATGAAGCCCGCATTCCGCTTCCAGCGTTCGGAACGCGCCGAAACCGGTGATCAGGTAGACGGGTCTGCCCTTATTGGCGCGCGGAGCAACCTCCTTGATTTGCATCCGGCGTTTCGCAGCCCATTGGCAGTACATGTCGGTCAGCCTCTTGCACCATTCTGCACTGTCGCCGCCCTCACCGCCGGCATCCAAGGCCGGATCGACTGAGAGCAACGCATCGACAGGAGCTTCGGCGGCGAGGTCGTCCATGCCCTGTCGCAAATTGTACAGCTGCAAGGCCAGTCGAGCCGCCAGTTCACGCGAGGCGCGGGCTGCCAATTTCCGCTCCGTGCTATAACGCTGGAACAGGCGTTCGGCGGTGCGCGCGGCTTCGGCGATCCGGTCGGCCAGTTCGAGTCCGGAAAACACGCGATGCCGATCGTCGCGCGACCAGATCGCGGGATCGGCAAGCTCAAGCCGGAACCGGTCGATCTTCGCCTTCCAAGCCTCACCCGCGAGCTCGCGCAACCAGCAACGATAGACTTATAAGCGACCAGCCGGGCGGCGGCATTATCCATCTTGCCGCTCGCCCGGGGCGGATCCCTGTATTTATTGACCGAGCGGATGGTCGGGATAGCAGTCGGGATAGCCTTCATATTCGTCGCAATGGGC
>CAZVYC010000233.1:0-7918 GCA_964631425.1 uncultured Rhodospirillales bacterium
ATGCTCGGTGATGGCGAGCGACGGCGGCCCGTTGTAGGACCGCCCCTCATCGCGCATCACTCCCCACGCGGCCTGGTTCGACTGCACCATCAGGTTTTTGCCGACGAGACCCGAGCTGTTCGCCAACCCGTCCGGAAATTGCGACGTGGCAGAATTGAGCAGCAACCGCGGCGTCTCGATCGCGTAGCCGGCTACCACGACATTCCGGGCCTTCTGGAACCGCCACACGCCCTCGCGGTGATAATGCACACCGGTGGCGCGGCCGGCCGCGTTCATCTCGACCCTGCCTACCATCGCCAAATCCCGGAATTCCGCCCCGGCGCGGAGCGCCCGCGGAATCCAGGTGATCAGCGCGCTCTGCTTGGCGTTGGTCGAGCAGCCGATCGTGCACATGCCGCGATAGACGCAGGGCGGCGACAGGCCGCGCGGTGCCGACACGGTGGCGAGGGGCGTCGGAGTCCAGGCGATGCCCAGCGCCTCGGCACCCTGCGCCAGCGCCAGCGCGGCCGCGTTCAGCTCGTGCGGGCGATAGGGATAACGCGGTCGTTTCGGCCCCCAGGGATAGCGGACCGGGCCCGAGATTTTCAGCGCCTGCTCGACCTCGGTGTAGTAATCCCACATCTCCCGCCAATCGAGCGGCCAGTCCGCGCCATAGCCCAGCCGCGAGCGCGACTTGAACCAGGCGGGGCGGAACCGCAGCGACACCATGGCGAAATGGACGGTGCTGCCGCCGACGGACTTGCCGCTGTTGTTGCTGCCGAGCTGCAGCGGGTTGTCGCCGTCGACGATGCGTTCATCGGTCCAGTAGAGCTTGGTCTGCTCGCTCTCGTCCGATGCGAAATCCTCGAGCGGCCGCCAGTAGGGTCCGGCATCGAGCGCCACCACCGAAAAGCCGGCCTCGGCCAGACGGCAGGCGAGCGTGCCGCCGCCGGCCCCGGTGCCCACGATGGCGAAATCGACCTCCTCATCCTCACGATACTGCCGCATCGGCACCCAGCCGCTCCGGCGGAAGACGTCGGGCGCGCGGCCGTTCTTGGCGCGCGGTGTCTGGAGCGGATCATCCGACACGGCGGTTCTTCCGATATGCCCCCTCTTCCTCGCCCGGCCGTGCTTCGGCAGCTTCCCAGGGATCGCGGCGGTTGAACCCCATGCGCACGTAGCCGCGCGGGCTCGCGGGCCCGCCGAAGCCGATCTCGTTCCAGGCGGTGGGGTGGGCGTAATAAGCGTACGCGATGTCGCGGAGCAGCCGGTCGGAGAAGAACACTTCGCAGGGCATGTCTTGCCAGGCTTCGCTGTCCAGCTTGCCCTCATGCGCCCCCTTCAAGACATCGTCCTGCCGTTCGCCAGTCAAATCGCGGAAAGGCGCGCCGTAGGCCTGCTGTGCCTCGGTATCGAACGCCTTGAGGGCCCGGCGCCAAGCCTCGCGCAGCCGCGGCAGCTTCGCGTTGCGATACCCATCGGCCTTGTCCTCAAGGAGCTTCTGGTCGACGAACGCCGCCACGGGGATTGGCGGCCGATGGGAGGGCTGCGGCACGATGCGGTCGCAGATGGCGGAGAGGGTCGCGAATTCCTCTTTCGAGAGATAGCGGGGCTCGGGCGAGATGGCGAGGCGCTTGTCGATCACCTGCCGGGTCTGCCGGTTCCAGGACGGCGAGCTATACTTCGCCAGCACGTCATAGCCGGGATACCTGTCAGGCATCCGGATGCTCCTCCATGAAGTCGATCGCCGCCAGCCCCGCCAGCGCCAGGCCGGTGAAGCTGGGCGGCGCCGGCAGTGGCGGCCCGTTCAGGACATTCTGGCTCCAATTCCGCCAGCCGCCCATGTTCCGGGCGATGCCGAACGCGTGAAACCCGACCCCGGCGAAGCCAAGCCAGGCGGTCAGCCGCATCCACCATTGGGCGAACCGGCGCGGCAGCCAGCGCGGCCCGGCCGAGTCGGCCAGCACCAGCGACGCGGCTGGCGGAATGCTGACCGGCAGGAACATGGCCTTGTCGTGATAGGCGCCGCGGAAATGAAAGAGACCCGCCTCCGCGGCAGTGGCGATGAGGCCGATGCTGGTCATCGCCGCGATCATCCGGCCCGCGGGCAAACCGAGGATGGTCGGCCTCTCCTCCGGCCGGTTCTCGCGCGTCCGCTCGGCCAGGTAGCCCAGCATGCCGGAGAGCGAAAGCGCCGCAGGCGCGGCGATCGGCGCCCCATAAAACAGGTTCAGCCACGAAAGTCCCCCCGGGCGCTTCCCGATATTGAACAGGTGGAAGCAGGTACCGATGACTCCGGTCACGCCGGCCAGAACATAGATCGCATCGCGCGCCCGGTGCGCGCCGGTCTTGGTGTCGGAGGTCCCGTGCATGCTGGCGATCAGGCTCAAGGTCGATATGATGAGTGGCGTGATCATCGCCTTGTTGTGGAACGAGCCGCGGTAATGCTCCATGCCGCTGTCGAGCAGCACGGCGCCAGCCAGGATGCCGGCCGCGCGGTTGAGCCGTCGCCCGGCACGCAGCGCCGGATGCTGACCCGTTTGCTCCGGCATAGCAGGGTTCACCGCACCCCATTCCTTGGGCGCGCGCCGTTCAGCCCACATGATAGGGCTCCGCGTCCTGCTGCTTGAAGGTAAGGCCGATGCCCGGCCGCGACAGATCGGGCCGGATCACGCCATCCTTCGGCACTGGCGCCCCGTCGAACAGCATATGCTCGATCCGGACATGGTCATGGAACCATTCGTGATGCCGGAAGCGCGGCACCGCGCAGGCGACATGCAGATGCAGTGCCGGCGCGCAGTGACCGGACAGGTCGGTGTGGTGCGCATCGCATAGCGCCCCGGCGCGCAGGAACCCGGTCACTCCGCCGCAGCGGGTCGCGTCCGCCTGCTGCACGTCCACGGCGCCGGCGGAAAGCATGCGGCGGAAATAATCCGCGTCATAGCCGTACTCGCCGGCGGCGATTTCCATCGGCGCCGGCGCGTGTTCGCGGACGAGCGTCAGGCCGGCGAGGTCGTCGGAGGAAACCGGCTCCTCGAACCAGACGACGCCTTGCTCGTTCGCCAGCCGGTCAGCGAACCCGACAGCCTGCTTGACCGTGAAGGCGCCGTTGGCGTCGACGAATAGCCCATGATCGCCGATTGCCGATCGCGCCACTGCCACCCGCTGCGGGTCTTGGTCGGGGTGGGTGCCGATCTTCATCTTGACCCAGGCGCAACCGTCCCGCTCGACCCAGCCGCCCAGCTGCTCGCGCAGGTCCTCGTCGGTATAGGTGGTGAAGCCGCCGCTGCCATAGATCGGCACGGCATCGCGATAGCGGCCAAGCAGCAGCGCCAGCGGCAGGCCCAACAGCTTCGCCTTCAGGTCCCAGAGCGCGACATCCACCGCCGAAATCGCGCAGGCCGCGAGCCCCTGGCGCCCCTCATTGCGGACTCGGCGCTGCATCGCCAGCCAGGCACCGCCGACATCCATCGCATCATGGCCCGAGACCGAGTCCGCCAGCATCGTGTCGATCAGCTTGACGATGCTGGCGTCGGCGTAGGTGTATCCAAGGCCGGTTGCGCCGCCGCCGCTGGCCTCGACCAGCACCAGAGTGGTCGCGCTCCAGTCGAACGTGCCGTCCGCCTCGGGCTTGTCGGTCGAGATCTTATAGGCCCGGGCCTTGACCGCCATGACGGTCACGGAACTGGCTGGCAACGTCATCAATCGACCCTCCCCGCAAGCGATTGCCGCATGTCCTTGACGTCACTCGCGCTGACCGCGGGAGCCGCATTACCCCAGGCGTTGCGGATGTAGGTCGCCACCGCGGCGACCTCGTCGTCGTTGAGCAGCCGCCGGAACCCGGGCATCGCCGGGGCGGTGGGGGCGCCTGACGTGCCGACGCTGCGCGTCCCGTCCAGGATCACCCGAAGGATCGAGGTCGGCTCGCGAGATTGGATCGCGGGTGACCCGGCGAGGTCTGGGAACAGGCTGGGAATTCCCTTGCCGGCCGGGGTGTGGCAGGGCGCGCATTCATCGCCGAAAATTGCCGCGCCCATCTTCATCGCCGGCTTTTCGGCGGCGACCGCGGTCGGGCTGCTCTCGGCCGGAGCAGCACGGTCCTTGAGATAGACCGCCACGGCCCTGAGATCGCTGTCCAACAGGCGCGAACTCGACCGCGTCACCTCTTCGCCCATCGGCCCCGACGCGGCGGAGAACCGGTTATGGCCGGTCTTGAGGTAGACCACGATATCTTCGATCGACCACTGGCCGAGCCCCCGGCGCCCTTCTTCGGTGATGTCCGGTGCGAACCAGCCCTGGAGCGAGTAGCCGGTCAGGCTATGCGAGGTCTCGTCTCCGCCCAGGAAATTCTTTGGCGTGTGGCACATCCCGCAATGCATTGGGCCTTCGACCAGATAGGCGCCGCGGTTCCATTCGGCGCTCTTGCTCGGGTCGGGCTTGTATTGGCCCGGCGTGAAAAACAGCGTGTTCCACGCGACCATCGAGGCGCGGATATTGAAGGGGAAGGGCAGCTGGTTCGATTTGACCTGATTTTGGACCGGCAGCGCCGTGTCGAGATATGCCCGGATCGCCAGGGCGTCTTCACGCGACATCTTTGTGAGATAGGTATACGGCATCGCCGGATAGAGATGCTCGCCGCCGCGGCTGGTGCCCTTGGTCAGCGCGTCCACGAACTCGTCGTCGGTCATGTTGCCGATGCCCGTCTGCTTGTCCGGCGTCAGGTTGGGCGCCAGCACGTTGCCGAAAGGCGTCTCTATCGCCCGCCCGCCGCCATAGGGCGGGCCGCCGGGCTCCGTGTGGCACGCTTGGCAGTCGCTGACGAGCGCGAGGTAGGCTCCGCGCTCGATCTGCTCGAAATTCTGTTTGTCGGTAACCGCACCCGCGGTTGCGGAGGCCAGCAGAGCCGACAGGCCCAGCAAGCCGGCGTGGAGGACCCTACGCATGGACCAGCGGTCCCGGCGACTTCAGATATTGCTGCCGGATCGCCGTCGCCGACCAGTAGGCCAGGGCAGCGACGGTGCCCGTCGGGTTGTAACCGGCGTTCTGCGGAAAAGCGGTCGCGCCCTGCACGAACAGATTGGGCACGTCCCAGCTCTGCAGATAGCGGTTGAGCGCGCTGTTCGACGGGTTATCGCCCATGACGGCGCCGCCGCAGAGATGCGAGGTCTGGTATTTGGTGACGTCGTAGGGCCCGGTGCGCGGCTGCTTCACGACCTGCTGGGCGCCCATGCGCTGGATGATCTCGGCGTATTTATCCGTGAGATACTGACTCATCTTGAGCTCGTTCTCGTGGAAATCGATCGTCATGCGCACGAGCGGGCGTCCGAAGCGATCCTTGTAGGTCGGGTCGAGATCGAGGTAGACATCGCGGTAGCTATAGAACGAGGCATGAACGCCGCCGCCCGACCAGACGGTGCTGAGGTAATTGTCTTTGACCGCCTGCTTCCACTTGCTGCCCCAGGTCGGCGTGCCGGGGGGCACCGGCGTCGTTTCGATCGGCCGGCCGTTGGTCTGGACCTGGCCCAGATAGCCGCCGCCGACGAAACCCAGCGGGCCATGGTCGAAATTGTCCCCGTTGAACTCGTCGATGCACATCCCGATCGCGCCGGACGCGATGAACGGGTTGAAGTTGAATTTCTTGTTGTCGAAGAAGCCGATTGCGCTCGAGACGGACTGGTGGGTGAAGTTGCGCCCGATCTGACCTTGCCCGCTGGCAGGGTTGTAAGGCGTCCCGATGCCCGAAAGCAGCAATAACTGGACGTTGAACAGCTGGAAACCGCACAGGATCACGAGGTCGGCCGGCTGCTCCCACTCGTCGCCGGAGGTATCGACATAGGTGACGCCGGTCGCCCGCTTGCGCGAGCCGTCAAGGTTGATTCGGGTCACCTCGCACTCGGTGCGCGCCTCGAAATTGGGCTTGCGCACCAAAGCCGGCAGGATCGTCGTCTGCGGGCTCGCCTTGGAGTAGTTGGCGCAGCCGAACCACTCGCAGAACCCGCAATAGGTGCAGGGGCCGAGCTCGACGCCCAGCGGGTTGGTATAAGCCTGCGACAGGTTTCCCGATGGCTGGGGGAAGGGCTTGTAGCCCATTTCCTGCGCCGCCTTGGCGAACAGCGTATGGCTGAAGGGCTGCCGCTGCGCCGGCGTGGGATAGGGCCTGGATCTCTGGCCCTCGAAGGGATTGCCCCCCGGCTGGATCGCGCCCTTGAGATTGCCTGCCGTGCCTGAGGTGCCGCAGAGATATTCGAACCGATCGTAATGCGGCTCGAGCTCTTCATAGGTGACGCTCCAGTCCTGGATTGTCATGTCGGAGGGCAGGAATTTTGCGCCGTAGCGCTGGGTCAGGTGTGAGCGCAGCACGAAATCGGTCGGCAGGAAGCGCCAAGTCTCCGCGTTCCAGTGCAAACCGCCGCCGCCGGTGCCATTGCCCAGCATGAAGGCGCCCCATTGGCGCACCGGCAGGGCAGTCTGGTTCACGTTGTTGCGGAAGGTCACCGAAGTCTCGGCCGGGCGCAGGAACAAGTCGTGGCGGATGCGGAAGCGGAGCTCGTCTTGCCAGAACGGAGGCGGGAAGGCGGTGGCCGGGTCGCGCCAGGGGCCGCGTTCGATCGCCACCACCTCGAGCCCTTCCTCGGCCAGCTCGTAGGAAAGCATGGACCCGGTCCATCCGAGCCCGACAACGACCACATCCTTCGGCGGCAGCTTCTTAGCCATGCCTTCCCACCCGATTGTTGCGATTGCGCCTCATGCCCGGGCCCATGCTCACCCCGTCCAGTCCGGATGCTGGGCCATCCCGACGGGCGGCAGCGGAAAGGGCTGGTTGTGCTTGTCGACCCAGTCCCGGTAGTCGTACCGGGCGCCCGGGAAACCAATCATCTTCCAGGAGGCCATGTCCTTGTTGCCGCCATAGATCGGGTCGGCGAAGAAGCCCTCCTGCGTGTCCTTGGTCAGCTGCTTGAAGAAGTCCTGGCCCTTGCCGCCTTCGAGCTTGACACTGTCGTTCTCGAGCCCCTCGAGCAGCTGGTCCTTGTCCTGATCGTTCAGCTGGACGAACGACCTGCCGGCGAACTTTCCCCGGCAGTACTGGTCGAGCGCCGCCAGAGCCTCCCGGTAATAGCGGGCCGGCGTGACCGGGGATTGCGGGCCCTGCTCCTTGGTGCCGCTCCGGAACGGCTCGCCCCTATAGCCGTCTTCGGCGCGGCCGTAGGGGCCTGCGAGCTGCCGATCGATATAGACCGCCAGGCCCAGATCCTTGCCGCCTGGCGTCAGAGCGTCGGTGGGGATAATGCGGTCGACCAGCGCTTCGACCGCAGCCCCTTCCGCCTCGGTGAAGTAGTGCCAGTTCCCCACCAGCGCCGGGCTCTGCGGTGGATAAGCCTCGTCCGGCACATAGGGCAGGACATCCCGCACGATGGCGGCCCGGCCGGCCACCGCGGTGAAGGCGAGCGCAGTCGCCGCCGTGGCCAGGAGATTTCGCCGACTGAGGGCGCGCACGACGAGCCCTCCAGCGCTAATGCTTGTGCCCCGGCAGAATGGTGGACAGCACCTCCTTGGCGGTGTCCACCAGCACGCTGCCTTCCTCCGGATCAGGGCTGAGCAATGTCGAGGTGAACTTCTTCATCTGCTCGAGGGTGATGTGGGGCGGCAGCGGCGGTACGTTGGGGTCGGTCTTGACCTCCAGCACCACTGGCCGATCGGACGCCAGCGCCTCGTCCCAGGCATCGCCGAGCCGCTTTGGCTTGTCGACGAAGATGCCCTTGAGCCCGATCAGTTCGGCGAAGCGATGGTAAGGAACGTCGGGAATTTGCTGCGTCGCCTCGAATTTGGGGTCGCCCTCCTGGACCCGTTGCTCCCAGGTCACCTGGTTCAGGTCCTGGTTGTTCCACACGCAGCAGACCCAGTGCGGGTCGGTCCAGTCTTTCCAGTATTTGGCGACGGT
>CAZVYC010000234.1:0-7872 GCA_964631425.1 uncultured Rhodospirillales bacterium
GGCGGCGGCGTTCTCGAACGCCTGGCGCGTGGCGATGGCGCGCGGGCGTAATCCGCTTTCCACCAGCGCCATGACCTGCCGCCCGGCCTGCTCGCAGAGGCCGAGGCGGCTGGAATAGACCGAGGGCAGCGCCGCCGATCCGGGCAGCGCGAGGCCGATGGCTTCGGAGACCGAGGCCATGGTGACGGCGGTGAACTGGCCGGGACAGGCGCCGCCGGTCGGGACGGCGATCCGCTCCAGTTCGGCCAGCCGGGCATCGTCGATCTGGCCCATGGCGTGGGCGCCGACCGCTTCGAACACATTGATGATGTTGGTGTCCCGGCCCCGATCGCGCCCGGGCAAGGTTGAGCCGCCATAGAGGAAGATTGCCGGCACGTCGAGGCGGAGCATCGCCATCATCATCGCCGGCAAGTTCTTGTCGCAGCCGCCGATGCAGACCATCGCGTCATAGGCGTGGCCGCGCATCACCAGTTCGACCGCATCGGCGATGTGCTCGCGCGAGACCAGCGAGGCTTTCATGCCCTGGTGGCCGTTGGAGATGCCGTCATTGACCGAGATGGTGGTGAACTCGAACGGTGTGCCGCCGGCCGCCTTGACGCCGCCGCGCACCTTCTCAGCCTGGTCGCGATGACCGAGGCTGCAGGGCGAGCCGTCGTTCCAGGTGGTGAAAATGCCGACCAGCGGCAGATCGACCCCGCCCGGCGGCACGCCGGCGCCATACATCATCGCGCGCTGCGGGGCGCGATTCGGGCCTTGCGTCGAGTGGCGGCTGGGCAGGCGCGACTTGTCCATGATGATCCTCCCCGGTCGTGTGCGCTCTGGCGGCGCTGTTTGAACTATTCCTGTGACGACGTCCCGACGCAAGTCGGAACCCACCCCTCCGCCATCGCGAAGGCTGGCCCATGGGTCCCGGCTTTCGCCGGGACGTCAGGAAAGGGGAGCCCTACTTTGCGCTGAGGGCCTTCACCTTGGCCTGCAGCCGGACGTGCCAGTTCCAGCAATAATAGAAGCCGATGGCCAGCGGCAGCTCAGCGAAGAAGCCGTACTTCCCAAGAACCAGCGAGAACTGGATATAGACGATCGCTGCGAACAGCAGGATGGCGAGCACCGCGGGGAAGACGACCGCGCGGGTCTTCGCGGCGGTGACCTGCCGTTCGTGACGGACCTGTTCGGTGACGCTGCTCATGGTTCGAACCCCGGTCAGAACGGGATAATGCCCGCTTTGCCCATGTCGATGACATGAGTGAAACGGGCCATCAGATAGGCGCCGACCAGGAAATTGGCGACATAGTAATACTTGATAACCCTATGGTCGTGCGGCGGGGCGAAGGTCTTGAACGTGGTCGCGGTCGCCCAAAGGAGCCAGATGTCCGCGGTCGCCGCGGCGATGGAAGCCGTCAGACCGGCCCAAAAGCCGGCATGCAAGCTGACCATCGCGAAGGCCTGCGGCGGCCACGGCGAAATCGTTCCATGGTAATAGGCGCCCAGCAGATAGGGACCGGAGATGATCAGCGGATAAAGCCAGGCCGGGTTGGTGACGACGCGCAGCACCGGATTCGCCGTCTTGAGCGTGCCGGTGAAGGAAAAGCGAAGCGTCGTCACGAGCGTGAAGAACAGCACCACCGCGATCGGCGTATAGATGTCGAACCGCGGCATGGCGGGAACCGGGCCTTATTCTGCCGCGACCAGGATCGGGTCGTCCGCGGCGAGCGCGGGCGTGCGCGGTTTGCCGGCATAGGTGAAGGTCTCGCCCGGCTTGCCGAACAGCACTTTCAGTTTTTCCACCAGTCCCGGCGCGTGCCAGAAATCGACCAGCAGATACTTGAACTCGAACACCCAGATCTTGAATGGGTCGTTGGAGTTGACGTCCTTGGTGATGCCGAACTTCACCTTCTCCTCGCCCGGCAGCATGAAGGTGCCGAGAAGCTGGTCCCAGATCACGGTCATCCCGCCATAGTTCTTGTCGATATATTGCGGGTTGCAGGCATGGTGGATCGAGTGGTTCAGCGGCGAGCAGAACACCTTGTCGAACCAGCCCAGGCGGCCGATCCGTTGGGTGTGGATGAAGGTCTGGAACGAGATACCGCGCGACAGCAGCAGGAACGGAATGGGCGCGAAGCCCAGCATGGCAAGCGGCATGATCGTCAGCAGCTTGTAAGCCCAGGTGAAAGGCGGCAGCCGCCATGAGGTGAAGAACTCGTAGTCGCGCGAGCTGTGGTGGATCGAGTGGTCGGCCCACAGGAAACGCACCTCGTGGCTCATGCGGTGATAAATGTAGTGCCAGAACTCGGCCGCCAGGAAATAGGCGGGCAAGGTCCAGATATTGAACGGGATGTGCCAGTGGCTGATCCGCGAGCCGAACTCGAGGCCGGCGGCAATGGCCGCGGTGCCGAAGATACCGTCGATCAGCAGCGAATGGATGAACAGCACAAAGTTGGCCGGGGCGTCGCGCGCGACCAGGGGCCGCGGTATATCGGTGTTGCGATGCTCCCACCAGGCGAGCGCGCGCAGCATGATCTCAGCCGCGATGACGAGACCCAGGATGGCGGCCGTCCCTTGCGCCCAGAATTTCATGAATTCAGCGAGATCAGCCTCGCTGATATTGGCAACGCTGGACCAGTCCACCCAATCCTCCCCCGGCTGCCGCCAGAAGACCCGCCAATGCGCGCCCTTCCCGGCATCTATCGATCATATGGTGCGACGGTATGTTGCGTCAAGGCCGTTCCGTGCCCGCTATTCCCGCGCCTTGAAGGCCCTGAGCTGCGCCGAGTAGATGTCGGCGATCTCGTGCGCCGCCTCGATCGCCCCATCCGACAGGGTCTGCCATTGCGCCTTGACCTCCGGCTTGGTGTCGGGAGGGGCGTTCTTGATCTGATCGTTCATACAGGTCTGGTAGGCTTCCAGGACCTTGACGTAGGCCTGCAGCTTGTCGTGACCTTCCTTCATTTCCTCCTCGGTCGCCGTCGCGCCTTGCGGCATCGCCGGAGCACGCGGCGGCTTCTGGCAGTCGGCGTAGGAGGGCGCCGCGGCAGCGAGGGCGGTCAGAAACGCGGCGGCGGAGAAGCCGCGGCGGAGGATTTCGCGCATTCACATATCCGAAGTTGGAAAGCTGCCCCAATGCTAGCCGCTCCGCGCGCGATCGCCAATGTCGTCGACGCACGAAGAATGGCTCAGGCAGTCCGCTCGATCACGTCCGAAACACGCTGCGCCAACTCGGAGAGCTCCGGCTCGACACCGAGCGACGGGGCGTCGTCGCTGGCGGGAGCCCCGATGGCCTCGGTCGCCGCCGAGAGGGTGACGACCACGCGATCGGCGCGGGTTTCCGCGCGCGCCTTCTCGATCTGCGTAGCGTTCTGCTCCATGCCCCATAAGGCGACGATCAGCCGGATCTCACTGCCGAACCGCCGGCGAAACCGCCGAGCGAGATAGCGGGTGTGGGGAACGGATTCGGGATCGAGATACGACAGGCAGACGGTCGTGACCCGGCTGGGATCGAGCTCCGGCAGCGATAGCTCGATCGCCGCGTCGTGCGGCAGCGCCATGGCCTCCCGGCCCTCGTTTTCGAGCAACCGGGCCAGGAGCGCCGCGGCGGCCTCGTCAAGATCAGTGCGGCCACCAACGCAGAGCACGATTTCGGCAGGCCGCCCGAGCGGCGGCCTCGCTTCCTCAGCCTCGTGGGCCGCCTTGCCCGGACGCCCAGGCTTTGCCGCGGCCTTAGCCTCGTTGGCAGCCAGGAACTCGAAGACGAAATTCACTCCCGACGCGATCTGGGCCATGTGGTCCTTGTCCAGCTCCCCGCGCAAACGGTCGCGCTCTGCGAGCCTGAGCGCCGGCAGCGCGACCTGCTCGCAAAGCTCCAGGAAGCTGTGTTCCTTGAGGAACTCCTCGGCCTGCCGGGCCGCATCCTCCGGATCGCCGGCCAGAAGGCGTTGATAGAAGGATTCCTCGAGCTTGAGCGGCGCCTGGTTGCCGAGCAGGATGTCGAGAAAGGCGAGCTGCGGCACGTACCGGCCGATCACGGCGATGCAGACGGTGAGCGGCGTGGCGAGCAGAAGCCCGATCGTTCCCCACAGCCACGTCCAGAAGATGACCGACACAATCAGCGCCGCTGCCGACAAGCCGGTCGAGGTGCCATAGAGCCACGGCTCGATGAGGTTGCCGACGACCAGCTCCAGCGCCAGGAACAAGCCGGCCGTCCACACCAGCATGGTCCAGCCGGGGTCGACCGCGAAGGCCACCAAAAGCGGCAGGACCGAGGCCGCGGCGACGCCGAGATAGGGAATGAAGCGCATCATCGCGGCAATTCCGCCCCACAGCGCCGCATTGGGCAGCCCGATCAGGTAGAGGCCCAGCGTAATCGTGAAGCCAAAGGCGACGTTGACCACCGTCTGCAGAAGCATGAAGCGGCTGAGCCGCTTGCCGGCCTCGTCCATCGCCATGGTCGTGCGATGCAGGTCGCGTGCGCCGGCCAGCCGGATGATCCGGTCACGCAGCGTCTCGCGCTCGGCAAGGAACAGGATGACGAACAGAAGGACCAGGCCCGCATCCGCCACGGGTTCGACCAGCGGCCCCAGGATGCTGCGCACGAGATCGAGCGGCCCGGGCTCGGGGCGCTCGATCTCCACCGCGATCGGCTTGTCACCGTCGGCGGCGAGCGGGGCCGCGTGATTGTGCGGGTGAGCCGGCTGCGGCGCCGCTTCGCCGTCGAAGCTGGCGCGGAGCCTGCGCAGGGCGGCCGAACCGCGATCGAGCAGCCCGCGCGCGGGCAGGGCGTTGGCGACGCTGTTGACCTTCGCTTCGATGTTGGTCTGGTACGACGGCAGGTTTTCGGCCAGCAGGCCGACCTGCGTCGTCACGACATAGGCGAAGGCGGTCAGTGCGAGAAGCGCCGGGACGACGGCAATGACAATGGAGGGGGCGCGGCCGAAATGGTGGCGCCGCAGCCAGGTGACCGCCGGACCCAGCGAAAAGCTGATCAGGACCGCGATGGCGATCGGAATGGCAATGGCGCGGCCGAGGTAAAGCGCCGCCACCACCACCGAAACGACGAACATCGTCTCGAGGGCGGAGGAGCTGCTTCCCGCCGCATCGCTGAGACGCGCGCCACTCGGCCGCCGCAACATTCCCGGACCCTGCTTCAGCCACCCACCATTGGGGAGCCTTACAGTAACACTTCAGGGCGACGAATGGCCTGCGTGCGAAGTCGAAAGAGCCGAAAAATCAGGCAGCGTTCGCGGCTCCTGCCTGGGTCTCGCCGCGCAGCCAGGCCGTGAACTCCTGAACCAGGCGATCCCACAACTCCAAGGATGCGCGCAGATGCCGCTCCGTGATGCCGCCGGCGACGATGAGATCCATGTCGAGCACGATGAAATTGTCGACCCGGTGCAGGCGCGCGAAGCGCTTGTTACGGTTCCAGTCATTGACTCGCTCCAACGGGAACTCGCCCTCGATCCGGATGACCGTGAGGTAGGTGAAGTCGAGAAAGCCCTCCGCGGGCGCCAGTGCGCGGTTGCCCATCCGGATGTTGAAGGAGATGCCGCTGGTGGCGCTGGCGATCAGCGGCGTGCCGTTCTGGTCGACCCGATGCTCGGTGCGATAGCCGCCATCCTGCAGCATCTTTCCCAGCTGCTCTTGGGTTACTGTCATGAATTGGGGCTCGGCCATCGCACTAACTCCGAATACGAAAGATGCTTCCTCTGAAGCAGAGGCGGCTGATTACCATCGGCGAACCGCGAACGCCAGTGATTACGCGATGTCTAGCCGGTCGGTAGCCTGGACCGCCGGCGGCTCGGCCCAGCCGGCATAGCGGGCAAGAAAGCGGCGGAACTCGACCCTCAGCTCATGATCCTCGGGCGCGTTGCCGAAGCCGCCATGCGGCATGGCCTCGCCGACATGCAGCTCGGCCGCGATTCCGGCGCGCCGCAGCGCCCTGTGGATGCGCACCGAGTTCGACAGGAACAGGTCGCGCGTGCCCGTCTGGATGAAGGTCGGCGGAAATCCCTTGGTGAAGTCGCCGAACAGCGGCGACAGATAGGGATCGGCCAGATCGTGCCCGTTGGCGTACAGCGCGTTGAAGATCGGCAGGCCGCGGCGCAGCACGACGTCGATCTCCTGGTTGGTCTGGAACGTGTCACCGGATTCGGTGAGGTCGACCTCCGGCGTAAACAGCCCGACCGCGGCCGGCAGGGGCAGGCCGAGATCGCGGACCTTGAGCGGGACCGCCGCCGCCAGGTTGCCCCCGCCGGACGCACCGGAAATGACCAGCTGCGCCGGCGCGTAGCGATCGAGCAGCGCGCGGTAGACGGCGACGCAATCGTCGATGGCGGCGGGATAGGGATGATCGGGCGGGTTGCGGTAATCGACCGCATAGACCCGGCAAGCGGTGGTCGCCGCCTCCATCCGGGCGAAAAGCGCGACCGCCTCGCCGCCCAGCAGCACCAGTCCGCCGCCATGGAAATAGACGAGCGCCTTGTCCCGGTTGCCGGCCGGAATCGCTGTCGGCTCGGCGACCTGGACCGGCACGCCGGCGATGGTTTCGAGCCAGACGCTGGCCGGCAGCGCTTCCAACGCCGGCCGCATCGCCGCCACCATGCCCGCGTTCATCTGCGCGATCAGCGCGTTCCAGGCCGCCTTGTCCTCGATCGGCGGAAAGGGCGGCATCACCGGCCGCTCGAGCGCGAGCGCGGCCTGCGCCTCCGGGCTGATCGAGCGGGGGGTCGGTATCACCCGCTCGGCCAGCCGCAAACCCTGATGCCGCGCACCTGTCCCGTCCATATCCGCCTCCCGCCCGATCGTTGCCCGGACGAAAGCAGAGTGCGCGAGGCTTGTCCACCGCGCATGGCGTTCATGCAGGTGACGCTTGCCATTTGTGGCCGCCTCGTCGAAGGTCAGCCTCTTTTTTCTCGAACCAGCCTGGATGAAATGGCGACACAGCGATCCCTGTTCACTGCGAAAACCCCCGAAGAGGTCATCGCCGGCAGCGAAACCGGCCCGCACACGCTGAAGCGGGCACTCGGCCCATGGAATCTGGTAGCGCTGGGGATCGGGGCGATCATCGGCGCCGGCCTGTTTTCCCTGACCGGGATCGCAGCGGCGGAGAACGCCGGGCCGGCGATCGCCATCTCGTTCGTCATCGCCGCGATCGGCTGCGCGTTCGCCGGCATGTGCTACAGCGAGCTGTCAGCGATGATCCCGGTATCGGGTTCAGCCTATACCTACGCGCAGGCGACCTTGGGCGAGCTGGTCGCCTGGATCATCGGCTGGACGCTGGTGCTGGAATATGCGCTGGGCGCGGCGACGGTCTCGGTCAGCTGGTCGGCCTATGTCGTCGACCTGTTCAACAGCTTCGGCCTCGCCCTGCCGGCGAAGGTGGCGATCGGCCCGCTCTCGCTCGATATCGGCGCCGTCTTCATCATCTGGGTGGTTTCGTTCGTCCTGATGCGCGGCATCTCGGAATCCGCCTGGGTCAATACGCTGATCGTCATCGTCAAGGTGGCGATCGTGCTGGCGGTGATCGCGGTCGGTGTCTTCTATATCAAGCCGGCCAATTACGTGCCGTTCGTGCCGCCCAATACCGGGACGTTCGGCGAATTCGGCATCAGCGGCATCTTCCGTGCTGCCGGCGTGATCTTCTTCGCCTATATCGGCTTCGACGCGGTGTCGACCGCCTCGCAGGAGGCCCGCAACCCCCAGCGCGATATCCCGATCGGCATCCTGGGCTCGCTGGTGGTCTGCACGATCCTCTATATCGCCTTCGCTTTCGTGCTGACGGGCATGGTGAATTACCAGGACATGCGCGGCGACGCCCATCCGGTCGCCACGGCGATCAACCTGACGCCGTTCCCGATTCTGCAGGTGCTCGTCAAGGTCGGC
>CAZVYC010000235.1:0-7809 GCA_964631425.1 uncultured Rhodospirillales bacterium
GGATGGAACTCGATTGGCGAGCGCAGTTCCCTGGCCCGGAAAACGAGCCCACCGTCGCAGCGCTGAACGATCATCTCGATGCGCTTTTGGAAAAGCCGCTGCCGACAATCGCACTCAACGCCAATCTGGTCGAGCAGACCCGTGCGGTCCTGCGGCGCGTGCCGCTGGCCGAGCGCGCCTATAGTCTCATCAAGACGCAGCCCGAGATCACATCCCTTCCGCAATGGCGATTGTCGGAACATGGCGGTCCCGCGGTCGCCCGGGCGCTGGTACGCAAATCGGGAAAGCCGCTGTCTGAAGGCATTCCGGGCCTCTATACTCACGACGGCTATTATTACGGCTTCAAGCCTTTGCTGCCCAATATCGCCAAGGAGGTGACGAAGGAGAGCTGGGTCATCGGCCAGTCGTCGAACCTGCTGGAGCAGCCCGAGGCCATTGCCAATCTGCAGAAGGACGTTACGTCGCTTTACCTGGAAGATTTTGCCGGACAATGGGACCGGCTGCTCGCCGACATCGCGGTCGTGCCGGTCACCAGCCTGTCGCAGGCGGCGCCGCTGCTGAATGTGCTGTCGGCGCCCGATTCCCCACTCAAGGCGGTTTGGGTAAGCGCCGCCAACGAAACCTGGCTGTCGAAGCCTCCGTCCGGCCCTCCGCCCGCGTCGCAGAATGCGCTGCTTGCCGCAGCCGGACAAGCGGCAGGTCAGGCGGCCATGAAAACGGGCACCGCCAACCGGCCAGGAACGCCGCCGGCGGCCAAGAGTCTCGCTGAGCAGCAACTGACCTCCGTCCTCGGCCAACCGGCCCCGGGGACCGACGACATCGCGGCGTCTTTCACTGACAAGCGTTTCAAACCGCTGCACGACCTCGTGGCGGGGGACGGCAGTGCTCCGCCCCCGATCGACGGGGTCATGGCCGATCTCGATGGGCTGTACCGTTCGGTCAATGCGGCCGGCGCTTCCGGCGACGCCGCCAAGGCGCTGACCGGCGGAGGCGGAGGCGGCGATGCCGCAGCCAAGTTGCAGTCCGATGCGGAACGCCTACCCGACGCAGTCAAGACGGTGGTAGCAAGTGTTGCGACTTCGACCTCCTCGCTGGCGGTGGGCGGGGCGCGTGCACAGCTGAACGGGCTGTGGACCTCCCAGGTTGCCCCCTTCTGCCAAAGCGCCCTCGACAATCGCTACCCGATGTTTTCGAATGGGTCCAACGAGGTGACGCTGGATGACTTTTCCCGCCTCTTCTCCAAAGGCGGCCTTATCGATGCATTTTTCGACGCGAATCTTCGCCCGTTCGTGGATATGTCCAAGAATCCATGGGCTTGGCAGCGCGTAGAGAATACCGCTCTCGGCATCCCGCCCGCAGTGCTGGCGCAGTTTCAGCGCGCAGCGGCGATCCGCGACAGTATGTTCCCCGGCGGCGGCGCCAAGCCCGGTGTGAATTTCGATATCGTTCCGGTCAGTCTCGATCCGCGATCAACTCAGGTCATCGTCGAAATCGACGGTCAGACGGTCACCTATGACAACGGCCCGCCTCGACCAACCAAGGTGAGCTGGCCCGGCCCAAGCGGAATCGGGCACGTGCGTGTCGCGTTTCAGCCCCAGGCCGCCGGAGAGAATACGACGCTGGAAAAGGATGGGGTCTGGGCCTGGTTTCGGCTGTTGGAGGCCAGCCAGATGAAGCAGACGACTGGCGCAGACCGCTATCAGGTAACGTTTAAGGCCGGTGACCGCAGCGCCACGTTCGAAATTCGCGCGAACAGCGTTGTCAATCCATTCGCCTCGAACATGCTGGAGTCATTCCGTTGCCCGCCCCGGCTGTAAACGCCGACACTACGGCGCCGGGATTTTATGGTAAACTGCCGGTACGCGGAGATTTCATCGGGCGACGTCTCGACCGGCGCTTTATCGATCCGTGGGACTCGTGGCTGCAGGAGGCAATCCTTGCCAGTCGCGACGAATTGGGCGAACGATGGCTGGGCCTTTACTTGAACAGCCCGATTTGGCGGTTCGCACTATCCGCCGGGGCCTGCGGCCCGGAAGTCATCGCAGGAGTCACCATCCCCAGCATTGACTCGGTCGGCCGTTATTTCCCGCTCATGATCGGATCCGAACTCGGGGTTGACGTCGATCTCACAGCACTGGTTACCCAGTCCGACGGATGGTACTGCGCGGTCGAGGCGCTCATCCTTTCAACGCTTGAGCCCGGCTTTACTCTGGACCTGCTGGAGGCACCTCTGTCGGAAGAGCCATCATGTGCGAGCGGCGGTCCCGGCGGCGACGTAATCATTCCTCCGCCGGGCTTGTACTTTCCGACCGGCACCGGAGAACGGGCAAACCCGGTTGCACTCGATCTGCTGCGCCAAGCGCGACAGCCGGTTTCGATCTGGTGGACTGAGGGTTCCGAGCATGTAATGCCCTGCTGCCTGGTCAGCGCAGGCTTGCCGGCGCCCCACTCGTTCGCATCTATGCTGGACGGCGGTTGGGAGGACCGCGGCTGGAAGGCGGCGAAACCGGATCTTGACGCCAGCGCCCTGTCGGATCAGCAGGAATAAGCTTCGATGCCACCCCCTCAATACGGATTTGCGTCGGCCGCCGCGACCCATGTCGGTGCAGTCAGAAAACATAACGAAGACGCCTGCCTCGACCGCGGGGAAATCGGCCTGTGGGCTGTGGCCGACGGTATGGGTGGCCACGAGGCTGGCGACGTCGCCAGTCGGATGATTGTCGAGACGCTCGATACCATCGCGGCGCCTGCGGATGCCGGCAGCTTCCTCGCCGAGGTTCGGAACGCACTCGGTCAGATCAACGAGCGCCTGCTGACCGAAGCCAGTCGGCGCGGGCCGGACACGATTATCGGCAGCACGGTCGTCGTCCTTCTGGCGCACGGCAGCCATTTCGCCTGTCTGTGGGCGGGAGACAGCAGGCTCTACCGGTTTCGCGGCGGCGTTCTGGAGCAGGTCTCGCGCGACCACAGCCAAGTGCAGGAGTTGATCGATGCTGGGACTGTGACCGAAGAGGAAGCCGAGCGCCATCCGCTCGCCAACATCATCACGCGTGCCGTCGGCACCCAACCAGAACTGACGCTCGACAAGGTAAGCGATCGATTGGCCGTTAATGACGTGTTCCTGCTCTGCTCCGACGGGTTGACCAAGATGGTGCCGGAAACCGAAATCGCCGCCGTTCTGGAAGTCGAGCCGATTACCCGCGTTCCGGAAGCCCTGATCGCCCTCGCCCTCGCCCATGGCGGCAAGGATAACGTGACCGTGGTCGCGGTGCAGGTGGAAGATGAGGTGACGATCCGCCCCGGCGACCTCCCGTTGGTCAAGTAAGGGAGATCTGACCGTCGCCGCAAGGAATCCGCGATCCAGGTCGGTCGATAGTCTATCCCGGCCGGTGCTGATTTATGCGACAGCATAGAAATTTCCACACCAATATTTGATCAATTCAAGCCTGTTGCGGGCACTCCTGACCCCGACCTTATCGAGGCCGGTCGTCCCGCAGCTGTCCGTCTATTTTTCGCCCTCCAAAGAGCAAGAGATATACTAAATGATTGCAGAATGCATCGCTCACGGTTACCCTTGCAAGGGTCGAATAAGTAAAGTTTTAGATAGTGAGCGACGATGTCAGGCATTCTTCTGCGGAATTGCCCGTTATCGTATTCTCGGCGTCGAAAAAGCAGTATTTCTCCTGATGACTGGGCACAATTCACTATAGCGCGCTAATTTTGAACGCCTCAGTAAGTCTACAACACGGCTTACCCCCGGAGTTGTGGCGGACTCGAAGAAACGCTGCAAACAATTTGGGACATGTCGATGACGCCCTGTCTTAAGGGACTGACATCATTCGTCACCTTCCTCGCCTGTTCGGCAGCGTTCTCCGCCTACGGTCAAGCGGTCTCGGCGCCGTCTGTTGGGGTGGCCCCACCCTCCTCCCCGATTGAACGGGTTCTTCCCCGACCGCAGCCCCAAGTCACACCGCCGGCAGAGCCGGCCGCGGAAGCCGAAGGACCGATCGACGAGGGGCCGGAGATCAAGATATTCAGCATCGAGATCGTCGGGGTGACCGCCTATCCGCAGAGCGATATCGAGCGGTTCCTGCAGGGACTTGCCGGCGCCACCGTTCACACCGGCCGAATTGTCGAAGCAGTCAGGCAAATACAGTCCCAGTACCGCGACGACGGATATTTCCTCACAATAGCGCGGGCCATCGTATCCCAAGGTCCCGACGGCGCTCACGTCAAGGTCCAGGTCACGGAAGGCTATATCAGCAGTATCAAAATCGATGGCGATATCGGGCCGGCGGCGTCGCTGGTCTATGCCTATCTCAACCATCTACCGGAGCTGCGTCCGGTACGCTTCGCCGATTTGGAGCGTTACGCGCTGCTGGCCCAGAACATCCCCGGCATCACGATCCGAACCGTGCTTCGGCCAAGCAAGGATGAACCCGGTGCTGCCGAATTGGTGGCGCTGGTCAGCCGAAAGCCTTTCGATGGCTTGCTAACCGACGATAATCGGGGCTCGCGTGCAGCGGGACCGAACCAGCTTCTGGTCGGGGTAACTGCAAACTCCTTCACCAGCCTCGGCGAACGCACCGAACTGCTGATCTACGATACACCTTTTAACGACGAGCAGGTTTTCGGCCAAGCCTCGGTTGAGGCTTTCGTAGGTTCGGACGGGTTCAAGACAAGGGCCTATATCGGATACGGCTTGGCCGAACCGGGCGACGTTCTGGCGGCGACGGGATATAAAAGCAGGCTGCTTTTAGCAGGCGCTTCGGGCTCATATCCGCTGATCCGTTCGCGGGATATGTCGGTCTTTCTTTCAGGCGCCCTCGATATCGAACATTCCGAAATCGATCTGCGCGGCTTCGACGGCCAGCATCATCGCCAGAGCAACAGCCATCTTCGCATTCTTCGCTTGAGTGCGTCGGTCGATCATCAGGATGTGTGGTTGGGCCCTGACATGGCGGGGGCCAACAGCGCGACACTGACCTTTCATCGCGGCTTGCCGGAACTTGGCGGCGACAGCAATGGCGATCCATTGCCGGCGCGCCCCAACGAACGCAACGATTTTTTGAAGCTCTCCACTGAACTGGTTCGTGTTCAAGATCTCTATAGCTGGAATACTGATCTTCTGGCGCTCAAGCTCGCGTTCGCCGGTCAATGGACTAACGACATTCTGCCACCGGCAGAAAAGTTTTTCTTGGGCGGCAATCAGTATGGGCGAGGCTTTTACTCCGGTGAAGTCACTGGAGACCGGGTCGCAGCCGGCACGATAGAGCTGCAGTTCAATGATCCCATCGAAACCGACCTGTTCGGCGAACATTTCAATGTCGGAGTCCAATACTATACCTTCTACGATATCGGGCAGACATGGGATTTGGCGCCCGGTGATCCCAGCCATCATGTGGAATCGGCCGGCGTCGGCCTGCGCCTGAGCATCACCGACAATATCTCGGCCCAGCTCGAGGGAGTCGAGCGCTTCACGCGCCGACCGAACGGCGGCACCCAAGTCAGCCGCGAACGCGCGCAGACCTTATTTTTCCGGATCGTCGCCCGGTATTGATGGTGGCGAGGATGAAATCGAGCGCGGAGGACATGGGATGCAGCCTCAGTTTGTGATGCATCGCGCGCCCGGCAGGCACGGCCAGTTTCTTGCCACGACCGCCCTGATCGGCCTGCTGACGCTGGCGCTTCCGGCCGAGGCCAATCCGACGGGCGGAAACGTGGTCGCCGGCTCCGCGACTATCACGTCGGCGAGCAAGACGGTCGCCGTCGGGCAGTCCAGTGACCGCGCCGTCATCAACTGGAAGAGCTTCAGCATCGCCAACGGCGAGACCACCCAGTTCAACCAGCCCTCGCCGAGCGCGGTCGTGATGAACCGGGTCACCTCTGCAAACGACCCATCAGTGATCGCGGGCGCACTCAAGGCCAACGGCGAGGTCATCATCATTAATGCGAGCGGCGTGACATTCGCCAGCGGCGCACAGGTTGACGTGAACGCGCTAGTGGCCACCACCGCCGACGTCAGCGCCGCGAGCCAGGCCGAATTCATGAAGGGCGGGAATGCGGTCAAATTCGATGTGCCCGGCAATCCCGCCGCCGCGATTGTCAACGAGGCCGGCAGCAAGATCACGGTCGGAACGGCAGCCAAGGGGAAAACGATCGCGCAGGCTGGCCTGGCGGCCCTGGTGGCACCCAGCGTCCGCAATGACGGGGTCATCCAGGCGAAGCTCGGGAAGGTCGTTCTTGCCGGCGCCAGCACGGCGACGGTCGACCTCTACGGCGACGGGCTGATCTCCTTCGACGCGTCGAGCCTGGTCAAACAGGCGTCGAACGGCGGGGCAGCTATGGTCTCCAATTCGGGAACGATCAGCGCCGACGGCGGCACTGTCTTGCTGACTGCCGATGCTGTCGACCAGCTAGTCGCCAACCTTGTTAGCGCAGGCGGTACCATCCAGGCACAGACGGCGGGCGGCCGGACCGGCGACGTGACGATCACCGCTACGGGCGGCGGCGCGGTCAAGGTCGACGGCACTGTCGATGTCTCGGGCCAGGCGGCCGGCGACGAGGGCGGCGCCGTATCGATCACGGGCCATGATGTGGTCCTTGCCGGGAAGACCCGTATCGATGCGCGCGGCGCGGCGGGCGGCGGCACGGTCAAAGTCGGGGGCGGGCTGCACGGCCAGGACGCGACGCTTGCCAACGCGGCGACCACGACCGTGTCGAAGGGGGTCACGATCGACGCCAGCGCGACCGATTCCGGGAACGGCGGCACGATCGCGATCTGGTCGGACAACAATACCAGCTTTGCCGGCACGGTCCATGCCGAGGGCGGAGCCCACGGCGGCGACGGCGGCTTCGTCGAGACGTCCGGCCACGTGCTGTCGATCGCCGGTGGGTCGGTCAATACATTGGCACCGAACGGGACGTCCGGAACCTGGCTGCTCGACCCGTACGCGGTAGATATCGTTCATGGCGCCGCGGGAACTCCGCCTTCGCCTTCCCCCTACACCTCGGCGAACGGCGGCAGCACGTTCAACGACGGAGACATCAACGCCGCGCTAACCACCGGCAACGTGGTGGTCGAGACCGGCGGCGCCGGCAATGCCACCCATCCCAGCGATGTCACGGTCGACCCAGGTGCACAGATCACGTGGACAAGCACGAACAACCTGAAGCTTGACGCGACCGCGAACGGCGGCAATGGCAGCATCCATATTGACGGGACGATCACCGGCGCGAACGGCAGCCTGACGCTGGTCAGCGGTGTTGGAATCGACCAGACAGCCGCCATCACAGTCGCCGGTCTGCAGCTGACGGCCGGCAGCGCCGCGGTCGTGCTCAACAACAGCAGCAACGCGATCGCCACACTCGCCGGATCCGTCGGCACGTTGAGCCTGACCGACAGCAGCGCGCTCGCCATCGGCACGGTGAACGGCGTCAGCAATCTGACGGCCGCCGGCAATGCGACGCTGACGGCGGACAGCATCAGCGCGAATGCGCTAACGGGTGCACTCAACGCCGGCTCCAATACCGTGACGCTGAAGCCGGCAACCACGACGCTCGCCGTCAATGTCGGGGGCGCGACCGATCCGGGCTCGGACTTCTTCCTAGGCACCGCCACACTGAACGGCATCACGGCCGGGACGCTGGTGGTCGGCGCTGCCGGCGACTCCGCGACACTGACGGTATCCGGGGCGCTCGCCGCCGCGGCGGCCACGGACGCCCTTCACACGGTGACCAACCTCACCCTGCTCGCCGGCAGCGGCAACCTGGCGGTCAACAACGCGGTAACGTTGGCCTCGGGCGGGG
>CAZVYC010000236.1:0-7789 GCA_964631425.1 uncultured Rhodospirillales bacterium
ACCCAGCACCTCGATATCGAGATATGAACTGTGGTTCGACACAAACAAGGTCGGACGCGCAGTGGACGGCGCCCCTCGCCGCACCACGTCGATGCCGAGGCAGCGACAGGCATGGCGATGATAGAAAACCGGGATGCGGTTCGCCGCTGACGAGCCCGCCAGTAGGGCCAGAGCCTGGAACGGCATCAGGATAAAGGTCAGGCCGAGGTATAGGATCACCCGGCTGAAGCCGAGCAACCAGGATCCGTTCATTCGTCGAGACCGGTCGTGGTCGCAGGGGCTTCGCGCGCCATCGGCTGGTAGTGCTTGGCGTATTTATCGGTGATCAGGTCAGTCTTGACGATCACGCAGACATCCGTGGTGCCGAACTGGCTGTCGATTACGGCACCCTCGCCAATGAAGCCACCCAGCCTTAGATAGGCCTTGAGCAGTGGCGGCATCTCGAACATCGCTGCCGAGGGGTCAATGTCGTGCGCTGCGATCCTTCGCATCTCGACATAGCGGTTCGCCACCGCGACTGCGCGAAGCGCGGGCGGCGCCAGATAATAATAATAGAGGTAAGAGAGCGGCAGTGCGACGTCGTCGGGCGTCGTGCCAGGCAGGCTGGCACAGCCGAACATCACCTCGATGTTATAACGTGAGACATAGTTGGCAATGCCGCGGAACAGGAGGTTGATCCCGCGCCCGCGATAGGGCAACGCCACGCAGGCGCGGCCAAGCTCGAGGATCTCGCCTGGGTAATCAATGATCCGGCTGATGTCGAACTCGCCCGACGAATAGAAGCTGCCGCGCCTGGCCGCCATCTCCCGCCGGATCAGCCGGTAGGTGCCGACGACCCCATCGTCCTCCGGCAGATTGTGGTCGATCACCAGCAGATGGTCGCAGACCGTGTCGAACTCGTCGAAATCGCGGCTCGCCGCCGCCATCTCGGCCGTCGGCTCGGCCGCCATCTCGCGGTAAAAAATGTCATAGCGCAGGCGCTGCGCAGCTTCGATCTCGGCCATGGTCTGCGCCAGCCGGACCTCAAGGCTCCCCGAACGGATCGAACCCAGGCGCGCCAGATCGGCGCTAACGTGCGACATGATCCGTCTCCGCAAGCACCTTGAGGGCTGGGAAAATCCGTCCCGTCGGCGAAATCGCCGGATGGCAACGGGGGTCTCTCTCAGGCGATAAGGTCGACATGGGTGGCGGGAGCATACATCCCGTCGCGACGGGTTTCCAGTTTTCGTGTCGCTTGCCGCTCGGAACGCGCTAAGGCCGGCCTCGTACCCCCAGCCCGATCGTCTTGGCGAGCTTGCTGCGATGGCGCGCATAGTTGGGCGCGACCATGGGGTAGTCCGCCGGCAGGTTCCAGCGCGCGCGATAGGCCTCGGGTGTCAGGTTATAGGCGGTCATCAGGTGACGCTTCAGCATCTTGAGCTTCTTGCCGTCCTCAAGGCACACAATGAAGTCGGCATTGACCGATTTCCGGATCGGGACTGCCGGCTCGGGCCTTTCTTCGACAGCGGGCGCCGGGGCCGACGCTACATTCAACAGGGCGCGATGGACCTGCTCGATCAATACCGGCAAGTCCCGAGGCGGGATTTCATTATTCGAGACATGCGCCGTCACGATATGGGTCGTCAGGAAAAATAGGTCCAGGCCGTTATGCTCTTCCACCACATTATTTCTCCGTAAATTCCCCTTCCAAAGGGGAACTATAATAAATAATTGGACTTGTCAAATAGACGTTAGGTCATCAGGGATTATCGATCGAATTCCTTCGCCAGGACAAGCGCGTCAACGGGACCGTCCGGCGATGCGTAGTAACCAGGCCGGCGACCGCGCTCGCCGAAGCCCAGGCTTCGGTAGAGCGCGATCGCCGGCGCATTGATGTCCGCGACTTCCAGAAAAAGCGTACGCACGCCGGCTGCTGCGACGGAGTTCAGGGCCGCATTCAGCAAATCACGGCCAACTCCCCGTCGGCGACGTCCGGGCGCGACGCAGATCGTCAGGATTTCCGCCTCGTCGGCTGCGACTCGCCACAAGACAAGGCCGACGGGCTCGTCGGTCTCGACCGCCAGCCGCCCGGCCGCACCCGGCGTGCCGAGTAGGACCGCAAAGGCGCTGGCGTCCCACGTTTCCGTCAGCCCCGAATCGGCATGCAACAGGGCGGCGACGTCCGCCATGGCCGGGTTGAGCGCCACCAGCGTCACCATGGCCGGCTTCATCGCCGCCGGGCTGGAACCGCGTCGGGCGGGCGCAGATAGAAAGGACTCGGCGGCGCGCCTGTCGGGCGCAACCGAGCAAGCCGCGCCAGCACTGCCGGATCCACCGCCGCCAGCTCCGGCATCACGGGCGCGTCGACGTAAGGCGCCAGCCGCGCTGCCGCGTCGCCTGCAAGCGCAAGTCCACCCGGCCCCACCCAGCCGCCGATCGCCTCGGGCGGCATCATATCGGGATCGCCCAAGGGAGCACCGTTTCGGTCGAACAGCTGCACGAAGCATTCCGCCCGCCGTGACTCGATCGCGACCAGCAGTCGCGGCGCGTCCAGGCCCATGTCGACCGCCGCCCGCGCGAAGGCCTCGAAGGTGGTGAATCCCACCACCGGCTTACCTGTCGCCAGCGCCAGTCCGCGCGCGGCGGCCAACGCGACCCGGATGCCCGTGAACGAGCCTGGCCCGGTTGTGACTGAGAATCGGTCGACGGCTTCGAACGTCAGGCCTGCCTCGGCCAGCAGCTCCGTCAACAGCGGCACCAGCATCTGCGCGTGGCCGCGTTCGGCTGTGATTTGCCGCGCCGCCAAGGTCCGGTCGTCGGCCACGACCGCCGCGGCGCACTGTGTGCCGGCGCAATCGAAGGCAAGTATCCGCATGCCGTCAGATGATGCGGCAGACGCGGTCGAAATCGAGTCGCGGCAGGCGCGGGAACATGGTCTTGCCGTCGCCATGCCCGATATTGCACAGGAAATTCGATTTGATCGCGGTGTCGGCGAAGAACAGTTCGTCCACCATGGCGCGATCGAAGCCGGACATCGGACCGCAATCGAAGCCGAGCGCCCGGGCCGCCATGATCAGATAGCCGCCTTGCAGCGTCCCGTTGCGGAAGGCGTGCTCGGCGATCAGGTCGGGCTTGCCCTCGAAGGCCGAGCGCATGTCGTGGATGGGAAAGGTTTCGGGGAAAAGCTTGTAGTAGTCCAGGTCGTAGGCGACGATCGCGGTAACCGGCGCTGCCATCGTCTTATCCAGGTTGCCCGGCGCCAGCGCCGGCTTCAGCCGTTCCTTCGCCTCGGCGGACTGCACGAAGACGACGCGCATCGGCTGCCCGTTGGCGCTGGTCGGACCCATCTTGGCCAGTTCGTAGATCGCCCTGAGGTCGGCTTCGGTGACCGGCGCCGGATCCCAGCTCGAATGGGTCCGCGCCTTGCGGAACAGCTGATCGAGCACGGCTTCAGGCGAGGGTTCTGCCATTGGCGGAGTCCTTCGGAAGGATCGCGGGATAAGGCCGAGAACCGTCAGGCGACGGCCCGGACTTCGACCACTTCGGGGATGTAATAGCGCAGCATGTTCTCGATGCCGGCCTTCAGCGTCGCGGTCGAGCTCGGGCATCCGGAGCACGATCCATGCATGTGCAGGTAGACCACGCCGTCGTCGAAGCGGTGGAAGACGATGTCGCCGCCATCCTGGGCCACGGCGGGACGAACACGGGTATCGAGGATTTCCTTGATCTGCGAGACGATCTCGCTGTCCTCGGCCTCGGTGCCGCTCTCGTCGGCGGCTTCGATCACCGGCAGGCCGGTGGTGAAATGGTCCATGATCGCGGCCAGCACCGCGGGCTTCAGCGTGAACCAGGCGGCATCATCGGACTTGGTGACCGAGACGAAGTCGCTGCCGAGAAAGACGCCCTCGACTCCGTCGATTTCGAACAGCCCCCGCGCCAGCGGCGACCTTTCGGCCGAGTCGGCGTCGCGGAAGTTGGCTGTGCCGGACGGCATCACGGTCACCCCGGGGATGAACTTCAGCGTGGATGGGTTCGGCGTTTCTTCGGTCTGGATGAACATGGGACTCTCGGTTTGCAAACATTGTCCACAGCACAGGTGGGCTTTCGGCGCACCCGGTCAAGCCGTGCAGGTCTGCTTAGGTAATCAGGTCGATCTGCTCGTGCGTCAAGCTTCCTGGAACGATGGTCATCGGAATCCCGAGCTTGGTCATTCCCTTGCCCGCCAGATAGCTGACCAGCGGACCCGGACCTTCAGGCCCGGTTCCCGAGGCGAGCACAAGGATGGAGATTGTCGGGTCACTATTGACCAGTGCGATTACTTCCTCGCTGGCCGTACCCTCGCGTACATGGATGATCGGCACGGTACCGCTGACATCGACCACGGTCTGCGCCAGCCGCTGCAGCAGCTGCTCGGCTTCCTGGCGCGCCTCCTCGCGCATCAGCGCCTCGACGCTGGCCAGACCGTGACCCTCTTCGCGTGGAATCACGCGAAGCAGGGCGACACGTCCTCCGGTCCTGACTGCGCGCCGGCTGGCATAGTAGAGCGCAACCGGCATCTCCACGCTTTCATCGACCACGACGAGGAAGATACGCGGCTTCTGGTTGGAGCTCATGCGTCACACTCTACGGAAAATCGCACTCGCCGCCCAGCCCGCGGCGACGGCAAAGACAAGGGCGCCCAGCCCATAGGTCGCGGCGTGTCGGTGCGCCACGGCATAGACGCCGTTGGAAAAACCGATGCGGCTCACGATCAGCGGCGTTGTCTGCGCGCTGACCAGATCGCCGCCGGAAAAAAGCGCGACCTCGACTGAGTAGGTGCCGGTCGGAACGTTGGCAGGAAATGCCATGTCGGCGCGGAACAGATGTTCGCCGAGAAAGGTGACCTTGGACACGGTAGACCGGTAGAGGTCGGCCTTCTCCTGGCTCGCAATCAGTGCCGCCCGGAACTCATCCAGCTCCGCCGGCGCTGGATCGTTGGGCTGCAGCTTGATGTTGTCGAGGCCGATATTGTGCCGGGCAAGCACGTCCGGCTTGGCGATCTCGTCCAGGGGCTTGCTGGCGGCCACGGCGTAGAAGCTGGGCACGTCGTGGAAAACGGCGCGGCTGCCGTTCAGCCAGACACCCAGGGCCTGCTGCTTGCGCCTGACCGTGATCTCGGTCTGAGGCCCGCGTACGATCACCGCCACATCGCCCGGCCGGTCGGCCGAGCCGAACAGCACCAGGTTGGCGCCGACGAACCCGGTCGTGATGCCGATTACATGACTTGAGAGATCGGCGGACAAAGTCTGCGCCCGCACCACTCCCGATAACATCAGCAGCGCGAACGCCGCGATGATCGGCCGGTGCAGCATGCTCACTGCGCGCCCGGCACGGTGACCGAGAAGAGATTGCTCGGCGTTGTGAACAGGTCGAGCGCCAGCTTGACCGCGACCGCGAGCACGATGAGCGCATGCGCCAGCCGCGCATGCTCCGGCTTCAGGAGGTGCCCGAGCCGTGTTCCGACCTGCGCACCGACCACCCCGCCGATGATGAGCACCATCGCCAGCACGATGTCGACCGCGTGCGTCGTGATCGCCTGCAGGAACGTCGTGATGCCGGTGGTGAAAATGATCTGGAAAAGCGAGGTTCCGGCCACCAGCCCGACCGGCATGCCCAAGAGATAGATCATTGCCGGGACCAGGGCGAAGCCGCCGCCGATCCCCATGATCGCGACCATCATGCCACCCACGAAGCCGATCATGATGGGCAGCAGTGCGCTGATATAAAGCCGCGAGCGTGGAAAGCGCATCCGCAGCGGCAGGCGGTGCAGCGCCGTATGCGCGTGCAGCTTGCGCCGCGCGGTCACGTTCCGGCGCAACACAAGGACCTTGAAATTGTCAATCATCATCAAGGTCGCGACAGTGCCGAGAAACAGCACGTAAGTCAGCGAAATGACGAGATCGATCTGGCCCAGCGCCTTCAGCCGCGCGAACAGCCAGACCCCGAACAGGCTGCCCAGCGCGCCGCCGAGCAGCATGACGCTGCCGAGCTTCAGGTCGACATTGTGCCGTCGCCAGTGCGCAATCACGCCCGAAACCGACGCCGCGACCAGCTGGTTCGACTGCGTTGCGACCGCAACGGTCGGGGGGATGCCGATGAAGATCAAGAGCGGCGTCATCAGGAAGCCGCCGCCGATTCCCAGCAAGCCTGAGAGCAGCCCGACCGCGCCGCCCATCGCCAGGAGGATCAGCGGGTCGACCGACATCTGTGCGATCGGCAGATAGATTTCCATGAGACGCGGTGGATAGCGAAGGACGGCGCGACTTTAGGCCCTGATGCGAGGCTGGGAAAGATGGGGACATTTCGAATGGGGTAGGGCGGAAAAGGGCAGCGCATTCCGCCGATTCGGCCGGCTGCGTCGCAGCGGTCCGCAAAGTGGCGGAATGCGCTTGCGCTTTTCCGCCCTACTCGTTGGGAAGATGCCGCCCTTCATCCGTTGCAGGCTCCCAAAACCTTTCTAAGCAGCAACGGCACTGGTACCCTGTCGCTGTAGGGGAAAGGATCTTGAATGACGCGCCGCAGAGCGAGGGTGCTTTGAAGATTGTCGTCCGCTGCGGTTTTCAGCCTTTGCTCAAGGCGCCATTCCCAGCAGTGCCCACCAGTCCTGCGCAGCCATCGGCCCAATCTTCGGGATGAAGCTCCGTCTCTGCGCTGTTCAGTCCCTCAAGGAGCAGGCTATCTAGCCGTTCCTCGGCCTTGCGCTTCTCATCCGCGCGGATCAATTCACGCACATATTCGCTGACGCTGCTGTAGCGTCCCTCTGCAATCTGCATGTCAACAAACTTCTTAAGCGGGTCAGGCAGCGAAATATTCACGCTCTGCATGGGCGGGTCCTCCCGTTTGGAGTCGACGCGGGATCGCACGAATGGCAAAAAATGCCACCGCCGCGATCTCTATCCGATCCGGCAGCTCGTTATCGCGGCAAAAACCCCACAATCCGCTTCGCCTCAGCCAGAACCGGCTCCGCGATCGCATTGGCCTTCTCGGCGCCGGCGCGCAGAATGGCATCCAGCGCCGCCGCATCCGCCATCAGTTCGTTCATCCGCCGCGCGATCGGTCCCAGCGTCTGGGTCGCCGCCTCGGCCAGCTCGGTTTTGAGCTGCGAGAACTGCGCTCCCGCAAACCGCGCGACCGCATCCTTCCTGGAGCCGCCGATCAGCGCCGCGTAGATGGTCAGCAAATTGTCGGCCTCCGGCCGGCCTTCCAGTTCCTCAAGGCTTGCCGGCAGCAGATCCGGGTCGCTCTTCGCCTTCCGGATCTTCTGCGCGATCAGGTCGGGGGTGTCGGTCATGTTGATGCGGCTCATGTCCGACGCGTCGGACTTGGACATCTTCTTGGTCCCGTCCCTCAGCGACATCACCCGGGTCGCCTCGCCCAGGATCTGCGGCTCGGGCAGCGGGAAGAACTCGACGCCATAGCGGCGGTTGAACGCGCCGGCGATGTCGCGCGCCAGCTCCAGGTGCTGCTTCTGGTCCTCGCCTACCGGCACGTGCGTCGCCTTGTAGACCAGGATGTCGGATGCCATCAGCACTGGGTAGGAATAGAGGCCCAAGGGCGCGCCCTCGCGGTCCTTGCCGGCCTTGTCCTTGAACTGGGTCATGCGGTTCAGCCAGCCGAGCGGCGTCAGGCATCCCAATATCCAGGCCAGCTCCGCGTGCGCCGGCACGTGGCTCTGCACGAAGATGGTCGAGCGATCCACGTCGATACCCGCGGCGATATAGGCGGCGGCGATCTCGCGGGTCGACTGGGCCAGCACGGCCGGGTCCTGCGG
>CAZVYC010000237.1:0-7765 GCA_964631425.1 uncultured Rhodospirillales bacterium
TCGAGCACAGAGAACCAGTGGGACGGCACGGTCGCCCGCGGCCAGGGCGACACGAACACCATCAGAGCGTAGCCATCCAGCGGCGCGGCGGCGGGCACATAGAGCGTGAACCGTTCGCGCGCGAGGTCGATAGGCTGGGGGCGCAGCGTCACGCCGGAGCGTTCCGCCGCCTGCAGTGCATGCCGGAGCTCGAGCGGTGTCATCGCGCGCCGCATCAGCTCGGTGTTGCTGGAGAGCTCTGTGTAGTCGCCGAAGACCACGTCGCTCAGGAGGCCGGTCGGCGCGTCCGCCGCGGTCGCCGGCGACTGCACAAGCAGCAGGCCGAATAACAGGCAGTACCGGTCCGGGCTGCTCATCGGCCGGACAGCGACGCGGCCGGGAAATAGATGCCAACCAATCGCCGGCGCCACCAGATGCCCTGGGCTTTCTCAGCGCCGTCGGCGAAGCTGTATTCGAAGAACCGGGCGCGGACATAGATCGGCGGGGCGTCCGGAAACGGGTTCTTGTCGAGCAGCGCCGTTACTGCCGGCTGGTTCCGTAGCAGCTGCCCGAGGAAGTTCCAGAACCACGGAAGCCGCCTGGGGTCGCTCAGCGCCGCGAACCACATCTGCCAGTCTAGCCGCGGCTGGCCTGGGACATTCCAGCGCGGACCGCGCGTGAGCTCGCCCGGCTTGTAGCGGAAGCCATATTCGCTCCAGATCACGCCATCGCCCGAACCTTCGATGACGATCTCGTTGCGCTGAGTGGTCATCACCGCGAATACGCCGTAGCTGTTGACGATATGGAGCGGCTCGACAGCGCCGACAACGGCGCGTGCGAAGGCAGGCGGGCGGGAGCCGAACTGCTCGCTCATCTGCACCAGGCCGCAGAACACGATCAAGACCGTGAGTGCGCCGGCCGCCATGCGGACCGGCTTTGCAGGCAAGTTCGCCGGCCGGACCCGCAGCCGCGAGATCAGCCGCTGCGGCAGGATTCTGCCTAGTGCCCGGTCGTCGAACAGCAGCAGGCAGAGCAGCATGGTCTGGAGATTGAACCAGTTGTAGTTGCCGGTCAGGAAGATCGAGACCTGCAGCAGCAGGATGCCGAAGGCGGCCACGAATCTGAGCTTCCGTGGAAAAAAGATCAGCGGCGGCAGGACGATCTCGATGAAGAACATCGCGCCGGTGACGAACCGCAGAACACCGGAGGGCAGCTGCGCGGCATACCAGGCGATCGGCGTCGGCAGCGGCTGGGTCAGGAAATGATACGACAGCGCCGTCAGGCTCCGCCAGTTGGGGTCGCCGCTCGAGAGCTTGACCCAACCCGACATGAACATGAAACGGAACAGGAGAAAACGCAGCAGCCAGATGCCGGGTATCTGCGCGAACGTCATCAGAAGGGCCGCGAACCCGGCCTCTACCAGGTAGATGTCCCACTGATAGGTCATGAAGGCCTGACCGCCGCCAATCAGTGACAGATAAAGCACGTAAAGCAGGGCCAGGCTCAGCCGCGGCAGCACATTGAAGACCAGCAGCAGCGACAGCACCGCGCCCGCCCAGCAGACCGCCTGGATGGCAGTGTCGCTGGCGTCGAGCCAGAAAACCATCGGCAGCAGATAAAAGCGCTCGGTCCCGACGCGGCCCGCGACCGAGTTGACCAGCTCGGCCAAGGGCAGGATGCCATGACTGCCGATCAGCCCCCTGGCCTGCAAAGCGAACGAGACGAAGGCCGAGAGATAGATCAGCCCGAATAGCCGCAGGAACAGGAACGCTACGAGGTCATAGCGCGGCGGCCGATGATCCCGCCCCCACAGCAGCAGGCTGACGCGGTAGAATGCTGGCCGGTGCCGGGCAATAAAGGCGTAGGCCAGTTCCGAGGCGAATGCGAATCCGGGCAGATGTCGGTAAAGCCATAACCAGAAGGCCCGACCGGGCGCATGGGCGAGCGTCAGGAAACTGGCCTCGGCCGCCGCCGCCCGGCGTCCGTCCGGCGCGATGTACTGTACCGCCCGCCGGAACGCGTCGATCGTGATCTCGGGATAGTCGGCCGCCGCGTCCTGGTAGGACCGGTATTTGACGGTATCGCCAGTCAGCGCCTGCCAATAGCGCACCCAGTAGCCGCAAAAACCGCATTCGCCATCATAGATCAGCAGCGGCCGCGCACCGGCGCCGGGCGCGTCGACAGGATCGGCGGGCGGGCTTTCACATGTCTCCTGCACGAACGATCTCGCGGATGTTCCGAACGAACCTAAGGCTTCGCTGCGTTCGCGGCTAGGCGGCTGTGGATCCTATAGCCCATTTCCTCGATTCTCGTGTTAGATACCGGGAAAAGCGGGGAGAAATCGAAATGGCCGACCAGGCCGCCATCGGCAACGACGAAATCAGGCACGTCCAGGACTATATGCGGCGGGAGTTCAACACTCTGATACGGCCGCTCAAACATCTGGTCTATCATTACACCGACGGCGCGGCCGGGGCCAACATCCTGGAAGAGACGCGGGTGCGGGCGACCAACATCCTTTATCTCGACGACGGTCGGGAGATGCAGCATTCGCTCGAGTGGTTCCGGCGCGCCATGGAGCTCAGGCTCCAGGCCCATCCCAACGGCGTCACCGCCGAGCTCAACGCAATGATCGACCGTTACCTGTCGGAGGTGGGAAGTTACGTTCCGCCGGACATCTGGATCGTGACCTTGACTACAGTCCGCGACAGCACCGAACAGTGGCACGCCATGCAGGGACGCGGGCACGCCGTGGCGCTGGGATTTTCGGCCGGCGGCATCATGCGCGCAGCGGACGCTGGCAATGCACTGCTGGCCCCCTGCTGCTATGATGACGCGACCAAGGTCGCGATCATGGGGCGAGGGCTCGAACTCTTGGAGACGCTCTATCAGCGCCGCGCCAAAGGACTTCTCAAGAGTGCAGACGCCGCGGCGCCGCTCGTGCGCTATGTCGTACGTGAACTGGCGCTGTTCGGCGCGCTTATGAAGCGATCGGACCTGGCGCACCAGGATGAATGGCGGCTGGTGCTGTGCAATCCCAGCCAGACGGCCGTTGGGGCGCGACGGATCAAGGCGCTGGCGACGCCGGACTACACGTCGCTCTATATCGACCTGGACTTGGCCGACGCCACTGGCCGGCTGCCGATCGAGGAAATCCTGATCGGCCCAAGCCCCTATCAGCAAATGACCGAGCGCGCGTTCCGGACCCTGCTTTACAAGCATGGCTATGATCGGGCCGATGTGGTGCCGTCGAAGGTGAGCGTCGCCGGAGCGACCAATCGGCCAGCACGCGGCGAAGGAAGATGGGCATGAGGTTCTGGCTGTCGCTTGTCTCGGTTGGCGAAACCGACCAGATGGTCGAAATCGCGCGCTTCGCCGAGGAGATCGGCTTCGGTGGCATCACCGCCGCCGACCATCTGGTGATGCCGCACCAGGTCACGAGCAAATACCCCTACACGCCGGACGGCGAGGTCTTCTGGCCGGAGGATACGCCCTGGCCCGACCCATGGATCACGCTCGCTACAATGGGCGCGGCCACCAGCCGGATCAAGCTGATGACCAATATCTATCTGGCAGGGCTGCGAGACCCGTTCACCGCGGCCAAGGCAGTGTCGACCACGGCGATCTTCAACGAAGGCCGCGTCGCCTGCGGCGTTGCTGCCGGGTGGATCAAGGAAGAATATGACCTGCTGGGCGTCGATTTCGCAAGCCGAGGGCGGCGGCTGGACGAGCTGCTGGCGGCGATGCGGCTGCTGTGGACCGGCGGCAAGGTCAGCCATCGCGGCGAGTTCTTCAATTTCGATGCACTGATGTGCCCGCCGCCGAAGCAGCCAATCCCAATCTGGTGCGGCGGCGGCACAAGGCCCGCGATACGGCGCGCCGCGTACAATGACGGCTGGCTGCCGTTGCCGATGACGCTCGCCCAGATGCAGAATGCGGCCGAGGACATTCGCGGCATTCGTCGCGCGGCAGGCCTGAAGATGGAAGGCTTTACCATCTGCTTCGCGCCGGCCGAGCATCTGACCCGCACTGTGATCGACGGCGCGCGGGCCATCGGCATCGAGGATATCATCGTCATCGGCCCCTGGATCCCCTCGCCCTGGGATTTGAAGCAATGGACAGACCCAGGGGACGATTTCCACACGCTGGACACCAAGAAGAAGGCGATGCGGCGCTATGCCGAGACCATCATCGCCCCTTGCGCCTAATCGCCATGCCGGCCGATATCCTCCGTACATCCGACGGGCGCTTTGCCGCCCTGCCCGGCTATCCGTTCGCGCCCCACTATGTGGACGTCCCGGACGCGCGCCACGGCCGGCTCCGGATGCATTACGTCGATGAGGGACCCCACGACGCGCCGGTCGTGCTGATGCTGCATGGCGAACCTACTTGGTCCTTCCTTTATCGCAAGATGATCCCGCTCGTGGCGTCGGCCGGCTATCGCGCCGTGGCGCCCGACATGATCGGCTTCGGCCGGTCGGACAAGCTGGCGCGCCGCGACGGCTATTCCTATCAGCGCTTCGTCGACTGGATGGCGTCTTTCGTGACCTCGCTCGACCTCCGGCGAATCACGCTCGTCTGCCAGGACTGGGGCGGCCCGATCGGCCTCAGGGTGCTCGCCCGGATGCCGGAACGGTTCGCTGCCGTGGTCGCCGCCAATACGCTGCTGCCCAATTGCGAGCCCCCGCCGAACGGAATCGAGGGCTGGCCGGGACCGGGCATCGAGAACTGGGTGGCGACCTGTCGCAATGCCGACGACCTTCCGATTTCCGAGATCGTCGCCGGCGTGTGCCGGACGCGCCCGGGCCCGGATATCCTGGCGGGGTACGATGCGCCGTTTCCCGACGCGTCGTACAAGGCCGCCGCCTTGGCGATCACCGGCCTGATCCCGATCCGCACCGACATGCCGGGGGTGGCCGAGAATCGCGAGGCTTGGCGGGTGATTGCGAACTTCACCGGGCCATTCGTCACGGCCTTCAGCGACTGCGACCCCTCGACCAAACCATGGGAAAAATTGTTCCAGCGCCGCGTCGCCGGCGCGAAAAACCAGCCGCATGTCGAAATCGCCAATGCCGGCCATTTCCTTCAGGAGGAACAAGGCGAAAGACTGGCCGACACGGTCCTCACCGTCATGGACCATCTCTATCGGTGACTCAGGCCTTCCCTGTGCCCACTAAATTGCCGGGATTATACGGAAACTTTACGCGATCGTTTGATTCAAATCTATGAAATTTATGTCGGCTGGTCGTAGCATTCAGCTCCTCCAGAAACAGAGCCAACCATGCTGGATGTCGCGTTCATTGCAGGGCTGCTCCTGTTCTTTGCCCTTTTCTATGGCTTCTCGCTCGCCTGCAATCGCTTATGATTGCGCACTCATTTGGCGTCGTCACTCCGGTCAAGGACAGCAATCGCATGAGCTTTGATTATTTTCTAGGCGGCGCGACCTTCTTGGGCCTGCTCGCCTACCTGTTATTCGCGCTCGTTCGCGGCGAACGCTTCTGAACGGCTGCCCCAACTTTGCGAGGCCCAAAACTTAACGAGGCGCGGCGTGAACACGACCGATATCCTGCAGTTTGCCGCATACGCAGTGATCATCCTGGCCATGACCCCGGTTCTCGGCGGCTACATGGCGCGGGTTTTCACGGGTGAGAGAACCTTCCTGACGCCTGTCGTCCGGCCGCTCGAGCGGCTGATCTATGCAATTTGCGGCGTGAAGGCCGACGCCGAGCAGAGCTGGAGGCGCTACGCAGGTCACCTGCTGCTGTTCGCGCTGGTCGGCACGCTCTTGAGCTACGCGATCATGCGGCTGCAGCAATACTTGCCGCTCAACCCCCAGGCGATGCCGGCGGTGCCCGCCGACCTCGCCATGAACACCGCCGTCAGCTTCAACACCAACACCAACTGGCAGAATTACGGCGGCGAAAGCACCATGAGCTATTTCAGCCAGATGATCGCGCTGGCGGTGCACAATTTCCTCAGCGCCGCGACCGGGCTCGCCGTAGCCGTGGCGCTGGTCCGCGGCTTCGCGCGTCGTACGACCAAAACGATCGGCAATTTCTATGTCGATCTGACGCGGGGCGTCCTCTACATCCTGCTGCCGATCTCGATCGTCGGCGCCCTTGTCCTCGTCTGGCAGGGCGTGCCGCAGACCATGGGGCCTTACGTCGACGCCCAGACGATCGAAGGCGCCAGGCAGACCATCGCGCTCGGCCCCGTCGCCTCGCAGGAGGTGATCAAGGAGCTGGGTACCAATGGCGGGGGGTTCTTCAACACCAACAGCGCCCACCCGTACGAGAACCCGACTCCGCTCACCAACTTCATCGAAGATCTCTTGATCTTCCTGATTCCGGCGGCCCTGGTCGACACCTATGGGCGCATGATCGGCCGTCGCAAGCAGGCCTATGCGATCTACGGAGCGATGGGGATCCTGTTCCTGGTTGGCTTGGCCGTCGCCTATTGGACGGAGGCCGAGCCCAATCCGGCGCTGGCGCAGATCGCGGGCTACGACACGGCCCAGGGCAACATGGAGGGCAAGGAAGTTCGCTTCGGCCTGGCGGACTCCGTGCTGTGGGCGGTCACCACGACCGATACCTCCTGCGGCGCCGTCAACGCCATGCATGACAGCCTGATGCCGCTGGCGGGCCTGGTGCCACTGGCCAACATCATGCTGGGATGCATTATCTTCGGCGGCGTCGGCACCGGACTCTACGGCATCCTGCTGCACGTGATCATCGCCGTGTTCATCGCCGGCCTGATGGTCGGGCGCACGCCGGAATATCTCGGCAAGAAGATCGAATCGCGCGAGGTGAAGCTCGCGATCTTCGCGCTGTTCGCGATCACCGCCGCCATCCTGATCTTCTCGTCGATCTCAGCGGTCTCTGCCGCCGGCGCGGCGGGGCTCGGCAATAGCGGACCGCACGGGCTCAGCGAGATCCTTTATGCCTTCTCGTCGACCGACGCCAATAACGGCTCCGCCTTCGCCGGCCTTTCCGGCAACACGATCTTCTACAATGCGATGCTGGGCGCGATGATGCTGATCGGGCGCTTCTTCGTGATCGTACCGATTCTCGCCATTGCCGGCAGTTTCGCCGCGAAGAAGACCGTGCCCCCCTCGACCGGCACGTTCCCAACCGACACCGGCCTGTTTGTCGCGCTTCTCATCGCCGTCGTGCTGATCGTCGGGCTCCTCACCTTCTTCCCGGCGCTGGCGCTGGGTCCGGTGATCGAGCACCTGGCGCTCAAGTCCGGCACGCTGTTCTGATTTGGGAGCCGACTTCATGACCAAGCATCCTGTCGACTCGCTGAAGCTTCTGGACGCCCATATGGCCGGCATCGCCAGCCGCGAGGCCGTCCTGAAGCTCAACCCCGCCACGCTGTGGCGCAACCCGGTCATCTTTGTGACCGAGATCGTGGCCCTGGTCGCGACGATCCTGTGGCTGCGCGGCGTCGCCGCCGGCACCGGCGAGCACAACGCCGTCGTCGGCCAGATCTGCGCCTGGTTGTGGTTCACCGTGCTGTTCGCCAACTTCGCGGAAGCGATCGCCGAGGGCCGCGGCAAGGCGCGAGCGGAATCGCTGCGCAAGACGCAGACCGAAACGACCGCCCACAAGCTGATCTCCGAGCGCAGCGATGCGACCGAGGACGTGCCGTCAAGCTCGTTGCGCGAAGGCGACGTAGTGGTCGTCTCAGCTGGCGAGATTATCCCCGGCGACGGCGAGGTGATCGAAGGCATTGCGTCGATCGACGAATCGGCGATCACCGGCGAATCCGCGCCGGTGATCCGCGA
>CAZVYC010000238.1:0-7735 GCA_964631425.1 uncultured Rhodospirillales bacterium
GGAGGCCGGATTCATCCTCACCTGGTCGCCGTCCTTCCGGGCCATGCCGCCGCCGCTCGATCCGGCGGACGCGCTCAACCATGTCACGGCTTTCTGGACCGGCTGGGCCGCATCCTACGAGCGCGAGGGCGAGTGGGCGGAGGCCACTTTGCGCTCGCTCCTGACCCTGAAGGCGCTGGCGCACTGGGAGACCGGCGGGCTCGTCGCCGCCGGCACCACGTCGCTGCCGGAACAGCTGGGCGGGTCGCGCAACTGGGATTATCGCTATTGCTGGCTGCGTGACGCCACCTTCACGCTTTATGCGCTGATCAATGTCGGGTTCCTGGGCGAAGCGGAGGCGTGGCGGCAATGGCTGCTGCGCGCGGTGGCCGGCAGCCCCGACGACCTGCAAATCATGTACGGATTGGCCGGCGAGCGGCGCCTGGCGGAATATGAGCTGCCCTGGCTGCCGGGCTATGAGGGCTCGCAGCCCGTGCGGGTGGGCAACGCGGCGGCGGGCCAAATTCAGCTCGATGTCTATGGCGAGGTGCTGGACACGTTCTACGTCGCGCGCAAGGCTGGGCTGTCGGGCGAAGCGGTAAGCTGGCAGCTGGAATGCGCGCTGGTGAAGCACCTGGAGACGATCTGGAACCAGCCCGACGAAGGCATCTGGGAGGTGCGCGGCGGGCCACGGCATTTCACCCACTCCAAAGTCATGGCCTGGGTCGCCTTCGACCGTGCGATCCGCTCGGTCGAGGAATTCGGGCTCGAGGGCCCGGTGGAGCGCTGGCACGCCGTGCGCGACGAGATCAGGACGCAGATCTGCGAGCTCGGCTATAATGCCGAACTCAACGCCTTCGTGCAGTATTACGGCGCGACCGCGCTGGATGCGAGCCTGCTGCTGATCCCGTTGGTCGGGTTCCTGCCGGCCTCTGACCCCCGCGTGCAGGGCACCGTGGCGGCGATTGAGAAGTACCTGGTGCGGGACGGATTCGTGCTGCGCTATGACACCGGCCGGGGCACCGACGGTCTGCCGCCGGGCGAAGGGGCATTCCTGGCCTGCAGCTTCTGGCTGGCCGACAATTACGTACTGCAGGGGCGGTACGACGAGGCACGGGCGCTGTTCGAACGGCTGCTGGCGCTGCGGAACGATGTCGGGCTGCTGGCAGAGGAGTATGACCCGGCGGACAAGCGGCAGCTGGGCAATTTCCCGCAGGCGTTCTCGCATCTGGCGTTGATCAGCACGGCGCACAACCTGACCAGCACCCGCGGGCCGGCGCACCAGCGGTCCGATGGCCGGGAGGATCCGGAGCGGGGTTAGGGTGGGCAATCGCATTTGCCCCCCAACACCGCTGAACATTCGGGCGAAGGCAATATGGCCCCCCTCTTCTTCCCTTATGCGCGGTTAGAGCACTCCCTTGGCAAGGGATTGGTCGACAGTTCAATCCTGTCCGGCAGCGCAATTTAAGTGGATGAATCAGCTCGGTTCGGGGAGTGTTCCACGGTTCAGACTGAACTGTGGGACCTCGCGGGAGGCCCGAATGCTCCACTTCTCGACCGTCTCAGTGAGCACCACGGCGACCAGGAACGCTAGCGGGATCGAGGCCCACAGCGAGAGCCCGAGCCCAAAGAGGATTGGCCAATGACACAGATAAAGTGGGTAAGAGACCCTGCCAAGCCATTGGGGAACGGCAGTCTCCAGCAGAGCGCACTGGGGTGTGAACCGCGACAGCCAGGCCCCGGCGAAGAAGAACACCCCATAGATCATCGGTGGCTCTAAGCATACGGCGAGGAGCACAGTGCAAGAAAGGGACCCAACCAGCCAAAGCACCGACCGGCGGCTGACCCATATGAACAAGGGCATCGCCAACATAGCCCACGCTTCAACGACCAGGGACCAACCTGGCGGATTGGCGTCCCTGACACTTCCCCAGTCCCACCAAAAAAAGTGCCGTGGTGCTGGCGTGACGTGGAAGAGTGCACAGCCGGCGGCGAGGCAGAGCGCATAAACTGGCCAGAGTCGGACGAAGCGGCGTATGAGGAAAGCCACATAGAAGCCTTGCCACGCCCGAGCCAGGACATGGCCCGAAATGAGGAAGAACACCCACACAGCGACGCCAGCCATGGGGCTCAGGGCGTCCGACCCTGTTCGTCGAAATATGTGATGGAGCAGTACCACAAGAGCGAGGCAACCGCGCAGGCCATCGAGAGTGTGGTTGCGCTTCATGGCCAGCCCTTATAGTTGCCCTGGCTCCCTTATCCTGCCGTATGTTACCGAGGCGTTATCAGCTGGCCGGGACCTGCCGAGCGCGGCCGGCGAAGCGGCGGACCCGGCCGCGCAGCCGGTGGCGCCGGTCGGGCCGGAGCTCGGGGTAAGCCGCCGGCGGCGGTGAACTGTGCGGGCGTCATGGCGCGCCGTCAGAAATGTGGCCGACGATAAATGACTCTGCCTTACTCTGCCTCCTTTTCGTCCTACGATTCCTCGATTGGGAGGTTCGTCCATGGGCAACGATAAGCGACCGGACCCAGCCGGAACGGAACGTGGGACCGAACGGGTCGAGGCATTCAGCGATGGTGTGTTCGCTATCGCGATCACGCTCCTGATCCTGGACGTCAAAATCCCGCACTCTCCTGGAATGACCATCGACTTGCTGCTGGAACTGCTGCGCCTATGGCCCTCCTATTTTGCGCTGGTGCTCAGCTTTGTCATGATCGGCATCTACTGGGCCAACCACCATTACGTCTTCAAGCTGTTCGAAAAGACGGATCACAGTCTCAATCTGCTCAACCTCTTGTTTCTCCTCTGCATTTCTTTTCTTCCATTCCCAACCGCAGTCCTCGGCGGCTACATGCTGGACGGAACCAACCAGACCACGGCTGCGACATTCTACTCGGTCGGACTCCTGCTCCCGGCCGTCTCTTGGACGCTCATGTGGCTCTATGGCCGGAGATTGGTCGACCATCGGCTTGAGCCGCGATTTTTGTGGATACTGACGGCGAAATACGTCGGATCAGTCGCAGTGTATTCGGTCGCAGTCCTCGTTTCCTTAATCGCGTTCAAGCTGGGCCTGGCGCTCTGCGTTGGATTGACACTGTTGTACCTGACTCCGCCGTATTTTCCCCCGCTTGCTGCATCACGATAGGAAACCGCCGCCCCGGCATTTTGACCGGAACCGCCGGCTCGTCATATCATCCGTCGGTGTGAGCGTGTACCGTTTGCGTGCAAGCGCAACCAGGAGGAACGCGGTGAGCGCGGCGTGGCCCGACATCCCGTACGAAGCGTGGCATGAGACCTGTTCTGCGCTTCATCTCTATACGCAGGTCGTCGGCAAGTATCGTCTTGCACGAACGCCCTGGGTCAATCACTCGTGGCACGCGACCCTGTACGTCGATGCACGCGGCCTGACCACGTCTCTCGTTCCGGACGCAGCGGGCATAGAGATCGTCTTCAATCTCCGCGACCATGTGCTCAGTGGGAAAGCAGCAGATGGTCGGACGGCAGAATTCCCGCTCCGTCCGATGTCTGTTGCCGAGTTTCACGGCCGCTTCCTTGAAACCATCGTGTGGCTGGGAGGTACGCCGGAGTTCCACGATCGGCCCAATGAAGTGCCCGATCCAATTCCATTTTCCGACGACCAGCTGACGAGGCCCTATGATACCGAAGCGATCGAGCGTTTCTTCTCCGCTCTGACGGCAATTTACCGCGTTTTATATCGGTTCCGCACGGGCTACATCGGCAAAGTCAGTCCGGTCCATCTGTTTTGGGGAAGCTTTGATCTCGCGGTGACACGTTTCTCCGGGCGTCCCGCGCCAATCCACCCCGGCGGCATTCCCGGGTTGCCTGACGGAGTGACGCGCGAGGCCTATAGCCACGAAGTCTCGTCGGCGGGATTCTGGCCCGGAAATGCACAGACGCCATTCCCCGCATTCTACTCTTATGCGTATCCTGCGCCCAAAGGCTTTGCCGAGGCGCGGCCGACACCAGAGGGGGCGTATTTCGATCCGAAGCTAGGGGAGTTTGTGATGCCGTATGACGTTGTCCGGGCATCGACCGAGCCGGAGACGACGCTCATGGCCTTCCTTGAAAGCACCTATCGGGCCGCAGCCGACCCTGGAGAATGGGATCGCCATGCCCTTGAATGCCCCATAGGGGAACCTCGCCGACCGCGCCCGATTGCAGGATAATCCGCGTTTCGTGAGTGATTCAATGGCGTCAGACCCTGGCTGACGGCAAATGACTCCGACGCCTTTCCGTCCGTTAGGGCCGTCAATGCGTGGCTGGCGATAAATGGCTCTGCGTTCGCTTCCACACAGTTTCCATTTGGGCCTCGTCAGCCCCCAGCCGCTCGCGCACGGTGTCGAGCACCTCTTCCGATAGCGCGCCCTTGCCGGCGGCGCGCGCCATCACCAAGGCTCCGACCATCGTTGCGTAGTTCAGGATGGCGTCGCGGCGCGCCGTCTCGCGGTCGCCCGGCAGTCGTTCGGCGAGCTCCTGGAACCTTGCCTCGAGCGTTTGGGCAAAAACTTTCTGCACGGCGGGGTCCTGGCGGCCGATGTCGGTGGCCAGGGCCGCGAGAGCGCAGCCTTGTCCGCGATCGTCGCGGTGCCCTGTCGAGAGATAGCGGCTGGCGAGTTCGGGGAAGCTTTTTCGGCTCCCTGGCGGGATATCCGCTTCAAGCCGCTTCAAGCCTGACTCGTCCATAGCATACGCACTTGCCTCGCCAACCAGTGCGGTCTTCGACGGGAAGTGCCCGTAGAATGCGCCGTGAGTGAGGCCAGCTTCGGCCATGATCTCGTCAATCCCGACGCCGTCCACCCCTTTCTCGCGGAAAAGCCTGGCCGCAACGCGAACAATACGATCGTGATTCTCGGCCCGCTGGGTCTTGGTAAGTCGCATTGGCTCCCCCATTCTTTCATGACGTTCGTCACATATATTTAGTACTTTCCCCGCCGACTCCAAGACCCCGACCGGCCGCCTGCGCGCCTCGGCGACGGACGGACGGTCAAAAAATTTGCGGACAGGTCTTGAACTAAACATGACGATCGTCATCTTTGCAATCGTGAGGTCCCTCATGAAAGTAGCGAATGACCGCTCCTGTGATGGATCGCCAAATGTGGAGACTCATCATGGCCCGCACAATCTCAGCCTCAGCCCTTTTCGCGAGCGCACTTGTCACAGGCGCCCTTTTCACAGGCGCCGGCGCGGTCCCAGCCTATGCGGGTACCGCTTCCGAGAACCCGGCCCAGGCCTGGATCGCGCGGATTGAGGATCCCGCCTTTTCGCCGGCCCAGTCCAGCGCAAGCGCGGTCACGGGCGACCCCGCGCAGGCTTTCCTCGCGCGATTCGTGCCCACCTCCTACACGCCGGCGCAGCCGGACCCGGTCGTGGCCGTTAGCGATAGCCACCCGGATCGCGACTTCATCGCACGCCTGTCGACCGGCGATTCTTCAATCGAGGAAGCGACCCTCGCGCCCAGCGTCGAGCAGACGGCCTCGCGTTCGGCAATGCTGCGGACTGGCGGGTGACCCGATTGCAGACGGACTGATCGGGCGGAAAGAGGGGAGCCCACTCTCCCCTCCTCATCCTCCGGCTGCGGTCACAGTCGCTGTTCCCCGGGAGCGAGGGAAAGGGCGGCGGACAGCATCCGGCATCGCCTCGTCGGGTCACATGGCGGAATACTGCGCTGTCGCCGAGGGGACCCATCTGGCATAAAGAAAGACTTCACTCCTCATTTTTGCTGTTCATCCGGGACTAGCCCCATCATAGGTGACTTTTCGGAAAGACCGAACAGTAAACAATTTCATCCTTATTTTACCTTTACGTATTGTATTAGGCGTATTATGTAGATCATCCACTTGGCGGGTCGAGCATTACTCCATATGGGCGAGCGCACAATGCGGGTGGCAGCGTGTATAGTGCCTATAGCGCAAAGCGTGGAGCGGGCATGCACAGCACCGCGACCTCGCTGTGGTTGGGCCGACCGCCTCTTCCGGTCGACCGCTTCTAAAACCTGAAAAAGAATTCCGCCCCGGTGCCGATCATATGGAAAGGAGAACGATGATGCCCGAAGCCAAGCCCGTCCCGGAAAAGCTGCTCGTCTCGCCAACCGACCACTTTGACATGCGTCTCGAGCGGAGAGGCGCTGTGAAGCGCATGATCGTCGGTCTGGCCGCTGTCGCCTTCCTTACGCTTTTTCCCCAGGCAAGCTGGGCGCAATCCGAGCGGCCCGACGCAACACTCGATTTTTCGGGAGGCAGCGTCGCCGCGGGCATCGGCTATACCTGGGGCAACGGTGTCCTCCACTTTCAGGGGAAGGACTATCGCTTCACAGCCAACGGGCTCTCCATCGTCAGTGTCGGCGTGGCGTCGATCAAAGCGACCGGCAACGTTTATCATCTGACCAAAGTGGCGGACTTCCCCGGAAACTACGTCGCGTTCACGGGCGGCATAGCCGTCGCCGGCGGCGTATCCGGGACCGTGATGAAAAATCAGAATGGCGTCGTCATGAATCTTCGAGCCACGGACGAAGGCCTCCAATTCGAGCTCGCGCCGTCCGGCTTTAGTGTGGCGCTTGAGGGACCTCCGACGCCGACTTCGAGATAGTCGGTGACCGGCTGAGGACAGCGCCCGGTGACTCGTGTCCAGTGACTCGAAGAGCAGGAGGCTTGCCGCACAGGGGTTAAGCACCGTCGCCAGTCACCCAGATCTGGCCCCGACCAGACGCCTGCCTTTGGGCGGAGTTCGAGCCAGAGAAAACGTTCGCGTCTCCGCGCGCCCCCGCTTCGTAACCAAATGGCCGACCGACGCGAATGGGAAAGGGCATAGTCGAGGGGATGGGAGACACCCGCAAATGCCAGGATATTTCAAAATTGCGGAACGTGGGGGTGGCTCTTATCAGCTGCTTGCGATCTTGCGCTGGACCATGGTCTTGATCTTCCTGGCGTTCGGCATTCAGAAGTTCACGCCACAGTCTGCCGAAGGCATTGTTCAATATATCAGCAATAGCCCTTTTGTCTGGTGGCTTTCGATCTTCGGTGTGAGGGGCGAAGCGTACCTCCTCGGTGTTGTCGAAGTCAGCACGGCGGTCCTGCTCGCGGCGGGCGCGTTCAGCCCATTCATATCGGCGCTGGGCGCGCTGATGGGCGTGGGGACATTCCTGATTACCTGGTCGTTCTTCTTCACAACACCGGGTGTCGTGAAATGGAGCCTCTCGACCGATCCGATCGCGTGGAATTTGACGGGCGAATTCCTGTTCAAGGATATGGTGCTGCTTGGCGTTTGCGTCGTGCTGTTCCTGGCTTCATTGTCTCGGAACCCACTGCGGGGAAAGGGGGCAGAAACCTTTAGTGCCGTCAGAAATGTGACTGGCGGTAAATCACTCTGACCTCTTCCGCTGCCGCCGGGCGTATCGTCATCACGCCTTTCACATGGGAGCGAGCCACAGCACTGGCGCGATAGGCAATAGCGCCCCAGGTTCAGAATGCTCCACGTTCAGAATTATGGCAGCACAACGAATTCAGTGGTGCCGAAAACCGGAAGCGTAGGCAGGAGATTGAGATGGATAATCGAACGGTGCGGGCGGCGCTGGAACGCCATTGGGACGCTTCGGACGCGAGCGATTTCGAGGTCGAACATGAAATCTACCGCGAGGATGCTGTGCTTGATTATCCGCAATCGGGCGAGCGGATCCGCGGCCGGCACAACATTCAAGAGAGCCGGTTCGTCCAGCCGAACAAGAAGCGCTTCACGGTCCGG
>CAZVYC010000239.1:0-7719 GCA_964631425.1 uncultured Rhodospirillales bacterium
CATGGGCGAGAACAGTTGCCGTCGTCGTGCCATCCCCCGCCGCAGTGCTCGTCTTCGATGCGACCTCACGCACCATCTGCGCGCCCATGTTCTCGAACTTGTCGGAGAGTTCCACCTCCTTGGCGACGGTGACGCCGTCCTTGGTGATCCGGGGCGCACCGAACGACTTGTCGAGAACGACGTTTCGGCCCTTCGGTCCCAACGTAACCCGGACAGCGTCGGCCAGGATGTCGACTCCACGAAGCAGTTTGTCGCGCGCTTCGGCGCTGAATTTGACTTCCTTTGCAGCCATGTCTCAGCCCTCCTCGATCAAGCGGCCTTCCTGGCCGAGTCGGCTGGTTCGGCCAGGACCCCGAAAATGTCCGACTCCTTCATCACGACCAGCTCTTCGGCGTCGATTACGACCTCCGTGCCGGACCACTTGCCAAACAGGATACGGTCGCCCACCTTCACGTCGAGTGGATGCAACTGCCCCTGCTGATCGCGCGCGCCCGGCCCCACCGCCAGAACCTCGCCTTGTTGGGGTTTCTCCTTGGCGGTATCCGGGATGATGATGCCGGCCGCGGTCTTTTCCTCGGCATCGATTCGCCGGACGAGAACGCGGTCCGAAAGCGGTCTGAAGTTCATTGCGCCCTCCTTCGCTTGAAATGTCAGCACCGTATGGTGGACATCTTCCCTGTGTTGGTCGTGACGTGGGCAGTGCTTTCGAACTCTGCAAGATCATTTCACGTGGATCGACGCGGCTTCGAACACCGCCGCCGGGATTTTCCTCTCGCATGCCCTTGATCAACTCTGATGAAAGCCAATCTCTCGCACCGTCGAATGGGGTCCAACGGCCCCGAGCTTTGCACGTTCGCCCGAGCTTTGCACGTTCGAACGACCTGCGAGGGATTGGGCCATGAGGCAGCCGCGCCGGGTATTTTGCGCTACTCCATTACCGGACGATGAATGAGAAGCTCGCTATGGCCCGCGAATGGGCGATCACTCGTCACACGACCATCTCGGCCTTTGCGGTCTGTCGCGCTGGACCGAAAGGCCGCCGCGTCGAAAGCGAATACGACACGTTCGAGGACGCGCTGAACGCGGCTCGCCGGCTCGGACGCGACCGGCTCGGCCGCAGGCCGATTATCTATGCCCTTACACCGGAGGGCTGGGGTCTGGAGCTAGGGGAAGCGGAGTCGGATTAGGCACCCCTTTTGCGACGGATTCGGCGGCACTGAAGTGCCGCCGCCGGGTACTGCAGCAATGCATCATGGTTGCCTCGAAACTTCGGTTCAAAGCCCTCTTGATGCCTGACTTTCGCTTCCTAAATCGAAATTCGCCGGAGGCCCTCAGGGCTTTGGCAGGGAACGATGGTCGGATCAATCAGTGCCGGCTGCGGCTCGCGTCGCTCAATTCGAGGATGTGTGCCGCTCGTTACCCACTCCTCCCCTCGCCGGTGTGAGATCGGCGAGCGCCGGAGCCTGTGGTCGGCTTGGTTGATCCGATCCCCCGGACCCTGTCATCGACAGGTGAGTGCTTCACGGCAAAAAATCAGGTCTGCCGGCGCGGCGGGCGTTTGTGCTTCGCCGACCTTCAGCCGATCGCAAGAGGAGGTGCGAAATGTGGCCGTCCCAGGCATTCAGCCGATTTGGTTTCGATCCCTTTGCAGATTTCAGGCGAATACAGCGCGACATGAACCGCGCATTTTCTGAATTCGCCACGAGTACCGCCCGAAGTTTCCCGCCGGTCAATCTTTGGCTGGGAGAAAACAGCGTCGTCGTGACGGCGGAACTTCCCGGCGCCACTGCGGACGATGTCGACATCACGCTCAACCAGAACGTTCTCACGCTGCGTGGTGAGCGAAAGCCGGAAATTGAGCAGGATGCCAACTGGCATCGTCGCGAGCGGACCTATGGCCGTTTTTCGCGGGCGGTCCAGCTTCCATTCCAAGTTGATCCGGAGCGCGTCCAGGCCCGCTTCAACAACGGAATTCTCGAGATCGAGTTGGTGCGACCGGAAAACGATCGACCCAAGAAGATCGCGATACGGGCGGACTGAGGACAAGGAGGAAGATCATGGCGAACGGAACGGAGAACACCCAGCTGCAGACGAACGAAGCCCAGAACACACAACTGCAGACGATGCGCGATCAGCTGCCTATATCCGACGGCGGCGAGCGCACCAGCACGCGCCCGGTTTTCATTCCTCTGACCGACATCTACGAGACTTCGAACAGCATCGTGGTCCTCGCCGAGATGCCTGGGGTCGCGCCCGATGATGTCGATATCACGCTGGAGCGCCGCGTTCTGACGATCCGCGGGCGAGCCGGAATGCACGACCATGCGAAATATCGCCAAATCTACAGCGAGTATACCGATGGCGACTATGAGCGTGTCTTCACGCTTTCCGATGACATCGATCGAGACGGGATTGCGGCGAACCACAAGAATGGCGTCCTTCATCTGGTGCTGCCGAAAGCCGAGACCGCGAAAGTGAAAAAGATCGAGCTCAAGACGACATGACACGACAACAGGACGAGAGAGGCGCCTTAACCCTAATTCAAGAGGAGGATCAACATGGCTGTGAGAGATCTGATTCCCTGGGGCCGCTCCCATACGCCGACGACGCGGACCGAGAGCACTCACCCCTTCATTGCGCTTCATCACGAGATGAATCGGCTGTTCGATGATTTCTGGCGCGATTTCAGTTTGCCTGGGTTCACGTCGAGCACTGGCGGCTGGCCACAGGTCGAGCTTTCGGAAACCGATAAGGAAGTGAAGGTGGAGGCCGAGCTGCCTGGGCTCGACGACAAGGACATCGAACTGTTCCTGAGCAATGGCGTTCTCACCATCCGCGGGGAGAAAAAGAGCGAAGCTGAAGACAAGAACCGGCATTTGAGCGAGCGCTTCTATGGACGGTTCGAGCGGCAGATTTCGCTGCCCGTGGACGTGCAGGAAGACAAGATCGCCGCGAGCTTCAAAAAGGGCGTGCTCACCGTCACGTTACCGAAAGCGCCGGGAGCAGCTGAGAAGGCCAAGCGAATCGCGATTAGCGGCGGATGATCTGATCGGGCAGTGCGAAATAGCTCGAGCGCCCGGGACCTTTTCAGGGAGCAAGGCGCGCTCGAGCTGCCCGGCGGCGGCCGGGGATCATTCGCCGCGACGGCCTTCTTCCGGGCCCCTCGGCCTAACGCCCTCGGTTTTGCCGTTTTCGCCCGCCATCTTCGTCCGGGCCTGACGAGCGTGCTAAACGCGGTCACCGCTGCAATTTACCTCAATGCTCAGCTTGGACCATCACGAGTCCTGTGTCGCATACGCGACGCTGCCCTGACCCGACAGGCTGCTAAGCTCCGACGATTTCCGTCATGCCCATCGCCAAGGGACTAATGCGGCTCTGACCTGAAGATTATACAGCGAGGTGATATACTACTCCCAACGAGAGTAGGGGGACTGGGCTATGGACGAAGTCGGTGCCAAAACGGCCGTCCCGGTATTCAGCGCAGCCGAGCTGGGCGCGCTTGCGCATCTGTACCGCGGGGAAGTTTATCGCAGCACTGTGTGGCGCACGCGTCTTGATGCGACCACAAACTGGGCTGTTGTCGCCACTGGGTTGGCCCTATCGCTCAGCTTCAGCAGTCCGGAGGCGTCGCCGCTACCTCTCGTGTTGGTAGGCCTGCTGGTCGCTCTGTTTCTAGCCGTGGAGGCGCGGCGTTATCGCTTTTTCGATTTCTGGCGCATCCGCGCGCATATCCTCGAACTGCAACTATTCGGACCGATCATGCGCGGAGAGGGCGTGCGGGTCGACAACGGGTGGAATCAAGCGCTTTATCAGGATTACCTTCGTCCCAACCTGCACATTTCCTTTCTGGATGCGGTCGGTCGCCGCCTGCGGCGGAACTACGGGTGGATTTTCTTGATTCAGGTAGTGTCGTATGTCGGCAAGCTATTGATCCATCCGGAACCGGTGGCCAGTTTTCATCAATTCCTGATGCGGGCGATGATTGGCCCGATACCAGGGGGCTACGTGCTCTCGGCGGGACTCGCATTCCATGGCACATGGATCGCGATCGCGCTGGCAGGGTTCGCTTTTGGCCGGAGAGGCCGACGGCCGCCTCGACTGAGGGGGCACCGGGATGCCTTGCTGGACTTGGCACGAGGCACGTGAGTAACGCGTATAACGTCAGGAAACCCTGGGCCACGAATCCGGAAATCCGAATTCGACCGCAAGCGCCGGAGTGTTTGTCCCGCACGCCCTCGCCATTATCGGTCCAGGCGTGCAGTTGGGCATGCCGGAACGACGGAGCAAGACATGACGATTCCAGCGAATGCTCAGCCGGTTGAGCAGCCGGCAGAACCGGCATTTTCAAGGGACGACGAGCGGTGGCAGGCGATGGTAGATCGCGACCGCCGGGCCGACCGGACCTTCTACTATTCAGTCGCCACAACCGGCGTCTATTGCCGGCCCTCGTGCGGGGCACGGCTGCCCCGGCGCGAGAACGTCCGCTTCCATGCCTCGCCGGCCGATGCCGAGCGAGCGGGGTTCCGGCCTTGCCGGCGCTGCCGTCCCGATAAGACCGACGGGCGGACCGAGGCGGTGGCCAGCGCTTGCCGCCTGATCGAGGAAGCCGACACGATGCCGAATCTGGCGACCCTGGCCGACGCGGCGGGGATGAGCCGGTTCCATTTCCATCGCCTGTTCAAGGAGGTGACCGGCGTCACGCCCAAGGGCTACGCCGATGCAGCCCGCGCCCGCCGCGTCCGGGGCGCCCTGTCGCGGTCCGGGACGGTGACCGAGGCGATCTATGATGCCGGATTCAACTCCAGCGGCCGGTTCTACGAAGCGTCGCGGGGCGTCCTCGGTATGACGCCCCGACGGTTCCGCGCGGGTGGTGCCGGCGAGAGCTTGCACTTCGCGATCGGCGAATGCTCGCTGGGCGCGGTGCTCGTGGCCGCGACTGACAAAGGGATCGCCGCGATCAGCTTCGGCGATGACCCCGAGGCGCTGGTGCGCGACCTGCAGGACCGCTTCCCGCGCGCCAACCTGATCGGCGGCGATCCGGCCTTCGAGCGCCTGGTCGCCCAGGTAGTGGGCCTGGTCGAGCGCCCGGGCGAGGGGTTCGACCTTCCGCTCGATGTCCGCGGCACGGCCTTCCAGCAGCGCGTGTGGGCAGCGCTTCGCGCCATCCCGCGCGGCACGACCGCGAGCTATGCCGAGATCGCGGCCCGCATCGGTGCGCCAAAAGCGACCCGTGCGGTTGCCCAGGCCTGTGCCGCCAACCCCGTCGCGGTGGCGATTCCCTGCCACCGCGTTGTGCGGACCGATGGCGCCCTCTCCGGCTATCGCTGGGGCGTCGCACGCAAGCGGGCGCTGCTCGACCGGGAGGCTGGGGCGTGAACGCGCCGGCCTCTCGGCTTGCCCTGCTGGATTGGTCGCAGATTACAGGCGATCTCGATGCCCATGGCTGCGCCCGGATCGAGCGGCTGCTGACGGAAGGCGACTGCGCGGCCCTGATCGCGCTCTATGCCGAACAGGACCGTTTCCGCAAGCGTATCGTCATGGCGCGGCATGGCTACGGCCAAGGCGAGTATCAATATTTCGCCTATCCCCTGCCGGAACCGGTCGCCCGCCTTCGCGAGACTTTCTACCCGCCGCTGGCCGAAATCGCCAACCGCTGGAATGTCGAAGTGGGGATCGCGACGCGGTTTCCGGCCGACCATGCGACATTCCTCGAACGCTGCCACGAGGCCGGACAGATACGGCCCACACCGCTGATGCTGCGCTACGGTGCCGGCGACTATAACCGGCTGCACCAGGACCTCCATGGCGAGCATGTCTTCCCGCTGCAGCTGACCGTTCTGCTGTCGGAACCGACGCGGGATTTCACCGGCGGTGAATTCGTGCTGACGGAGCAGCTGGCGCGGATGCAGTCGCGGCCGGAGGTTGTTGCGCTCGGCCGTGGCGACGCGGTCGTCTTCGCCGTCAACCAGCGTCCGGTTCGCGGGCCGCGCGGCTTCAGCCGTGCCGCCACGCGCCATGGGGTCAGTCGCCTCCATGGCGGGGAGCGCTTTGCCCTCGGCATCATCTTTCACGACGCAGCATGAGCGCTCCGGCTATAGGCGATCTCTTCGAGGGCCAAACGCAAGTCTCACCGCTTCCGCGCGGCGCCGTTCTCCTGACAGGGTTTGCCTTGCCGGACGAGGACGCCCTCCTTCGCGGGCTTCAGGCCGTGACGGCGATCTCGCCGTTTCGCCACATGGTCACGCCGGGCGGCTTCTCAATGTCAGTGGCAATGACCAATTGCGGCGATGCCGGATGGGTGACGGACCGCGCGGGCTATCGCTACGATCAGGTCGATCCGGAAACGAGACACAAATGGCCGGCCATGCCGGAAGGCTTTGGCTCCCTCGCCGCGCGGGCTGCAGCCGAAGCTGGATTTTCCGGGTTCGATCCTGATTCGTGCCTGATCAATCGCTACGAGCCGGGCGCCCGCATGTCGCCCCATCAGGACCGCAACGAGCGCGATTTCGCGCAGCCGATCGTGTCGATCTCGCTCGGCCTGCCGGCGACCTTCCTGTTCGGCGGCCCTGCGCGCAGCGATCGGGCGCGGCGCCTGCGCCTGGAGCATGGCGACGTCGTGGTGTGGGGTGGCCCGGCGCGGCTGTTCTTTCATGGGGTGGCGCCGCTGCTGGACGGCGAGCACAAGCGCCTCGGGCGCCAGCGGATCAACCTGACTTTTCGCCGGGCGCATTGATCGAATTCCTCCCTGGGGCCGAGCGAATAGGATAAAAGCGGCGTAAGGGCTGAGACACGCATCACGGAGTTTGAAGATGGATATCGGCAAGCTTGGTATCTGGGCGTCGACTGAGAGCATGAGCGCGGCGGATGCGGCTTCGTTCGCCAGGCGGGTCGAGGCCTGGGGTTATCCCGCACTGTGGATACCCGAGGCAGTGGGACGCAACGCACTGGTCCATGCCGCCTGGCTGCTTGCCAATACCGAACGGCTCGTCATCGCCACTGGCATTGCCAACATCTATGCCCGCGACCCGATGACGATGGCGGCGGCGCAGCTGACTCTTGCGGAGCAATCGGGCGGGCGCTTCCTGCTCGGCATCGGTGTCTCGCATACGCGGCTCGTCGAGGGCGTACGCGGCCATGTGTACGAGAAGCCGGTCCCCAAGATGCGCAGCTATATCGAGGCGATGGACAAGGCGATGTACGTGGCGCCGCGTCCTGCCGAGAAGCCGCCGCTCATCCTCGCGGCGCTCGGACCCAAGATGCTGGCGCTCAGCAGCCAGATCGCGGACGGTGCACATCCTTACAACGTGACGCCGGAGCATACCGCCGAGGCGCGAGCGGCGCTGGGACCTGGCAAGCTGCTATGCCCGGAACAGATGGTGATGCTCGAAACCGATCCGGTGGTTGCCCGCGCGGCTGGGCGCAAGACGCTCGCGATCTATCTGGGATTGCCCAATTACCGCAACAACCTGGCTCGCTTCGGGTTCACCGACGCGGATTTCGAGAATGGCGGCTCGGACCGGCTGATCGATGCGCTGATCGCCTGGGGCGATGCCGATGCGATCCGCCGTCGCATCCAGGCCCATTGGGACGCCGGTGCGGATCATGTATGCATCCAATCGCTCCGGCCCGACGGGGATGGGCAAAGGCCGCCGGACGAACGCATATTCGAGATTCTGGCGCCCGCGGCGAATTGATCAGGTCCGGATCTGGGACTGGGAG
>CAZVYC010000240.1:0-7465 GCA_964631425.1 uncultured Rhodospirillales bacterium
TCAGCAAGTCCATCAAGGTTGCGGAGATGCCGGAGGCCAAGATGCTGGCCTCTGCAGACAGCGGTCTCGATGAAAAGGACGGCGAGAAGAAGGACGGCGAAGCCGTGTCGCAGCTCGGTCTCGGACTTGCCCCGCTCACAGCCGAAGCGCGCCAGCGCTATCAGCTCGGCGACGACGTCTCGGGCGTGCTGGTGACCAGCGTATCGCCCGACAGCGTGGCGGCCGACAAGCAGCTCGCTCCTGGCGACGTGCTGCTCGAGGTGAACCAGCAAGAGGTCCGGACGCCCAAGGACGTGGTGGCCAAGGTCGACCAAGCCCGCAAGGAGAACAAGAAATCGGTCCTGCTCCTGGTCCAGGGCCAAGGTGGCGATGCCCACTTCGTAGCTTTGCCGGTTGCCGGCAAGTCCAAGGGGTGATCGCGCGCTGGAGCGGATCGCGATCAGGTTGGAAGCACCTGATCGCGTGAATCCGCGCACCAACGCCGAGTCTAACCCGCGCTGATCTCCTCTGCCTTATAGCCCTGCGCGTAAAGCAGGGCTTTTAGTCCGGCGTAATCGACATGCGTCCGAACGGCCTCGCGCACGCTGGGTTTTGCATGGAAGGCAACGCCCAGCCCGGCAGCCAGCAGCATCGGCACGTCATTCGCCCCATCGCCGACGGCGAGCGTCTCGCTCATCTCGATGTGGTGGCGGCCGGCCTGACGGGTCAGCTGCTCCAGTTTGTCGGTACGGTCGCGAACCGGGGGCACAACATGACCGGTCAGCACGCGCGCTTCGGGCGGTCCGGAAAATTCCAGCACGTTCGCGCTCACCGCATCGAAACCGAGCGTGGCGGCAACGGGATCGGCAAAGGCCGTGAAGCCGCCGGACACCAGCAAGGTGCGTGCCCCGTGACGGTGCATCGTCCGCACCAGCGCGGCTGCCCCCGGCGACAGCGTGATTCGCCGCGCCATCGCCAGGATCTCGTCCTCCGGCAGTCCGGCCAGCAATGCGACCCGCTCCTTTAGCGCGCTGACGAAATCAACCTCGCCGTTCATCGCGCGAGCCGTGATCTTGGCGATCTCCGCCTTGATACCTTTGAGCGAAGCGATCTCATCCAGCATCTCTTGCTCGATGATGGTCGATTCCATGTCGGCGACCAGCAGCTTCTTGCGCCGATGCTCCGCAGGCTGGGCGATGCAGTCGATCGGCGCGGCCCCGAGCGTCTGGCGAATTGCGGCGTCCGCCTGGTCCGGATCCAGGCTGTCGAAGATCAGGTCGGCTGCCTCGCCTTCAGCCAACCACTCGGGGCTGGCGGCGTTGGCGCCCAGCGCCTTCAGCGCCCGGCGCGCTTCGGACAAAAGCGCATCGGTAAGCGTACCCGCGTCCGGGCCGATCAGGGTGGCGACGAGGCGCATGATAGTCTTCTGGCTTAGCGGGCAGAGGCCTTATTCTCGCCGGGAGCGTCGGTTCCTGTCCACTATGTTGAAGGTACGATTGCGAAATAATGATAAGAACCTGATCGCGATCACCGCGTGGGAACCTATTTGGAGAATCGCCAGGTCCCGTTCGGTTGCGGGCATATCACCCCATTTACCAACGTCCGGCGCCCGTCAGTGACCATCGGCATCTGGTAAGGCCGGCAGGCATTGGGCTGCCCGGTCACCTGAGTCGCAAAAGCGATGCTGGGCCTTCCCTTGCCAACGACCGTCAAGGGTTGCAGGAATCTCGCCTGGACATACCCGCCCCGGGCTAGCCGAACCCAGTCCGGATCGGTGGTTGGGGCGGCCACTGTCACGGTCTCCCCATTGATCACGAAGCCGATCCGGCGAGCCAACGTGTTGGGCTGTTCGCGGATGGTGAGGTCTATGGTTGCGACCTGAGGCACGTCATAGTGCGCGTCCGAAGATGCCGAAGAGGGCGCAGCTTCGGCGAACCGAGGCACTGCCAGCGCAGCCGTGGTGGGTTTTGGCGGCTCAGGTTCCTCCCGGGGGGCAACCCCACGCGTCGCGGGCTTCAGGAAGAACGGCCCAGCAGCCGCCTCTGGAGGGGAGGACAGCGATGTCGCGGCCTCGCGCTCGCTGGACTTTGGCGCCGACGAGACCGCAACACTCGGCGATGCTGCTTGCGCGACCGTGGCTTGCATACCGTGCTTCAGGAAAGGCAGATCGAGCGCGGGATAATGCTGAGTCGGGGGGACCAACGACGCAACTTGAGCCGCCTTGGAAGATGCGGCGGCAGGTGACCCGTCCGCAGCCCGTGTAGGGGCATCCGAAGCCGCTTGCACAGTAGTACCCTGCGCCTCATGCTTCAGGAACGGCAGGTCGATCACCGGATATTTTTGCGGAGCAGGTCGATCCGAAGACGCCTCGACCGCTTTCGACTGCGGTGCGACGACAGCGACTTGGCTACCCGTGGCCGTAGCCAAGTCGATGGCGGCAAATTTCCGCGCAACTAGCGCCGCCACATGCCCCACGGCCTCTGCCGGCGTGACGGCCGCTAGCCTTGCCGGAGACTCATCATCCACCGGCGCAATCGCCACACTCGGCAGCTCTTTGAGGGTCGCCAACGGTATCGATGCGATGGTCTGTGCCGGCGTCGCGGCCGCAAGCCGCGTCGAAGACGGTGGACGCGCCGGAGGCTCCGCACCTCCCGATACCCCTACGGTCGGCAGCTTCTTCACGGTCGCCAATGGTATCGAAGCAATCGCGTGTGCCGGCGCGGCGCCCGCAAGCCGCGTGGGAGATGGGGGACGTGCCGGAGGCTCGGCATCTATCGATGCAACCGCCACACGCGGCAGCTCTTTCACACTCGCAAACGGCATTGAGGCAATCGCCTGTGCCGTTGTGGCGCCCGCAAGCCGCGTAGGAGACGTGGAACGCGCCGAAGGCCCAATATCCGCCTGCGCAACCGCGACTCTTGGGAATTCCTTCACAGCCGCCAACGGCATTGAAGCAATCGCCTGTGCCGGCGTGGCGACCGCGAGCCGCGTGGAAGACGGCGGACGCGCCGCTAGCTCAACATCTGTCGACGCGACCGTCGGCAGCTCATTCATCGTTGCCAATGGCATGGGAGCAATCCCCGCAGACGGCAAGGGCTGCAGACGGGGCAGGGTCAAATCCGGCTGCTCTGGCGGGACCGCCTGCGGCGCGATCACTGCAACCGCCGCTCGCTCCTGCGTCGCTTGTTCCTGCTCTGCGGGAGGCGCGACGGTCGTTGGTTCGGGCATCGCCGGTTCCACCGCCGCGGTAGCCAGATCCAGCTGTTGCAGCGGGACCGCCTTCGGCGCGGCCATTGTAACCGTTGCTTCTTGCTGCGCCCCTTGCTCCTGCTCTGCGGGAGATGCGACGGTCGCTGGTTCAAGTATTGCCGGTGCCACCGCGGCAGTGACCAAATGCGGCTGTTGCAGCGGGACCGTCTGCGAGGCGGCCATTGCAACCGCCGCTTGTTCCTGCTCTGCGGGCGATGCGACGGTCGCTGGTCCAAGCATTGCCGGTTCCGCGATGGTGGCCAAATCCACCTGTTGCAACGGAACCGCTTCCGGTGCGGTTATTACAACCGCCACTTGTTCCTGCGCCGATTGTTCCCCTTCAGCGGGAGGCGAAACAGTCGCTGGTTCAAGCATTGCCGGTTCCACCGCGGCGGTGGTCAAGTCCAGCTGTTGCAGCGGAACCGCCTGCGGCGCGGTTATTGCAACCGCCGTTTGTTCCTCCTCCGCGGGAGGCGCGACGATGGCTGGTTCAGGCACTGCCGGCTCCGCCGCCGCAGTGACCAATGCCGGTGGGGCAATCGTCACCGGCGCCGTCGGCACGTTCGACAGTGCCCCCGATGTCGACAGGACGATGACCGCCGGCGGCGTCGGCACGGCTGCGGCATCAGCCCCCTCCGCCCCGGACCGGCGGCGGGTGGCGTGGGCGGGCCCTGGCGGCGCCAGCGCTAGCGGATCGACCGCGTCCGCGGTCACTATGGGCCGATCCGGGCCTTTGTGGACAATGTCCGCCCCATTAGCCGCCTGCAACTCGGGCTCCGAGGGCTTTTTCAGCACCAACGTGATCTTCAGGCGAGAGTCCAGCGGCGCATCGCAGGCGACCTTGAGCTGAACCGGATGAAGCCCGGATCGCAGCTCGATGCTCCCCTGTGGAACACGCTGGTCCGCATCCGTCGTGATGGGCCCTTGCCATTGCGCCACGATCCGATCTTCGACCGTGAGCGTCAGACTGCAGTTTGGTTCACCGTCGTCGGCAGCGTCGCCCCAGGCGATCTTCACGCCAACGCGGTGCTGCCCTCCCGACGATACGTTGAGTTGACCTTCGGCGTCATAGGCAACGCCGACCTCCGGTGCCGATGCCATACCGGCTTGGTAGCTCCCCATGTCGAAACCTGCGGCGGGCGCGAAGAAGCGCGCCAGCTTTTCTCCGATCTGCTGGTCCAAGTCGGGGCCGGACTTGCGCACATCGACTTGCCATCCGGCCTGATACCCGACCGGCGGATCAGTCTCGGCAAGAAGCGGGGTGCTGATAAAACAGGCGACAACGACGGTAGCGGCGCTTACTGGCCGCGCGGTGAGCTTAGTGTTCCTTGGAGCCTGGGTCCCCAACACCAACCACCATCATCAAGTAGGCCCTCGCCGCTATAGTTGGCGGCCATTCCAATCTAGACGATTTTTTGTTCTAAGAAAAATCAAAAATGGACCAAAAGGCAGAATCTCGGCCTGTAAACTAACTAAAAGGCTTCACAATTTCTTGCCGTTATTTAGTGGGCGCCCGGCAGGATGCGCCCCGTCCCGTCAGGCTGGAGGCAGGCAGTACCCCGGATGGTTAATGTCCCGCCTGCGGCCATTGCGGGCATCTCGTATGGCCTGCAATCGCCTACCCGATGGCGCGCGAGAGCGAACCGCTCCGGGCTCCCGGTACCGGCCGCGCCGCACGCCGCCAGCACGACCATGCCCCACATTACCTGGCCGGTAGCCATCGGGCTGTTCTCCCTCTATCAAGGCGCATCAAACGGCGGCTTCCCAATGGTACGGCAGCGCGATGACTGCACAACGGCATCAATTTAGCCTCCTTCCCCGACAACGGAACACCAAGATCGTGGCGACCTTGGGCCCCGCTAGCGGCGACGAAGCACGCATCGAAGAGCTGTTCCGCGCCGGGGCCGACGTCTTCCGCCTGAATTTCAGCCATGGCACCCCCGACGAGCACCGCGCCCGCGTCGCCGCGATCCGCAACATCGAAACCTATTACGCCCAGCCGATCGGCGTGCTGGCCGACCTGCAAGGCCCCAAGCTGCGCATCGGCCGCTTCGCCCAGGGCTCGGTCGCGCTTCAGTCCGGACGCCCCTTCCGCCTCGATTCCGACAACGCGCCGGGTGACGAGACCCGGGTCCAGCTGCCCCACCCGCAGCTCTTCCGCGCGCTCAAGCCCGGCGCCGAGATCCTGCTCGACGATGGCCGCGTGCGCCTCAGGGTCGAGCGCCAGTCGGACGACAAGCTGGATACGGTCATCGTCTCCGGCCGCGCCCTGTCCGACCGCAAGGGCGTTAATGTACCGGGCGTGGTATTGCCCCTCACGGCCCTGACGTCAAAGGACCGGGCCGACCTGTCGACCGCGCTCGAGTTCGGCGCCGACTGGATCGCGCTCTCCTTTGTCCAGCGGCCGGAAGACGTGGCCGAGGCCAGGCGCCTCATCGATCATCGCGCCGCCGTGATGGTAAAGCTGGAGAAGCCCGCCGCGCTCGACCAGCTCGACGCCCTGATTGAGAGCGCCGATGGCGTCATGGTCGCGCGCGGCGACCTCGGCGTCGAGCTGCCGCCGGAGGAGGTGCCGGTAGCCCAGCGCCACATCATCTCCGCGGTCCGCCGCGCCGGCAAGCCGGTAGTGGTGGCGACGCAGATGCTGGAGTCCATGATCTCTGCCCCTATGCCCACCCGGGCCGAAGCTTCAGACGTCGCAACCGCCGTCTATGAGGGCGCCGATGCCGTGATGCTCTCGGCCGAAACGGCATCCGGCGCCTATCCGGTTGAGGCAGTCGAGATCATGGACCGGATCGCTCGTCGGGTGGAGGTCGATGCCGGCTATCGCCGAACGATGGATTCGCAGCCGTTTCCGCCAGAATCGACCTCGGCGGACGCGATCACCGCCGCAGCCCACCAGGTGGCGGCGACAATCGGCGCCGCCGCCATCGTCACCTACACGACCTCGGGGTCGACGACCCTGCGTGCTGCGCGCGAGCGGCCGGGCGTGCCGATCCTGTGCCTGACGGCCGTTACCGCCACGGCGCGGCGGCTGATGTTGTCCTACGGGGTGCGCAGCGTCGTGACCCCCGACGTGCATAGTTTCAGTCAGATGGTGGAGCGGGCGTCAAAGATAGCGAAGTCGATCGGCTTCGCCCGGTCAGGGCAGCGGCTGGTCGTGACTGCGGGCGTGCCGTTCGCAACGCCCGGCACCACCAACACGCTCAGGATCGCGTGGGTGGAATGAACCTGGGATTAAGCGCGGGAGCGCACGGCCTCAGCCGGCGCGAGCCTTATAGCGCGGGTTCTGCTTGTTGATGACGTAGACACGCCCTTTGCGCTTCACTACGCGGCAGGCCTTATGGCGCGTCTTCAATGTCATGAGCGAGCTTGCGATCTTCAAGACGGTTCCTTCGGCCGGCCCGTTCGACCGCCCTCATCCAAGGGCGCGGAACCTAGGCGCGACGCGGCGATTTGTCAATCCGAGGCACGAGCTTTCGCATATAGCCGTCTGCCAGGCCGCAGACAGAATCCGAGGCGATATTAGACCCGCCGGCGAAACGCGGAAAGCCGCACTTCGGCGAGATGCCGCCGGCGCTGGATGTCGCGCAAGCCGCGCCAAGCCACGAAGCTGACCAGCGGCCCGACTGCGAAGGAGAGGATCGGCAGGCGATGATAGGCGAACAGACTCACCAACCCGACGGCTACGATGACGAAGCCCCCGAGGATCGCGAGGCGGAGATGGAGGATGCTGAATCGGTCGTCCATGGCGGGAATTATGGCACCGCAAAATCCTCTTGGCTAGTCTTTCGGCCCGAGAATCTCAGGCCGGGCATTTGGCAGCCCCTCGGCCTGGGCGTATATCAGCCGCATTCCCTTCAGGAAAGCGCCCATGCCTGATGCCCCACCCCCCTCCGCCAGCCCCACCCAGCCGAATGTTGTCCAGGTCGGCCCCGTTGCCTTCGGCAACCGCCTGCCGCTGGCGCTCATCGCCGGCCCTTGCCAGCTGGAAAGCCGCGCCCACGCGCTAGAGACCGCGCATGCGCTCAAGGAGATCGCGGCCCAGGCGGGCATCGGCGTCGTTTACAAGACCTCGTTCGACAAAGCGAACCGCAGCTCCGGCCGCACCCAGCGCGGCCTGGGGCTGGAGGCATCGCTACCGATCTTTGCCGAGATCCGCGAAACAACCGGCCTGCCCGTGCTGACCGACGTGCACGAGCCCTTGCAGTGCGCGCTCCTGGCCGACGTCGTCGAC
>CAZVYC010000240.1:7475-7702 GCA_964631425.1 uncultured Rhodospirillales bacterium
AAAGCCGGCCCGGCGGTCAACATCAAGAAAGGCCAGTTCCTCGCGCCCTGGGACATGAAGAATGTCGCCGCCAAAGTGACCGATGCTGGCAATCTGCGCGTGCTGCTGACCGAGCGCGGCGCCAGCTTCGGCTACAACACGCTGGTCAACGACATGCGCGCGCTGCCGATCATGGCCGAGACCGGCCACCCGGTGATCTTTGACGCCACCCATTCGGTGCAGCAGCC
>CAZVYC010000241.1:0-7044 GCA_964631425.1 uncultured Rhodospirillales bacterium
CGCCGGTGGAGTGGCCGACATGGATCGCATCCTTCAGATCCAGGTGTGCGGTCAGCGCTGCGAGGTCGTCGGCATAATGATCCATGTCATGGCCGCCGCTGGTCTGGCTGGAACGGCCGTGGCCGCGCCGGTCATGGGCGATCACGCGAAAGCCCTTGCCCATGAAGAAGAGCATCTGCGCGTCCCAATCGTCGGCCGAGAGCGGCCAGCCATGGCTGAACACGATGGGCTGACCCGTGCCCCAGTCCTTGTAGAAAATCTCGGTGCCGTCGTTCGTGGTGATCGTGGGCATGTCCTTGATCCTTTCGCTGAGTGGAAGCTGAGCGCCCTTTTGGCGATGACATGATATGCCGAATGGCCGAGTTGCGGATTGGCAAAACTGACTATCTTCGGGGCGCTGATGTCGAGGAAAGAGATCGGATTAAATATAGAGAGATAGTGTCTCCGGAACTTCCACCGGCTTACCCCCGGCATCTCGTCCAACCAAATGGATGGCCGTCGCCGAGGCGGAGAGGATCGGGGCGGTCGAACGCCCGCCTCTTTCCGCCCGAAGCGTGCATCGACCGCAATAAAGCGGTGTTCGCGATATTCTCTTTCCAGTCTCGCTTCGGGATGACCGGGCACTCGGAATTGGCTATTATGAGCCCGTCCGGGGAGACGACGCCATGATCACGCTGTATTCCTACCCTGAACTTTTCGGTGTCGCTGATAACAATGGCTATGGCCTCAAAGTATTCGCTTTCCTCAAATTGACTGGCGTGCCATTCGTTCACCAGCACATCTTCGACGCCTCAGCCGCCCCTCGCGAGCAACTTCCCTATATTATCGACGACGGCGAGGCGATCGGCGACAGCGACACGATTATCGCGCACCTTATCAACAAATACGGTCTGGCCATCGATGGCGGGCTTACCGCCACGCAGCGCGATACTGGCCATCTGATCACGCGTATGCTCGACGATCTCTATTGGGTCATGTCCTATTCGCGTTGGAAGGACGCGCAGTTTTGGCCGGCCTTCCGCGACGGACTGCTCCGAGAGCACCCGAGCTTGACGGAAGAGGGCCTGCGCAAGGCGCAAGAATTCAATTCGCAGCGTTATTATTACCAAGGTATCGGTCGCTTTGCTCCGCCTGCTGCGTATGCACGCGGGCTCGCGGATTTGCGCGTGCTGGCGAACCTCGTGCCCGCGAACGGCTATTTGCATGGAGCGAAGCCGACCAGCATTGACGCCAGTATCTACGGCTTCATCGCGAATATTTATTTCTACCCGATCGATACGCCGCTCAAGCAGTTTGTCGCCTCGCGTGCCAACCTCGTCCGCCATTGCACCGCGATCCACGCGGCAGTTGGATCGGCTGCCCAACATGTGGCGCCCGTATCCGGCCCATGAACGGATGTCCCGGACGGAAAGACAGGATTACATCGGGGCCATTCCGCTTGGCGGTGACGCATCTTGTGTGGCCTACCGGCGGGCCGTTACCAGGAGACGATCTAGCAGCGCAATAATCGCGAAGGTCGGCGTGGCTATCGCCGATTAGAATTCTCTGGCTTGGTGTCTTAGCGCCCCCGGGATCCGACCGATTTCGCGCATATACTATTGCCCTGCCGACGCGGAGGGGCGGCAGACGAAGTTGCGCCCGGCCTCATGCCACCAATAACCTGACCGCGCACCGGTGGCTGACCCAGGCGGGACGGCTGAAACAAGCGCGTCTAATGGGAGCGGGCCGGGTTGGCGCCGCTCTCTTCAGACCTGACCGGCAAGCCTCGCTTCAGGCTGCGGCAATCACGCCGTCATCGTCCCAGATGCCGAGAAGCACCTGGACGCCGTGATACTCCGCAATCAGATATGGGTCGAGGTTGATGCGATCCTGGTACAGTTCGCCGATCCTGAATCGCACATCAGGCAGCTTATCCATGAGTCGCAGTGCGCGGTCACGGATCACTGGATGAACGTTGTCCAGATCGTCGGTCAGCCGTTCCCTCCATTCCGCCGGACCTTTCGCCGGGCTGAACATCGGCGCCAGGAACAGCACCAGGGCGGCCACAAGGCCGATCCCCAAGCTCCATGGTGGGTATTCGACGTATGACAATGTCAGGAACGGCACTATTCCGACCACCAGCACTATAACCTGGCCCAGCCGCAACGTCTGCATGTGACGGTAGGTCCAGCCCGGGGGATGTCGGCGAATCTGGTCGGCCTTATAGGCATCGAGGTAGGTCGGGGCGATGGTGTCCAAGCCGGCTGCCGACATTGCGGCTTCCAGCCGAGATCGCCACGATCGAGCGAAGTTTGCACCGTCGAATGGCATTGGGGGCTCCTGCTGAAAAAGAGGTCGCTATGTTGAGGAACGCTCACGCCGGCGAATCAGTTCGCTGCCGAGATCGACCCTTTTGGGGCAGGGTGGAACCCGCGTTGGTGTCCACAGCTATGCGGAATGGGTATGAGGCACGATCGGGCCGCCATCGCCGTGCGTCGGCGGCACCACGCCTTTTCTGTTCAAGCAGAGTCGCGATCAGATGCCGTACTCAGTTCGATCAACAAGACCAGACGAGTAGTCATTTTCTAAAGTGGCATTGCGATAACTGATTCAAGGCACGACTTGGTCTCGTGTTCTGAAGCTATTTAATACGATCGGCGGATGACTTGAGTTCGTATGATTCCGGGAAATCATCACACTTGGCGTTTACGCCGCGAGGGTCTCGACCCGACCTCCGGCGAATACCATCAGGATCTTCTTGAAGTTGTTCGGGATGGACAGTTGAGAATAGACATGTCGATACGTCTCGATATGCGGAGGCCCTTCTTCGTTGGCGAGAACGAGCCATCGATCACCCGAAAATTGCGCCGGCGCGGGCTTGCCTGCTGCCGTGCCGACGCGCTCGATCAACGAATGCGTCATGTCCAGGAGAACATCCGGATCTGACTCGGGATTGTGTACGAACCCGATCACCTTGGACGCCCGCCTCGCGCCATTCTCCACAAGGCGCACCTTGATCTCATTTCCGTGGATCGTATCGTTGGCCTCCAGCACTGAGCGGGACGCGAGGCAAGTCCGAATCTTGTCTTCCAGCACGGCAGCCGTCTTCGATGGCATCTGGATAGGGGCCGTGATGGTCAGCACCATCGTTTTGCCATCCGGCACGGCCTCGTGCAGTGCATCATGCAAACGTCGAACAAGCCTGAGCGCAACTCTATCGAACCGCAGGCGGGGCTTGGTGAGATCGGCGTGTTCAGCAATCCGCTGCTTGACGGTCGTGACCTCAACCGCAATCCGGTTTCCGGCGATCGTGACATAGGCATCGGGCGGGCCTTCGCCCTTCTCCCACGTCGCAGAGAGATGCCTAGCGACCGCCTCGATTGCGGCCTGCTCCTGCTGCCTCAATTCGTTCATACGTCGCTTCCTACGCGAAATGCTGCTCTGCACCGCAATTGTAGGCGACCGGCCTCTCTCCTCCAACGCCGCAGCATTCAGCGGCTGGTGTTAAACGCCTCCCACCGCGCTGCGACCGAAACCGCCGACCCGCGCAAGAGGACCACATTCCTCCCCGTCGATCCGTACGATGACCTCCCGTCCGAGGGCGGGAAGGTCTATCCGCTCCTCAAGTCGATCGCCGATCATCGAACGTGTAAGGAATCGGCCGCAAGGCCTCAGCTACTTGCAGTTCAAGGGAACTCGACCTTGTCGACCGGCTCCTGGTCGAAGCGACGCATGAGTGCCACCAATTCGCTGCGGGTAGGCTGCCGGCCATCTTTCGTGAGCTCGGCAAGCCCGGCAAAGTACTTCTCTCGCGTGTCCGCCGGACAAAACATGATCAGCAGCGTCGCCGGCGCGATTCCGGTATTCGCAAAGCCGTGCACGGCTGTCGGAGGTACCACGAGCAAGGTCCCCCGGGTGCCGGCGACACGGTCCTCACCCGCAAGAAGTTGGACCTCACCCTCGACGACGTAAAAGATCTCGGTCAAATGGTGGTGGGTATGCGGACGGGCGCCGATGGCACCCGGCTCCATTTCGAACTCAAACAAGCCAAAATGATTGCTGGTGTCGCGTCCCGTCACTTTGAATGTGCAGCGCGTGTTCCCGCCGATCACGACATATTCGCCCGCGCCGGGGTGCAGGACCATAGGGTCGGCGTGGCTTGGAAGTGTCATTATTTCCTCCATTTCGGTCGCGGCCGAAGAAGCGGACAGCGAGAAACTCGGGTTCGGCTGGCAGGCCCGGCCGGCTGATTGGCCGCTCGCCATCGATTACTCACCCATAGTATTTCTTGCTTGACGGCCTGCTGAGTTCATCAGCGCATCTCGCCTATGGGGCCGAGCGACGCTATGCCCCTTGCGCGTCAATTTCCCTTCAACGGAGCCGCGGCCGACCAGTTCCTGCCTGCGAGGGCGCAATCCGCGTCACAGGTGCCGATTGTCGACGCTGACGTCGATGCATAACCCGGCAACCATAGGTCGCACCGGTTTGAGGTCCGATCAAGCGCTTCATCTCCCCGCAGCATTGTGGGGACAGGACGGCCGCGTGCTTCGCACTCACGAGGTTTCTACGTCGACAGCGCCTAGGTGTGATAGGAGTGTGCTGACCCCTGGCAGGTTGGCAGACTGGCTTGTGAACGGTAACGGCCCTGCCGGAAGGCTTCGGACTCACGTCTCATGATCGGCGAGCACGCAAAACGAGAGAAGCCCATCGACCCCTCCCAGCCCGTCTACGGGAGCAAATCCGACGTGTACCCGTGGGAGCGGACCGATCTGCTCGCTCTCATACATGACAGCGTGTTCATCCGCGACATGAATGGTGCGGTCCGATATTGGAATCCCGCCGCGCAGGAGCTTTACGGATGGACTGCAACGGAGGTTGTGGGTGCAAAGATCCACGGACTCCTGCATACGGCTTTTCCCACGTCGCGCGCCGAGGCGGAGGCAGCGGTCCTGCGTGACGGCCGCTGGGAGGGCGAGCTCATACAAACCGACAGGACCGGCAGAGGGCTCGTGGTTGCCAGCCGCTGGTCTTTGGTGCGCGAGGACAGCGGCGCGCCGGTCGCCATCATGGAGATCTGCAGCGACCTTACGCGAAGCAAGCATACCGAGGACAAACTGCAGCGCAGCGAAGCCTATTTGGCGGAGTCACAGAGGCTGACCCACACGGGCAGCTTCGCCTGGGTCCCTCCTCTGGAGAGCTTGCAGTACTGCTCCGAGGAACTCTACCGCATCCTTGACTTCGATCCGCGGCAAGGCCTGCCGAGCATCGAAGCCTTCTGGGGGCGCATCCATCCGGATGACGTGGCGGGCGCGATTGAGCGCGTCCAAGAGGGGATGCGCGCGAAGTCAGCGATCATTCAAAATGTGCGAATCGTATTGCCCGACGGCAGCGTAAGATACTGCAATACGATCTCCCGTCCCGTCCTGAACGCCAACGGAGGCATCGTCGAATATTACGGCACGACGGTCGACGTCACGGAGCGCCGGCGGTCGGAAATCCTGCTTGCCGGAGAGAAACGTATCCTGGAAATGGTCACCCAGGGCGACTCCCTCGCGCGCATTCTGGAAAGCCTGTGCCTGTTGGTTGAGGAGCTTGCTCCTGATGTACTGGCGTCGATCCTTCTGATCGAAGATGGTCGTCTCAAGCACCACGGCGCGCCAAGCCTTCCTCGCGGGTACATCGAAGCCGTCGATGGAATCACGGTCGCGCCCGATGCCGGCTTCTGGGGAGCCGTTGCCTATTCCGGAAAACAGGCTGCAGCATCCGATATCGCCACTGACCCGCTATGGTCCGATTATCGCGAGGCGGCACTGGCGAATTCGCTGCGCGCCTGCTGGGCGACTCCGATACGGTCATCCGACGGCGCCGTGGTTGGCGTTTTGGTGAAATATTATCGCGAACCGTCCGGTCAGATTCCGCGCGATCGAGAGGTTATCGAGCGGATCAAGCACCTGGCGGAGATTGCCATTCAGCGCAGGCTGACTGAGGAAAGGCTGCAGCGCAGCGAGGCCTACCTGACGGAGGCGCAAAGGCTGACGCAGACCGGCTGCGTGGCCTGGGCTCCGCCTTGGAATGGGACGCGGTTCTGCTCCGAGGAGCTGCTTCGCATCTTCGGATTCGATCCGAAAGGCGGGCTGCCGAGCGCCGAAGCATTCGCGGAGCGAATGCATCCAGAAGACGGATTGAGTCTGTTCGAGGCCATACAGGAGGCGCTGGCTCGGAAAGGGTCGTTCGTTCACGAATTCAGGATCGTGCTTCCCGACGGCACGATCAAGCACATCGAAACGTCAGCACATCCGCTGTTCGACGACAACGGAGACGTGGCTGAATATATCGGGATCGGCGTGGACATCACCGCGCGCAAGCGCGCCGAGGCGGAGCGCGAAAGGCTGCGCCAGTTGGAGGTGGAGCTTGCCCATCTGAACCGGCTGACGACCTTGGGGGAGCTGGCCGCTTCCCTGGCCCATGAACTTAACCAGCCGATTGCCGCTGCGATCACCAACGCCAGTGCCTGCTTGCGATGGCTCTCGCGGGATGAACCCGACTTGCCGGAGGCGCGCAGTGCCGCTCAGCGCATCGTCAGGGACGGCAGCCGGGCGGCGGAGATCATCGATCGCGTACGGTCGCTCTACAAGAAGGGCACGCCGCCGCGGCGCGAGCCGGTGGATGTGAGCGCGGTCGTGGGTGAGATGCTGGTGCTGCTGCGCGGGGAAGCCGTTCGATGGGGCATCACGATGCGGACAGATCTCGGCGAGCTTCCCGACGCAATGGCCGACCGCGTGCAATTACAGCAAGTCTTCATGAATCTGATGCTGAACGGTATCGAGGCGATGAGGGATGCCCCGGGCGATCTTACGATCAGATCCCGGATGGCGGGCGATGATGAATTATTGATTTCGGTCAGCGACACCGGCCCGGGTCTCCCCGACGTCGAGCCGGACGAGTTGTTCAAGGCCTTGTTTACGACAAAGCCGCAAGGCACCGGCATGGGGCTCGCCATCAGCCGTACGATCGTCGAGGCGCATGGCGGCCGATTATGGGCGGCCAACAATTCTGGCCCGGGTG
>CAZVYC010000241.1:7054-7644 GCA_964631425.1 uncultured Rhodospirillales bacterium
GCAACCTTCTACTTCACGATGCCCCGCGAGACGAATCTCGCATCTTCCTGAATGCGCGGCGAGGTTCTGCGACCACAACGGGCTCGACTCGACGGTCAGGGCGATGGGCGCCTCTTCTCCATCCCGTTTCTCCTCCTTAGGCCGATCCTTTCGAATAAGGCGTCGAATGACATGGCCTTTCCACATCCACAATCCCGAAAGGAGCATCACAGGAAGGAATACAAACCGAGTAGTGGGGGTGTAATTTGGAATTTCCTCAAACGGACTGTAGATTATATCCGATTATTGGAATGCTGAAGGTGATATGAATCCAGCGAATAATCGAACGTTGTGTCAAATATTTCATATTAATACGCGCTCCGTTATCGATGAATTTTGATAAGAGACTTCAATCCATCCGCCCCAATACCTGCTCCAGGTTCGCAAAGAACTGCTGCCACCCGTACTTGGCGCCTTGGTAGGCCTGCTGCTGATCCTGTCGGAAGCCCGACTGCTCCATGCGCAGGTGGGTCCCCGTGCTCGTAGGGGTGAGAGTCCAAGTGACGACAGTCTTGAGACCATAAGCCTCCCATGTGTAAGAGAGCGTTTTG
>CAZVYC010000242.1:0-7458 GCA_964631425.1 uncultured Rhodospirillales bacterium
GGCGGCGAGCGCCGCGGGCCATCCTTCGACGACACCGCCTCCCCTGCCCGCAGCCGCACACGAAGCCGGTGCAAGCGAGATCGCCCGCCGCCAAGGCGAAGCCTATCAGGCGGAGGTCGCCTGGGAGCGGCGGGGCGCGGCCTGGTCCGCGGCCACCCGCGCGGAGGATTACCGACTGGTCGCCGCCATTTCGCCCGCCGAAGGCGGCTGGTTCATGGGAGGCGACCAGCTTCGATGGCGTGATCCGCAGCGAAACGCGGTCCATCTCAGGATCTTCGCGGCCGATATCGACGACGGCCGGTTCGTGCCCGGCGCCAGTGTGCGGGTCCATTTCCTTGACGACCTCGGAACGGAGCTGGGCCGGGCACCGTTGCCCTACGGACATTATCCGCTGACGCAGGCCTATGGCGCCGACCTGGTGATCCCGCCGGGCGCGATGAATCTTGCAATCGAGATCGCCCCGCTGCCCTGGCGGGATCCGGCCCATCCGGGCGCGGAGCGCTTCGCGACGGTGACCAGCGCTGGCATTCCGTTGGCCGGCTTCCGGGCGGTATCAGGCCCGCCTGCGAGCCTGCGGGCGCAGCACGCGCCGCCCGCGTTGAAGGCCGCGATGAACGGATCACTCACCGCCGGGATCGAAGCCCTGCCGCGCGGCGCGGCAGGCGAACGAAGCGTCGGCCAGTACCGTGTCGACTACGCCGTGTTTTCCCAATCGGGCAAGGCACGGCTGGCGCTGGTGCCGCGCGACGGGCTGACCGGCGCCGTGCTGCCGGATGTGTTGGTGAGCGCGACCTTGGTTGGCACAAATGGCCCAGCCCTGCCTCCCGACGCCAATACCGACCCGTCGGAGCTGCAGATCCCGGGCAGCCTTTCACTCGCCTGGCACACGCCGGTCGTCCATTACCGGCAGGATTGGTCGGTTCGGTCGCCCGGGGATTATCGTCTGACCATCAGCTTCACGCCGCCGTCGGCTCCGCGCTATGGCCGTGCCACCGGCAAGCGGATGGCAAGGATGGCCGAGCTGACCGTTCCAGACGTCCCGATCGGCCGAGCTCCCGAATAGGACTCGCAAGGCTGGCGATTGCCGCCGGCCTTCGGCTCATGTATGAGGCGGGACCGTTTGCGAGGCTTCGACTGTGGCTGAATGTCGCCCAATTCTCATCCTGAACGGCCCCAACCTGAACATGCTGGGGCGGCGGGAACCCGCGATCTACGGGCAAGGCACGCTGGCCGACATCGAAGCCGCCTGCGGGCGGAAGGCCACCGAGGTGGGTCTCACCATCGACTTCCGCCAGTCGAACAGCGAAGGCGAGCTGGTCGGCTGGGTCCAGGAGGCGCGCGACCGTAATGGCGGTATCATCATCAACGCCGGCGCCTATACCCACACCTCGCTGGCGCTGCTCGACGCGCTGCTGGCGCTCGACCTGCCGGTCGTCGAAGTCCATCTTTCCAACATCTTCCGGCGGGAGGAATTCCGCCACCATTCCTATATCGCGCGCGCGGCCCAGGGGGTCATCTGCGGCTTTGGCCCAACGGGCTATCTCATGGCGCTCGACGCCATGGCGCAGCTGACGCGCCCCGCATAAGATCGCGCATTCCACGCCTGGAGCACCCATGCCCCCGTTCGACATCGAATCCGAAACGATCCGCAAGCTAGCCGAGCTGATGACCGAGAACGGCCTCTCCGAAATCGAGATGGCCGAAGGCGACAGGCGCATTCGCGTCTCGCGCGCTGCGATGGCGCTCGCCGCGACCGCTTCTGTCGCGCCGACTGCGGCGCTGGAAGCGGCACCGGCGGCGACTGCCGCGCCGGTCAATGCGGCCAACCATCCTGGCGCGGTCACCTCGCCCATGGTCGGCACCGCCTACCTGCAGGCCGAGCCGGGGGCGCCCGCCTTCGTTTCGGTCGGCGATGCGGTGAGGGTCGGCGACACGCTGCTGATCATCGAGGCGATGAAGGTGATGAACCCGATCAAGGCGTCGCGCGCCGGCACCGTCAGCCAAATACTGGTCGCGGACGGACAGCCGGTGGAATACGGCGAGCCGATGATGATCATCGAGTAGCAATTGTTTCAGAAAATCCTCATCGCCAATCGGGGCGAAATCGCGCTTCGCATCCATCGCGCCTGCCACGACATGGGCATCGCAACGGTCGCCGTGCATTCCACCGCGGACGCCGACGCCATGCATGTTCGGCTAGCCGACGAAAGCGTGTGCATCGGCCCGCCCTCGTCGCGCGAATCCTATCTCAACGTACAGGCCATCCTGTCGGCGGCAGCGATCACTGGCGCGGACGCAATCCATCCCGGCGTCGGATTCCTGGCGGAGAATGCGCGCTTCGCCGAAATGGTGGCCGACCATGGCATCACGCTGATCGGGCCCTCGCCGCACCATATGCGGATCATGGGCGACAAGGTGACGGCGAAGCAGACCGTCGCCGAACTGGGCCTGCCGGTGGTCCGCGGCTCTAACGGAGCGGTCGCGAACAACGCCGAGGCGCTGAAGGTCGCCAAGGAGATCGGCTTCCCGGTGCTGATCAAGGCAGCGGCCGGCGGCGGCGGCAAGGGCATGAAGGTGGCGAAGAGCGCCGCCGAGCTGCCCGAGGCGCTGCAGCTGGCGCAGGGCGAGGCCCGAGCCAATTTCGGCAACGACGCGGTCTATATAGAACGCTATCTGGAGAAGCCTCGCCATATCGAAATCCAGCTGTTCGGCGACAGCCACGGCCACGCCGTGCATCTGGGCGAGCGCGACTGCTCGATCCAGCGGCGGCACCAAAAGCTGGTGGAGGAAGGCCCCTCGCCGGTGCTGACGACCAAGGAGCGGGCGACAATCGGCGATCTGGCGGCGGACACTGTGCGCAAGCTAGGCTATGTCGGCGCCGGGACGATGGAGTTCCTGTTCGAAGGCGGCGAGTTCTTCTTCATGGAGATGAACACGCGGCTGCAGGTCGAGCATCCTGTGACCGAGCTGATCACCGGCGTCGACCTTGTCCGCGAGCAGATCCGGATCGCCGCCGGGCGACCGCTCGCGTTCGCACAGAAGGATGTCCGCATCGCCGGGCACGCGATCGAATGCCGGGTCAATGCCGAGAACCCGTCGACCTTCACGCCATCGCCGGGGCTGGTGAAGGGGTTCCATGCGCCCGGCGGCCCGGGAGTGAGGATCGATAGCGGGCTGTTCACCGGCTATCGCGTCCCGCCCTATTATGACAGTCTGATCGCCAAGCTGATCGTTCATGGCGACACGCGCGAGGAGTGCCTAGCCCGGCTCTGCCGGGCGCTGGAGGAATTCGTAATCGACGGGATCGACACGACGTTGCCGTTGCACCGGCGGCTGCTGGACGAGCCCGACTTCATCGAAGGCAACTACAACATCCACTGGCTGGAGCAGTTCCTGGCGCGGAGCCAGTAAGCGCGACCAGTTCAAAAAGAAGCTCGCCGAAAGGCTCGAGAATCCGCGAGTGTCGGGGGCCAAAGTCTCGGGGAACAAAGGCCGCTACAAAATCAAATTGCGCAGCGCCGGTTATCGGCTCGTCTATGAAATTCGCGACCGGGAGTTGATTGATGTCGTCGTAGCGTTTGGGCGACGGGACCGCGGTACGGTCCATAACTTGGCGGACAAGCGTTGAGCAGAGATATCGAACTGACCCCCGAATTGCTGCTGCGGGCCTATGCCGTCGGGATATTCCCGATGGCCGAGTCCGCAAGGGACGAGCGGCTGGCCTGGTTCGACCCGGACCCGCGTGGGGTCATCCCGCTCGACCGGTTCCATCTGTCGCGGCGCATGGCTCGGACCGTGCGAACGACCGACCTCAGGGTCACGGCCGACAGGGCATTCGCCGCCGTGATCGACGGCTGCGCCGAGGCGACGATGGGGCGCCCCAGTACCTGGATCAACGCCCGCATCCGCACGCTTTGCCTGGAACTGCACCACATGGGAAACGCCCACAGCATCGAAGTCTGGCGCGGCGGCGAGCTGGCAGGCGGCCTCTATGGCGTGTCGCTGAGGGCCGCCTTCTTTGGCGAGAGCATGTTCAGCCGGGCTCGCGACGCCAGCAAAATCGCCCTTGTGCATCTGGTTGCGCGGCTGCGTTACGGCGGGTTCACGCTGCTGGACACCCAATTCGTGACCGAGCATCTGGCACAGTTCGGAGCGATCGAGATTCCACGCACCGAGTACCGCATGCGTCTGGCGGATGCGCAGCGGCGTGTCGCGATATTTCAGCGCCCCGGCGATGAGGCGGGCGTGGCGGCGGTTGCCGCATCACTGGCGCAGTCGACCACCCAGATATCATAGACCGGGTGGTCCATAGCTGAGAGCGCCGGGCTGGAAGCGAACATCCAGCCGCTGAAAACCTTTTCCGGGGGTGTCGAGGGCTTCTTGTCGGTGATTTCGAGGAAAGCCGCGGATTCCGGCGGGTCCTCCGGCGGTGCCTTGCGGCAGGCATCGACCTTGACCGACAGGGTGCCGAAGGCGGCGTCCTGGCCGACCTTGATCGGAATGCGCCTGATCCGCGCGGTGACCTTATCGAGCGCCTGCAGGACGGCCACGGGCTCATCGATCATCGTGCCGGGGGGCAAGGCCGATGGCTCCTCAGGCGTCTCCGGTACGGGCTCGGCGTTTTTGTTGACCGGTGGCGCCGGGGGCGCGTCCTTGGGCATCTCGTCTTGCGCCCAGGCTGCAACGGTCAGGCCAAGGCCGACCCCGGCCGCCGCCAAGGCAGAGATAAGGCGTTGCACGGTCACGAGCGCCAGGTCACGGATGCGTGGGCTGGTTCGCAGGCCCGTTCGCCGACCCCGCGTCGCCGGCGGACTGGCTGCCCTTGCTGCTGCCGGAACCGCCGGAGCTGCTGGAACCGCTATACATGAACTGCCCGATCAGGTTCTCGAGCGAGACGGCCGCCTGCGTGTGTGTAATCAGCGCGCCTGCCGTCAGCATCTTGTCAGAATCGCCCGGCTCGAGGCCGATATATTTGCCACCCAGCAAGCCCTCGGTCGAAACCGACGCAACCGAGTCGACCGGCACCTTGATCTCGGGCGTGACGCTCAAAGTGACGACTGCCAGATAGGTCTTGGGATCGACGGCGATGTCCGTCACCTGCCCGACCCGGACTCCGCCGATGCGCACGTCACCCCCGTTCTCCAGACCGTCGACCGAGGAGAAGCGCGCGGTCAGCGGGTATCCGTTGTAGCTGTGGTGCCCCGCCTTGTTGTAGGCGAAGACCAAAAAGGCGATCGCGGCGACCAGCACCAGGGCGCCCAGGATCGGTTCGATGGCATTTCGTTGCATGATTCCAGTGTCTTGAAAGGGCGTTCTGGCGGCTGCATCCCGGTCACGGCGGCGACCAGGCCTCGTAGTCCCCAGTTGCACGTGCGCGGTGGCCACCTTCCAGCGTATGACCCGGCGGCCGATACGCGGCCTCCGTGCCGGTCGTGTTGGGAAGGTGGGGCTTCTGCCATGGGCGATGGACCGGCGGACTGACGGTCGGCGGCTCGGCGGCGCGATAATGTAGCCAGCCATGCCATTCGGGCGGGACCAGCGAGGCCTCGTCCTGGCCCGCATAGATCACCCAGCGCGGCTCACGGCCCCACGGTCCCTTGGCCGCCGACTTGTAATAACGGTTGCCGAGCGCGTCCGTGCCGACCAGCATACCGCGACGCCAGGTAAGCGCCCGGATATAGAAATTGCTCAGGATGTTCTGAAGCGAGAGCTTGGCCATCGCGATCTTGCTGAATGGGGTGGAAGGAGGCGCTTTGGTTTCTACAGGGCTCAATATGGCATCGGCACCAGGGAAGGTCCAGGAGGGCGGCGAAGCGCACACGCGAGAAGGTTTCCCCTAACAGGGCTTTTGCGCTAGATAGGCCATATGTCACAGGAAATCGATGCCCGCCTTCGCGCCAGAAATATAAGTCTGCCGGCCCCGGCTGCGCCGGCAGCCAATTACGTTCCGTTCGTCATTGCCGGCGGCCTGCTGACCATTTCCGGCCAGCTGCCGATGGAAAACGGCGCCGTGGCGGTCAAGGGCAAGCTGGGTGACGGCGTCTCGCTGGAAGTCGGACAGCGCGCGGCGCAGCTTTGCGCCCTCAACATCCTGGCCCAAGCGCAAGCGGCGCTGGGCGATCTTGGCCGCATCCGGCAGTGTGTACGCCTGGGTGGGTTCGTCGCCTCGACGCCGAGCTTCACCGATCAGCACAAGGTGGTCAATGGCGCGTCGGACCTGATCGCCGATATCCTGGGCAAAGCAGGCCGACATGCCCGCGCGGCAGTCGGCGTCCCGTGCTTGCCGCTCGACGCCGCAGTCGAGGTCGAGGCGCTGTTCGCGGTTGATTGAAGACGTTAACGTAGGATGGGTAGAGTGGAGCGAAGCCCATCACTCATTCGACGTTTGATGGGCTTCGCTCCACTCCGCCCATCCTACACTGATCACATGCCCGATTCCGCTGAAATCGCGCTTCGTATCGAATCCGACATCACCGCCGTTGCCGCCGCGGACTGGGACGCGTGCGCCGGCACCGACAATCCGTTCCTGAGCCATGCCTTCCTGGCAGCGCTGGAAGAGAGCGGGTCGGCCACGGCCCGAACTGGATGGCTGCCCCAGCATCTTGTCATGGAGGGGGCGCGAGCCGGGGTCATCGGCATCGTTCCGGCCTACGTTAAATCGCACTCCTATGGCGAATATGTCTTCGACCATGGTTGGGCCCATGCGATCGAGCGTGCCGGCGGGCGTTATTACCCCAAGCTGCAGGTGTCGGTGCCGTTCACGCCGGCGACCGGGCCCCGGTTGCTCGTCCGCCCGGGCGGTGATGCCGCGGCGACGCGGCGGACCCTGATCGAGGGCCTGCGCAGGGTGGCCGAGAATCGCGGCTTGTCGTCGATTCACGCGACCTTCCTGCTGCCCGAGGATCGTGCCGCGTTCGAGCGCGCCGGATGGCTGATGCGCGCCGGGTGCCAGTATCATTGGCAGAATGACGGCTATGGCAGCTTCGACGATTTCCTGGGCGCGCTGTCCTCCCGCAAGCGCAAGGCGATCCGCAAGGAGCGGCAGGAGGTGGCCGCCTCCGGCGTCGAGCTCATCCCACTGACCGGCGGCGAGCTCAAGCCCGAGCATTGGGACGTGTTCTTCCGTTTCTACATCGACACGTCAGACCGCAAATGGGGCAGTCCGTACTTGACGCTCGATTTCTTCCATCGAATCGGGCGCACCATGGCGGACCGGATCGTGCTGATCCTGGCACGGTATCGCGGAGAATGGGTGGCGGGAGCGCTCAACCTTCTAGGCGGCGACACGCTGTATGGCCGCAACTGGGGCTGCAAGCTCGACCTCCCGTTCCTGCATTTCGAGACCTGCTACTATCAGGCAATCGAATTCGCGATCCGCCACAAGCTCGAGCGGGTCGAGGCCGGCGCCCAGGGCGAGCACAAGATCCAGCGCGGCTATTTGCCGGTCGAGATGACGAG
>CAZVYC010000243.1:0-7427 GCA_964631425.1 uncultured Rhodospirillales bacterium
CGACGCCGGTGATATATCTCTATCTCGACCGGGCGAGTCACTGGCTGGCCGAGCGCGGCTTCGGCCGCAAGCGTGCGCGGGCTGCGCCCCGGCTGAGCACCCATCCTGCCGCTGTGGCGGCGGAGTAAGGGTGGCTTTGGCCAGATAAGATCCTGCCATACCCCCACCCTCCCCCATCGAGGGCCCCATCGAGGGGGAGGGCTCTTCAGCCCGATTCATGTTCCTCCCCCTTGATGGGGGAGGTTAGGTGGGGGTGATGGCTCGATGCCGCCAACAGCCTAAGCCGCCGGTACCGCTTCCGGATCGGCCGGCTCGATCTCGACGCGGTTGCGGCCGTTGCGCTTGGCGCGATAGAGCGCGGTGTCGGCCCGCTTGAGCACGCCATCGACCGACTCGTCCCGGTCTCCGGCCATGGTCACGCCGACGCTGGTCGTGACCGGGACACAGGAGCCGTCGGCGCTGTAGACCATCGGCTCGTCGGCGACGACGGAGCACAGCCGGTCGGCGACCACGCGGACTGAGGCGAGATCGATATCGGGCAGGATGACCAGAAATTCCTCCCCGCCGATGCGGGCAGCCAGGTCAAAGCTGCGCATGTGGCGAGTGATGCGGCGCGCAAACTCGCGCAGCACGACGTCGCCCGCGGCGTGGCCATAGGTATCGTTGACGCGCTTGAAATGATCGAGGTCGAACATCAGCACGGCGAAATTCTTCTTGTTCTCGCCCGAGCGGGCGACTAGCCGCTCCAGATGCCCCATCACGTAGCGGCGGTTGAACAGGCCGGTCAGCGCGTCCGTCAGCGCCATCGACAGGCTGGCGGTGTAGTTGGCGACCAGGCGGTCCTGGTAGCGTTTCTGCCGGATCTGGCTGCGCACTCGGGCCAGCAACTCGTTGCGGTCGATCGGCCGCAGGATATAATCGTTGGCGCCGAGTTCCAGCCCCTTGGCGATGCGCTTCATCTCCTGCTCATCGGCCATGAGCAGGATGGGAATCTGGCGCGTGCTCTCGCGCGACCGGAGATGGGAGCAGAGGCGCAGCCCGTCCTCCTCGGCCAAGAGGAGGCTGACCATGATCAGGTCATAGCCGGGGAGGTCGTCGACGCCGGCCATGGCGTCGTTGATGTTCGAGGCGACGATCAACTGGTCATTGTCATAGGCGAGCGTGGTCACGATGCGGTCGATGACCGAGCGTCCGTCTTCGACCAGAAGGATACGCGCATGATCGGCCGGCTCGTCGATGATCGGCTTGTCGTCGTCCAGCATGGCGAACTGATGCGAGGTTTTTTCCCTGAGCCGCCACTGGTCGGAGGTGAGCTTGAGCCGGATCAGCGAACGGGCGCGGGCGAAAAGGGCAATATCATTGACGGGCTTGGTCAGAAAATCATCGGCGCCCGCTTCCAGGCCGCGCACGCGGTTTTCCGTGTCCGACAGCGCAGTGACCATCACGATCGGGATGTGCATCGTCTTCGGGTTCGACTTGAGGCGGCGGCAGACCTCGAATCCGTCCATCCCCGGCATCATGACGTCAAGCAACACCAGGTCGGGCGGCGCCGTGGCGATCTTGGCGAGCGCCTCGGGTCCCGAGGACGCAGTCATCACATCGAAATACTCGGCCTGAAGCTTGGCCGAGAGCAGCTTCACGTTCGGAACCAGGTCGTCAACAACGAGGACGCGCGCCGACATGGTCGGTCACCGTCGGTCGCTTGCTAGGGTAGATGCCTTTCGACCGTCTCGATGAATTTCGCAACGGAGATCGGCTTGGCTATATAGTCCTGACATCCGCCCTCTCGGATTTTTTCCTCATCGCCCTTCATCGCGAATGCGGTCACCGCGATGACGGGGATATCCTTTAATCTTTCATCTTCCTTCAACCACTTCGTCACGTCTAGTCCGGAAACTTCCGGAAGCTGAATATCCATGATGATTAGGTCGGGATGGTGCTCGCGCGCGATCTTCAATGCCTCGATCCCGTCGCGGGTCTTCAGCGTCGCGTAGCCATGCGCCTCCAGAAGGTCGTTGAACAGCTTCATGTTGAGCTCGTTATCTTCAACGATCAGGATCGTCTTCATTGGACGCGCATTCCTCGAAGCTAGGGCCTGCCAGTATCCGTCCGCATCCCATCAGGGTGAGACAGCCTGAATCAATAAGCGGATTCCACGCGAATGAACAGTTTCCGCGGGCCCGTTCGCGGTAATCCCAACCAAACGCGCTTCCGGCGTCCGCGAAAACCTTCTGGTTCGAACGAAACGCGCGTGCGATATGTGTCAGCAGTGCGGCCGGGGCAGCGCTTGAATGGCCATCAAGGAACCGTGAACGCTGAAATCTTCATAATCATAATCATAATCGCTGACCACGCCGTTATCGTGCACGGTCATCGTCATCTCGTATTCCGGCTGCTCGTTGGTATCGATCGCGGCCTGCCCGTCCTGGTCGCCCGTCCCGGCGGCCGGATAGAACGCGATGCGGACGCGATGAGGCGGGCTGTCGAGCAGCGGATCTTTCAGGAGAGACCCGCGGCTGGACGACGGCTTCAGGATGATGGCGTTGAAACGCGCGGCACCGCCGCCCTCGCTGCCGTCGAACATCTCCCCACTGAAAAAGCGGGTTCCCTTCTGAGCCAACTCGATCAGCTTGACCTGCTGGGCCGTCTGGAAAAGGAAATGCGGGGGCAGAGAGTAGCTCTTGCGTTCTGGTTTGGTATAGTCGGCGACCCCGGCGCCGTTGGGCCCGTTGCGCCGGGCACGACCGCGAAACTCGCTGACGTCGCCGTTCTGGGTCTGCCGGACGGAGAATTTATAGTCGTCCCCGGCCTTGTTCTCCCAAGCGGCGAAATCGCTGTTGCTGACCTCCTCGGTCCCCTCGCCGGAAACCGTGCGCAGCATCGATTTTTGGTTGGTGGTCCAGGCATCACACGTATCGGTGAATTCGAGAACCATCTTGCCCGAGACGTCGAGATAATCGGCGCCCGACCGAGTAGAGGTGAGGGTCACCGAGTAGAGCGCCTTGTGCGAGGCCAATATCATCGGCGAGACCGGGAGCGGAGTACCGGCCGGTGCGGCGGAAAACGCGGGCAGCGGGATCAAAGCGGATGCGCCCAGGAGAAGACCGCAGGCTAAAACACCAAGGCGAAAACGGATCATAAAATCAATGCTCGCGAAAGTGTGCCGTAGTGGCACGACAGCAACAGTATTGTACCGAAACTGGTCGGTTCAAGGCCCGTGAGGCAATTCCAAAGAGCGGAAACAAATATTCAGCGTAACTGTGGCAACTGCGCAACCGCGCCGTTCCATAGATTCAACGCGGCGCAACGCGCCGCTCCCATCGATTCAACAGCCGAGACGAGCCCGGAGTTCCTACACATGACAATCACCATTTATCATAATCCCGGCTGCGGTACCTCGCGTAACGTCCTGCAGTATCTGCGCAACCGTGGCCTGGAGCCCACGGTGGTCGAGTACCTGAAGACGCCGCCGGACCGGCCGACGCTCGAGTCGCTGCTCGCCCGGATGGGCATGAAGCCGGCGGAGCTCGTCCGCCGCAAGGGCGAGGTCTATGAGGCCTCGGGCCTGGCCGATCCCGATACGCCCGACGCGGTCGTCCTGGATACAATGCTCAAGCATCCGGTGCTGATCGAGCGGCCGATCGTCGTGACCGACGATGCCGTGGCCCTCTGCCGGCCCTGGGAGAAGGTCAAGGCACTTGTCGGCTAGGACCGTGCGCGCCGGACTGGCGGTGGCCGTCGCCTGGCTCATTCTTATCGCGCGCGCGGCGAGGATATGAGGATATAAGGCGGCTGATCGCGGCGCTGAAGGCGGACACGGTGTGGAGCGACCGGATCGACTGGTCGCGGCTGGCTCTCGTCGGCCATTCGCTGGGCGGCTACACGGTGCTGGGACTGGCCGGCGCCTGGCCCGGCTGGAAGATCGGCAGCGTGCGCGCGGCGATGGCGAACCCGATCATGACCAGGCCGCGCCCGGCGTGGTTCTCCTGCGTTATGATTCCGAGCTCGGGCGCGGAGGCTGATCGCCGGCGCGCCAGCGCGGACGCGACAGGCGCTTTGCCAGGAAGTCGAGCAGCAATTCCACGCGCGCCGGGCGCGGGCCGCCGGGTGGAGTGATGAGGTGCAGGCCGCTGACCGGCAGGGTCCAGCCCTGGAGCACCGCCTCGAGCCGGCCATCGCGTACAGCCTCGCCGACGATGAAGTCCGGCAGGATGGCGACGCCCTGGCCGGCCAACAACGCCGGCAGCAATGCCTCGCCGTTGGTGACGCGCAAGGGGCCGGCGGGCCGGAACGAGGCGGTCTCGCCGGCCCGATTGGCAAACTGCCAAAGGTCAGGCGTGGGAAGATAGGCGTAGCCGAGGCAGCGATGCTCGGCGAGCTGCAGCGGATGGGTCGGCCGCCCATAACGTTCGAAATAGGCTGGCGCGGCGACGACGTAGCGGGCGACATCACAGAGCCGGCGCGCAACCAGCGACGAATCGGGCAGCACGGCGACGCGAAGCGCCGCATCGAAGCCTTCGCCGATCAGATCGATTGTCTGGTCGCTGAGGTGGAGGTCGATGGAAACTTCCGGATACTCCGCCAGGAAGTCCGGCAGGATCGGCGCCACCTGGCTCAAGCCCAACGACATCGGGACCGCGAGCCGGATCAGCCCGCGCGGGGTCGCCGATTGGGCCAGCGCCTCGCTCTCCGCCGCCTCGCCTTCGGCCAGGATGCGGGTCGCCCGCTCGGCCAGCGAGCGGCCGGCGTCGGTCAGGGCGAGCCGGCGCGAGGTGCGGTTGAAGAGGCGCGCGCCCAGGCGATCCTCTAGCCGGCTTACCGCCTTCGACATTGTAGCCTTGGACAGCGCCAGTTCCTCGGCCGCAGCGGCAAAGGAGCGCAACTCGACCACTTTCGCAAAAATCGCCAAGCCTTCGAGGTCGGGAAGCTTAGACATCAAACCTCGAAACGACGGGGAGCCATGATTTCTGCATATTGCCCATTGCCCGCCAGATATCTACCTCCGAACTATGCTCAGCACTTCTGATCACACCCACCGACCCAGATTCCGCCTTCCCGCCACCGCGACGGCGCCGTTCTGCCCGTCCGAGGTCCGGGGGACCATCGCCGTCCCGCCCCTGGCCCCGCTGTGGACGAAGATTCTGCGCTTCGCCGGGCCGGGACTGCTGGTTTCAGTCGGCTACATGGATCCGGGGAACTGGGCGACCGATATTCAGGCCGGCTCGGCTTATGGCTACCGATTGTTGTTCGTGGTCGTGCTGTCGAGCCTGGCTGCGATCGTGCTGCAGTGCCTGGCGGCGCGGCTGGGGCTGGTGACCGGCCGCGACCTGGCGCGGCTGTCGCGCGACCAGCTGGGGCCGAAGACGTGCGGCGTGATGCGGCTGCTGGCCGAGATCGCGATCGTCGCCACCGATCTGGCCGAGGTGCTGGGCTCTGCGCTGGCGTTCAAGCTGCTGCTGGGCGTGACCCTGGCGGTCGGCGTGCTGCTGACGGTACTGGACACAGTGATCGTGCTGGGGCTCAAGGGCCGGGGCTTCCGGCAGGTCGAGGCGATCGTCCTGGCGCTGGTGGCAACGATCGGGCTCTGCTTCCTGGTCGAGCTGGCATTCGTCCCGAACGACTGGCGGGCGGTCGCACGCGGATTGGTGCCCTCGCCCAGCCTGCTCTCGCAGCGCGAGCCGCTGTATCTGGCGATCGGCATCATCGGGGCGACGATCATGCCGCACAACCTCTATCTCCACTCCTCAATCGTTCAGACGCGGACGGTATCGGAACGGTATGGCGGGCTCGCCGAGGCCATTGCGCTGGCGCGGCTCGACACGATCGTGACCCTGCTGATCGCGCTGGTCGTCAATGCTGCGATCGTCGTTCTGGCGGCGAGCGCATTCCATCTCGCCGGGCATACTGGCGTCGCCGATATCGAGGATGCCTATCACCTGCTCGACCCGATCGCCGGGACGGCCGCGGCCAGCCTGCTGTTCGGGCTGGCATTGTTCGCATCGGGACAAAGCTCGACCTTCACCGGGACCATCGCCGGGCAGGTGATCCTGGAAGGCTTCCTCAACCTCAGCATTCCCTGCTGGCAGCGCCGGCTGATCACGCGCGGGTTGGCTCTGGTACCGGCATTTGTCGGCGTGGTCGTGCTGGGCGACCATGCCGTGGGAAAATTGCTGGTGCTGAGCCAGGTGGTGCTGAGCCTGCAGCTGCCGGTCGCGATGTTTCCGCTGATCCGCTTCACCGGGGACCGGCGGCTGATGGGCCGAGAGGTCAACGGGCCGGTCATGAGGATCACTGCCTGGACCCTGTTCGGAATCATCAGCGCGGCCAATGCGTGGCTGGTGCTGCAGGTGTTTGATGTCACTTCATAGGCCATAATTCGAAACGATAGGTTTCGTTGGTTTCTATTTATAATTCATGGCCACGGCTTATCTTCTGCCCAGGAACAGCGCCGCCTGGCGGCGCAGGAGGGGTAAGACGATGATTGACGTGAGACCGTTCGCAACGCTTGGCGGCGACGACCATGGGTGGCTGAAGACCAAGCACCATTTCTCATTCGCCGAGTATTATGACCCTGCCCGGATGAATTTCGGCGCGCTGAGGGTGTGGAACGACGACGAGATCGCACCGGGAACCGGCTTTCCGCCGCACCCGCATGCGGACATGGAGATCATAACCTATGTCCGCGAGGGGGCGATCACCCATCGCGACAGCTTGGGCAACGAGGGCCGCACCGAGGCCGGCGACGTGCAGGTGATGAGCGCGGGCTCGGGCATCCGCCACGCTGAGTACAACCTTGAAGCAGGCACGACCCGGCTGTTCCAGATTTGGATCATGCCGAATCGCCGCGGCGGACCACCCTCGTGGGGTGCCAAGCCGTTCCCGAAGGATGACCGGGCCGGCCGCTTCGTGGCGCTGGCTAGCGGCATCGCCGGCGATAGCGACGCACTGCCGATCCGCACCGACGCCCGCGTAGTGGGCGCGACGCTGCGGGCCGGCGAAAGCACCGAATACAGCCTGGGCGCGGAGCGCAAGGGCTATCTGGTTCCCGCGACCGGCAAGATCGAGGTGAACGGCGTGACCATCAATGCCCGTGACGGCGCCGCCATCCAGAACGAGGTGGTCGTCACAATAAAGGCGCTCGAAGATTCTGAAATCGTCCTGGTCGACGCCGCGTAAGTTTCGCAACGACCTGTCAAGGAGACTGTCAATGGCAAAGGTTCTGGTCCTGTATTATTCGGCCTATGGCCATATCGAGAAGATGGCCGAGGCCGAGGCCGAGGGCGCCCGCGCGGCGGGCGCCACCGTGGACATCAAGCGCGTGCCCGAATTGGTGCCTGAGGAGATCGCCCGGGGCGCGCATTTCAAGCTGGACCAGAAGGCGCCGATCGCCAAGGTCGAGGATCTGGCCAACTATGATGCGATCATCG
>CAZVYC010000244.1:0-7422 GCA_964631425.1 uncultured Rhodospirillales bacterium
GAGGCGCTGCTCGATATCGCCGGCGACACTGGCGTCGAGACGGATGTGCCGACCACCCGCGAGGGCTGGGCCAGACTCGCCCAGACGCTGGGCGTCAAGGTGATCCACGTCGCCGAGCGTGACACCCAGAAATCCAATGTCCGCAAGCGGCCGGGCGAGTTCATCAACACCTGGTCGATCGATGGCTTCGTGGCCGAAGGTTGCCAGCCGGCGGAACTTGGCTGGGGCAGTCACGAAAAGACCCTGCCGCCCGACGGCAACCGCCAGGCCTTCGGCTCGCAGGCCTCGATCTATCTGAGCCGCCCGGGCGCATCGACCCGCGTGCGCACCTGGACGCCCAAGGCCGGGCCCTTCCATGGCTTCCTCATCACCCACAGCGAGGCGATCTCGATCGCCGATTACCTGACGGTCGGCCCGAACGACCACCCGGACTACCGGCCGACCGTGCATTACGCCTATCACCCGTGCGACGACGCCATACTGTCGATCCACGAACTGGCCGGCCGCAACTGGCGTCAGCAGCCGGAGCAGCGCCTGCTGATGGAGGATGTTGCCGACGGTATCGACGAACTCGGTGTGCTGCTGATGGGGCATGCGCGCGGCGCCTACTGGTACGGCTCGCAGCTTTCGATCGGCGAGGCGCGCCGGCACGTGCCGCACAACAACGCCACCAGCCTGCAGGTGACCTCCGCGGCCCTGGCCGGCATGATCTATGCGATCCGTCACCCCAAGCTCGGCATCGTCGAGGCCGACGACGTCGATTTCCGCGAGGTGCTCGACATCCAGATGCGCTACCTGGGCCCGGTCGTCGGCGTTTATAGCGACTGGACGCCGCTTCATGACCGCGGCAGACTTTTCGCTGAAGATATCGACGCAGATGATCCCTGGCAGTTCAAGAACTTCCGGGTTACCTGAGGTCATCTGGAGAACGCTCCCTCTCCCCGCGACCGGAGGTCGCTATCTGCGTAACGCAGATAGCCGCCTTTGGCGGCGCGGGGAGAGGGCTTGGGTGAGGGGCTGGCGCCGTTTACCCGGCGCAAAGAAGCGGGGATCAATCGCATGCTAAAGGCGGCCGGTCGGGCGATTCAACAGCTGCTCGATCCGGCGCTTTTCATCGTGCTGGTGATCAGCGTCGCCGGCGCGGGGTTGGTCCTCCTCGCCTGCTGGTTCGGCATCGGCGCCCTGCTTGCCGATGTCACGATGTTCCAGGCGCATTGGCTCGATTGGCTGGCGCGCGTCGCGACGGGCGTCACGGCCTTCCTGGTCACGCTGGCGCTGTTCGGCGCCATCGCCGCGGTGATTGCCAGCCTGTTCATCGGCCAGGTCGCCCGCGCGGTCGAGCGGCGCTGGTACCCCGGCCTGCCGCCCGAACGCCGCCAGAGCGCGGGCGAGCAGCTATCGGTCTCGCTTTCCTTCCTGGTCGCCACGATCGGCGTCAACCTGTTAGCCTTGCCGCTCTATCTGCTGTGGGGCCCGAACGTCCTCATTTTTCTGGCGATTAACGGCTACCTGCTCGGCCGCGAATATTTCGAGCTGGTGGCGCTGCGCCGGATCGACCGCCGCACCGTCCTGCGACTCAGGCGCACCTACCCGTTCCGCGTCTTTTTGGCCGGCATGGCGATCGCCGCCCTGTCCTTCCTGCCGCTCGCCAACCTGCTGACCCCCGTCCTGGCAACCGCCTTCATGCTGCACATCTTCCAGGCCCTGCCGAAGAGTTAAAGGCCCACTTCCGCCCTCATCCCGTAGGATACGCAGCGAAACCCATGCGGATTTCGCCCGAAACGATGGGCTTCGCCCGCTCAAGCCGATCCTAACCCGCGCCTGTGCTGGAGTTCCGAATTCCGGAATTCCGGTGGAATCCATTTTTTATCGACTTCGCGAATTACATGAATTCTTGGAATTCCCCAGAATTCCCTCGGACGAGTGAAATCTGGGTCGTGATTTAAAAATTTTACAATCTTTTTCGGTATCCACATAGTAACGGGGCGCTCCGTGGCCTGCACATCACCCGGAATAGTTTCAATTATCCGCGACGATTGTATGTTAAGATTAACCTTTTAAACTCGGAGGATCGCCATGCCAATAACCTAATGCATCGATCCAACCATCCAGTGGCAGTACCGACAAGATTACAGGCCCTTTCACTTCCTGTTAAAGAACACGTCATTGGTGGATGGAAGAACAAACACCGACAAGGCCTCCGCTTATAGGGCAGATGATTTATGGATATGGACGTATGAGGTTCGTTTGTATCCCGACTACCCCAAGCGGACGCAGAAAATACGTGGGGAAATCATCAGATCTTGTCATCACGTAAACACTGGAAAGGAGAAGCAAGATGCGAACAATCCTTCTGGTTATTTCTTTAGGGTTCTCGATGGGCTTGCTGCAAGCCTGCACCTTACCACCCGAGATCGCGGGTGCGACGACCCATTGCGACGAATATGAAGGCTATCCCGACTGCTATCCCGACAGTCCGATTAGCCAATAATCTGGGAATCCGGCCCGGGCGAGTGGCGAGGTGGATAATGCCGTCGTCCGGGATCGGTTGCTGATAACGCCATTGTAAGGCCGGAATTCCGCGACCCTGTTACAATGAAGAATGCGCGCCTGGTCCTTCGTAAAGGCAGGCGATCGAACCCGGATAGTCTCGTCGAGCGGGTGGAGAGGCATCGATGATGACTCACCATCGCAAAGGATCGCTGAAAAATTTCCGTGAACGCATCATTGCGATGATAAACTCACGTGGCTTTCGTGTTCTAAGAGACGATATCATTCAGCGATCCCGACCAGGGCACTGGCAAATTCCATGATAAGATTCCTCCGCGCTTATGCGGGATTGATCCCGATCCTGCTGCTTGTCGCCTTGCTGCTCGGTTTCGCTATCTTCACCCGGCACGCGACTACTGAGGCGGATTATTGGGTCGAGCATACCCACGCCGTCATCCGGCACCTCCAGCAAGTGCTTCAGGGTGCGGCCGACGCTGAAACCGGCGCACGCGGCTTTGTACTGATCCAAAGCGACGACGCGCTTGAGCCCTATGACGCCGCGCGCCAGACGATCCCCCAGGCCATCGGGGCGCTCGAGCTTGAGGTGGCCGACAATCCTGCGCAGGAGGAAGCCCTGCACCAACTGTCGAAGCTGATCTCGTCGAAGATGGACCTGCTGGCCGAGGCCATATCGCTGGTCAAGACCGGGCACCGCGACGAGGTGCTGAATGCACCGGACACCCGCGTCGGCCGAACCCTGATGACCGATATCCGCGAACGGATCGGCGCCATGATCGATACCGAGCAAAATCTCTTGGCTGAGCGCCGGACCACGGAGGAACGCGCGCGCCAGCAGGTGCAATGGGTCATCTATGTTCTCGCCGGCGGGGCATCGCTGATCGCGATCGTCCTGCTGGTGCTGACGTCACGTGAACAGAAGCGCCGCGCGCTGGCGGCTGTCGAGCTCATGCGGCTGAGGGATGAAGCCCAGGCCGCGAACCGCGCCAAATCGGACTTTTTGGCGACGATGAGCCACGAGATCCGCACGCCGATGAACGGCATCATCGGATTGAACAGCCTGCTCCTCGATACAACCCTCGATCCCCAGCAGGAGGCACTCGTGAGAGGCGTCCAGACATCGGCCGACACCTTGCTGAGTGTGGTCAACGACATATTGGACATCTCGAAGCTGGAGGCTGGGCGGGTCGAGATCGAAGCGATCGATTTTTCGCCCAGCGCCCTCGTCGAGGCAGCGCTTGACAGTTTCGCCGTCCAGGCTCAGCAGAAGGGGCTCGAGATTGCTGCTCTGATCGAGCCCGACATGCCGCGGTGGGTCCGCGGAGATCCAGCGCGCCTGCGGCAGGTGATCCTGAACCTGATCGGCAACGCGCTGAAATTCACCAGCGTCGGCTATATCGAAGTCACTCTGTCGGCCCAGCCTGAAGTCGACGGCGGCGGCATGCTCTGCATCTCTGTCACCGACACCGGCGTCGGAATTCCGGAAAAAGCAAGGCAGCAGCTGTTCGGCAAGTTCATGCAGGGTGATACGTCGATTTCCCGGCGTTATGGCGGCACCGGGCTGGGGCTCGCCATCTCGAAACAGCTGGTGACGCTGATGGGCGGCGCGATCGAGGTGACGAGCACGGTCGGCGAGGGCAGCACCTTCCGCTTCACCGCGCGCTATGCCAAGGCCAAAACGGAACCGGCCGTCGCCACGCTCGCCCAACCGGACCTGTTGAAAGGTCGCCGGGTGATCGTCGTCGATGATACCGCAATCAATCGCCGCGCCATCGCCGGTCAGTTGGAAGCCTATGGCATCGACATAACCACGCTCGCGGAGCCCAGTCAGCTGATGCCGGCGATCAAAACCGCCATCGCGGACGGCAAACCTTATGACGTGGCGATCCTGGACCAAAACATGCCCGATATCAGCGGTGTCGTCCTCGCGCGGACTCTCCGCGCCGTCCCAGCTCTTGCCGATCTGAAGCTCATCCTCGCGACCTCGGTCGGCCTGCCTAACCCAAGTGACGACGCGCGGCACGTCGGCTTTGACGATTTCCTGGCCAAGCCGCTCAAGCGGGCGGCGCTGATCGAATCCCTGTGTCGCGTGTTGGGGCTCGAGAGCGCGCCTATAAATCCCGAAGCCGCGGCAAAGCCGGTAAGGGAAGGTCCCTCGCTCGATGTACTTGTTGCCGAGGACAACGCAATCAACCAGCAGTTGATCAACGCGCTGCTGAAGAAATGGGGCCATCGGATCACGGTCGTCGACAACGGCATCGGCGCGCTCGCGGCGGCGGCGGCCAACGATTACGACATTATCCTGATGGACCTGCAAATGCCGGGCATGAGCGGAATCGAGGCAGCGCAGCGCATTCGCAAGCTGCACGGACCGCGCGGCGCAACCCCGATCATTGCGCTAACCGCCCATGTCATGGCCGGCATCCGCGAGGAAGTGCTGGCGGCGGGCATGCAGGATCACGTCACCAAGCCGATCGACCCGGACGCCCTCGCCGAAGCGATCGGACGATTGGTCCCGAAATCCGCGACGGTTGGTTCCCTCGCCGCCGTTGGCGAGAACAAAGCGCTGGCGAATGCATTGAACGACGGGGTCTTGAGCCGGCTGGAAAGCCAAATCGGCCGGGATGAGGTCTCGGAGCTCGCGGCGATGCTACTGGAGCAGACTCCTGACCGGCTCGCGGAAATCCACCGCACCCTGGCGGCCGGAGATCCTGCGACGGCCCGGCAGATGGCGCATGATATCGCATCCACCGCCGGCAATCTTGGTATCGCCGAGGTGGCCGCCCTCGCCCAGGAACTGGAGCAAAAATATAAGGAAGGGGTTTACGATGCCCTGCCGCCCATCGCGGCTCAAATCGAAAGCGCCTACACGGCCGCCGCGATACAGCTAAAGGCGCGCTATCGCTTGCCGGCGTAGAGTTCCAGAGCGGAAATAGGCGTCACCCATCAGCCTTCCCCAGACCCGACCCCGCAAGCCGTCAACTCGAGCAACCCCGCTGAACCACGCCCGCTCCGCCGCTCGTCCCACCCCCGATCCTGACCACTACCCCAAACCCGTTATCCCGACGAACGCCGGGATCCAACTCTCGGCAGTCGCGATGTCCGACAAGGACGATTTTGGGCTTCGCCCCACCGTGACTGCTCGTTCCAGAGGTTCCGGCTCCTCGCTCTCAACAGGCGATGGCGGGGCCGCTTCAATGTGAAGAGTGTAGACCCCTTCGATGACCCCCATGCCCAACGGCTCTATTCCCATACGGGCCATTGTCGCCTTCAAGTCGTCCAGGCAGCCCTGTCGATCGGCAATCCAGGACGACCCCCAGCACCGCCAGAACACCCATCCCAACCGTTCCAACGCCTTCTGGCGGCGGACGTCGTCAGCCCATTTGTCCGGGCCATGGTACTTGTCGCCGTCCAGTTCGATGGCGAGGCGCCGATCGTCGGCACCCTCCACTACGAAGTCGATCCGGTAGCCGCCGACAGGGACCTGGGGTTTGAGGCGGTAGCCGAGCTCCAGGAGGCATCGCCCAAAGTCCCGCTCGAAGTCGGAGTCGCAGAGATCGAGTACCTCCTTGGGACGGAGGATGCTGCCCGCCTCCATGGCAACCCGGTGAGGAAGGTCGTGCGCAGTTGGACTATCTTGCGGTCTTCGATGCCGATGACTGAGGGGCTGACCTGCCTGTCGTCGCCGACAATCAGTACTTTTTTCCCGCGCATGATGGCCGGAAAAGCCAAGATGTCCGATTGAGATGCCTCGTCGATGATGACCAAGTCGAAGGCGGCGAGGTTCGGGGGCAATTGCTCGGCGACACGCCACTCCGGCAGAATCCAGCATGGCACGGCCTCGGCCGTATCCATGGCGGCCTCGCGGATGATCCTTCGCTGCCGCCCGCCTGTTTTTCCGGTGCCCTTGCCCAAGCGTGCGATGGCGGCGGCGAACCTGGCGAGGGCTGCCTCGATTTTGTTGGTAAGGCTCAGCTTGAGTCCAAGGAACGTGCGAAGGCGCACGACATCGGCGAATAGCTTTTTCTGCTCGGACTCGGCTTGGGCACGAACCTCAGACAGTTCGCGGACGGTGTCCCGGTCGCCGAGCGAACGGTGGTAACCTTCGGCACGCGCCCATTCTGGAGGAACTGGACGGCTTCTTCTGCGCCCTCATCACCGGGCCGGAGACAATCCTGCCTTCGGAATACATGCCGTACATCTGGGGCGGGGGCGAGCCCGCCGAGGGACCGGTCTACGACAGCCAGGACCAGCTGCGGTTCGTTCTTGAACTGCTGATACGGTACTTGAACGCGATCGCTAGCTCCATTGCCGATGGCGTACCGCATGAGCCCTTCCTGTTTGGGGCCGGCGACGCCGACCGGGGACAAAACTGGGCAGCCGGTTTCCTTCGGATCCGGCGAGCCGCGCCGCTCCGAAAAAATCGGCCGAAACCAGCCCTGCCCTTGCGGATCAGGTCGAAAATACAAGAAGTGTTGCGGTGCCAACCCAAGCTCTTCACTTCACTGAGAGCATATGTTCCTCCTTCGAGGAATGCTTAAGAAGGCGCCGATTTGGTTCCGTCATTCTCAATAGGGAAGAGCCTTCGCCCCCACCCCCGACAAACCGGGAATTGAATCAAAGGTTGCCGCCGCCCAAGATTCGGTGATACGCCGGTCCGTCCCATTCCCGAGCTGTAAGGATCGATGCCATGTTTGGACGCAAACCCCCCTCCGGCGCAGGCGACTCCGCGCCGTCTGCCGACCGCGTTGCGGCAACGCCGTTTCAGCCGGCAGGCCCGCGACCGACGCCAACCGCCCCGGCGCGGCCCGTCGCGCTCGGCGAAGGGGAGGCGGGCTTGCCGTCCCGTCCCACCGCCGTGCCCACACCGCCGACCGCGCCCGGGGGCGCCCCGCGCCGCCCCGCGGAGCCGCA
>CAZVYC010000245.1:0-7382 GCA_964631425.1 uncultured Rhodospirillales bacterium
GTTCGAGATGTGCGAGATCAAGTACCACGTGAAGCTGCCGATTTTCGTCGCGCGGCAATGGATTCGCCACCGCACAGCCAACGTCAACGAGTATTCCGCGCGCTACTCGGTGCTCGACAAGGAATTCTATGTCCCCGCGCCCGAGCAGCTGGCTGCCCAATCGATCAGCAACCGGCAAGGCCGCGGCGACATCCTGGCCGGCAATGAGGCGGACGAGGTGCTGCGGTTGCTTAAGGAAGACGCCGAGAAGACCTATCGCGATTACGCCTGGATGCTCAACGAGGATGACGACGGCGCCCCGGCTGACGCAGACCGTCAAGGGCTGGCACGCGAGCTGGCGCGGATCAACCTCACCCTCAACACCTATACCCAATGGTATTGGAAGACCGACCTGCACAACCTGATGAATTTCCTCCGACTTCGCGCCGATCCCCACGCACAGTACGAGATCCGGGTCTATGCCGAGGCGATGATCGATACGCTGAAGGCCTGGGTTCCGCTGGCGGCTGAGGCTTTTGCCGAATACCGCCTGGGCGCGGCGCAGCTTTCGGCGACAGCACTCAGCGTTGTGCGGCGGATGCTCACAGGCGAGGCAGTGGAGGCGGTCGGCAGCGGTCTCAGCAAGCGCGAATGGACTGAGCTGATGGCGCTGCTCGGCCGGCCGGCATGATACCGGTGCGGCCCCGGCGGCTGCCGGTGGACCTGGTCATCCGTCGCAGCTTCGCCTTCGCGTGGGAAAGCCGCGCCGTCCTGGCCGGCCCGTACATGATCTACGCGATCATCACTATTCTCGCCGATCTCATCGGCGTCTTGGCCTTGCGCCAGGGCGCCTCGCTGCCGGCGCTGTTCATCACCGGCGCCGAGGAGGTGTTCGCGATGGCGTTCGCAGTCGGAATTCACCGCTTCGTCCTTTTGGCCGACGCACCGGCCGGATTCCGCTTCTTCCGTTTCGACCGGGACTTCGTCCAGTATGTTGTGACGAGCGTGCTGCTCTTTGTCGTTACGGTGATGGCAAGCATGCCGGCACTGCTTGCGGTCACCGGTCAGAGCTCGGACGGCGTACCGGCCATCGTCGGCCTTGTTATCCTCGTGGTAGCAGTGATGGCTATCGGCCGCTTGAGCATGATGTTGCCGGCGGCTGCCATTGGCCAGCGGCCGCAGCTCAGGCAACTCTGGGAGGCGACACGGGGCAACGGCTTCCGCATCTTGGTCGTGATCGTCACGACCTTGCTGCCGTTCCTGGCGATCGAAGCTTCCTTGCTCCGCCTGCCGACCTCCGACCAACCGGCAAACCACAGTCTCGCCGGGGATTTGGCCGTCACGATAGCCGCGGGCGTGGTCTCGCCGCTCCAGTTGATCGTGGTCACCATAATGCTGTCCCTTTGCTATGATGCCCTGGTGCGTGGCGGCGGACCGGCGGCGCACCGATGATCCAGGGTGTTTCGCGGTCACAGGCTTCGGCCTAGATTATTTGACGCCACCGGCGGAGGAGGTATTGCGTGGTGACAGCGGGCGTTCGGCCGCGTCTGCCCGTCTGGGCGGTAGTCACCCGAAGCTACGCCTATGTGTGGGAGCGCCGCGAGCTGCTGGCACTTCCCCTGCTGCTCTTGTTCGCGGTGCGGCTCGCCGCTTCGATCTATATCCAGCGGGCCGATCTGGGCGCGCCAGACGCGTCGCCGGACGCAAGATTGCTCGCCTTCGTGATCAACATCCTCGTCACTCTCGTTTCGATGTCGGCCGCGGTCGGTCTGCACCGTACCGTGCTGTTGAACGAGATTCGGCGCGGCATCGCCTTTTTCAGGTGGGACGGAAACCTGCTCCGCTACATCGGCACGGGATTGCTGCTCGCCGTGATCGGCGTTCTTCTCGCCATCATCTTCATTCTGGTCGTCACGATCCTCGGCATGGCGGCGGGCCTGGTCAGCGCGCCCGAAAGGCGCGGCATCCTCGCCTTCTTCAGCAGCATCGCCGCGATCCTGGTGCTTGGCGCGCTGTTCCTGCGTTTCATGCTGGCCCTGCCCGCCGCCGCGCTCGGGGTCGAAAAAGACCGACTGGGGACCTCTTGGAGGGCGACCTTCGGCAACTGGCTTCGTCTGTTCGCCGTCGCGTTTTTGACTGCGCTGCCCCTGATCGTGCTGAATCTCCTGTTGGCAATCCCTGCGATGCGGGAGGCAAGCCACGCCCTCGCGTCCGGCCAGACTCCGGCACCGATGCGGCAGCCCATCGCCCTGCTCGTGCTGTTCGCCGCGGTCGGCGTGGCCAACGTCGCCGTGCTGACCGTCATGCTCTCGCTCTGCTACGATGTGCTGGAGCGGGGCGGCGGACCTGCCTACGGTCCCGTTTCGCATCGCGGCGACTCCGGCATGGTCCCATGACCGTCATCCTCAACCTTCTCTGGCTCGTGTTCGGCGGCTTTTTCGCGGGCTTGGCCTGGCTGGTCGCCGCGTTACTCATGATCGTCACGATCATCGGCATTCCGTGGGCAGGGGCGGCCATTACGGTCGCCAGCTTCACCTTGTGGCCGTTCGGACGGGTCGCCGTCGACCGGCGTGCGCTGACCGGCCGCTCCGATCTCGGCACGGGTCCGATAGGGCTGGTCGGCAATATCATCTGGTTTGTGGTCGCAGGCTGGTGGCTCGCGCTGGGTCATCTCGCGCTGGCGGTATCGCTCGCCGTCACCATCATTGGCATCCCATTCGCTTGGCAGCACGTGAAGCTGGCCATCCTTGCGATCGCGCCGATCGGGCAGGAAATCGTGCCGGTCAATTCGCGTCGATTTTGACCCGCGCCGATTTTGACCGACCCTACTCCACCCGGATGATCGGCGCCTTACGCTCGCCGGCGCCCTGGGCGAGCGCCGCCGCCACGCCTTCGGCCACATTACGGTAAGCCGCCGCGTGCGGGCCGTTCGGCTGGTCGACCACGATCGGCCGGCCCTCGTCGGAGGTGACCCGGATCGCCATATCGAGCGGAATTTCTCCGAGAAACCGCACGCCCAGCCGCTCTGCTTCCTTGCGCGCCCCGCCATGGCCGAAGATCGGCGTTTCATGCTGGCAGTTGGGGCAGATGAACGTGCTCATGTTCTCGACCACGCCCAGCACGGGCACGGCGACCTTGTTGAACATCGCCACGCCGCGCGCCGCGTCGATCAGCGCCAAGTCCTGGGGCGTCGAGACGATCACCGCGCCGGCCAACGGCACGCTCTGGGCGAGCGTCAGCTGCGCGTCGCCGGTACCGGGCGGCATGTCGACCACCAGGAAATCGAGCTCGCCCCATTCCACCTCGCGCAGCAGTTGCTGGATTGCGCCCATTACCATGGGTCCGCGCCAGATCATCGCTGTGTCCTCGGGTACAAGGAAGCCCATCGACATGACCTTCAACCCGTGCGCCTCCTTTGGCAGAATGCGCTTTTCGGGTGTCGTCTGCGGCTTGCCGGTCACACCGAGAACGCGCTGCATCGAGGGACCGTAGATGTCCGCGTCGAGAATGCCGACCCGGTTGCCCAGCCCCTTCAGCGCCAACGCCAGATTGGCGGCCGTGGTCGACTTGCCGACGCCGCCCTTGCCCGAGGCCACCGCTATGATATGGCGAACGCCGGGCAACGGCAGCTTCGGCTGGCCGCCCTGACTCTGCTCCGGGTGGCGATGCGCGGGAGCGGCCGGCTGCGCGGCCGGGCGGGGTTTGCTGCCCGAGAGCAGCGCCGTGGCCCGCGCCACGCCGGGCAGCGCACCGATCCGGGCCTCGACCTCGCGACGGAGCATCTCGAGCGCCGGCCCCATCGCCGGATCGACCTCCAGCGCCACCGTCACCTTGTCACCGGCGATCGAGATCCCGCCCACCATGCCGGCGGCAAGCAGGCTCTTGCCGCTGCGCGGCGCGGTGATGCCATCGAGCACGCCGCGCACTGCGCCTTCATCCACCGTTCCCGCCGCCGACATGATCCTTGCTCCGCTTCACCCATTCCATTGGCGGATTGCCATTATACCGCCGCCCGGCACATATAGAGCCCGCGCCGATAGAACAAGTGGGCTCCGGCGCGGCAGCAAGAGGATCGTGCCTGATGTCGTGGAATGATAAGGGCGGCGGCCCATGGGGTCCTCCGCCCGGCGGCAACGAGCCGAAGCGCCCTGCACAGCAGGGCAATGGCAAGAACGACTTCGAATCGATGCTGCGCAAGGGCCAGGATCGCTTCAGCCAATGGTGGCCCGGTTTGAACGGTCGCCATGGCGGAGCTTTGGTCGTCGTCGTGATCGCGATCATCCTGCTCGCCGGCTTGCTGCTGAAGGAGATGGTCTATCGGGTGGATCCCAACGAAGAGGCGGTCGTGCAGCGCTTCGGCGCGCTGGCTCGCACCGAAGCGCTCGGACTGCACTACAAGCTGCCTTGGCCGATCGAGACGGTCACGTTCGTCGACGTGACGAGCCGCCATTTGACCGAGATCGGCTCCCGGGTCTCCGGGACGATCGATGTCGGCACGATGTTGACTGGCGACAGCAACATCGTCGAGCTCGATTTCATCGTTGCCTGGCAGGTTCGCGACCCGGTGAAATATCTCTTCAGCATGGCCGACCCCGTCGGCGTGCTGCAGCAGGCCGCGGAAAGCGCCATGCGCGAGGTGATCGGGCAGACGGATGTCCAGCCGGCGCTGAACGAGGGCCGCGGTCAGATTGAGGCCGAATCAGCGTCCATCCTGCAGGCGACCTTGGATCGCTACAATTCCGGTATCCAGGTCGCAGCAATCCAGCTTCAGCGCGTCGATCCGCCGGCGCCTGTCGTGGGCGCCTTCAATGATGTGCAGAATGCGCGCGCCGAACTGGAACAGCAGCGGAACCAGGCGCAGGCCTATGCGAACGATATCGTGCCGAAGGCCCGCGGCGACGGACAGAAAATGATACAAGACGCCCAGGCCTATAAGGAGAAGACAGTTGCCGAGGCGACTGGCGAGGCGCAGCAATTCGTCTCGGTGCTGGACGCGTACCAGAAGGCGCGCGACGTCACCGCGCGCCGCATGTACATCGACACGATGGAGGCGGTGCTCGAAAAAGCCCGCAAGATCGTCATCGAGCCCGGTGCCGAGGGCAAAACCGGGGTTGTTCCCTATCTGCCGCTGCCCGGCCTGCCGGCAGCGCCCGCTCAGAAAGGGCAGTGACCCATGCCCATGCCTTTCAATCGCCTGACACTGACAGCGATCATCAGCGCGGCCATCGTTCTTTTCCTTATCGCGTCCTCACTCTTCACCGTCTCCGAGACCGAGCTGGCGATCGTCCTCCAGTTTGGCGCGGTCAAGAGGATCGAGACGCAGGCGGGGCTTAAGTTCAAGACGCCGCTCATCCAGGATGTCGTGGTATACGACAAGCGGCTCCTGGACCTGTCCTCGCCGCCCCAGGAGGTGATCCTCGCCGACCAGAGGCGGCTCGTCGTCGACGCGTTCGCCGTCTACCGGATCGTCGATCCGCTGAAATTCTATCAGGCTGTCCGTACGATCGAAGGCGCGCAGCTTCGTCTGACCGCATCAATCAACGCGACCTTGCGCGATGTGCTGGGGGGCACGACGGTAACGACTATGCTGTCCAAGGATCGAGAAGGCGTGATGCGATCGATCCGCGATAAAATGAACGCCGCGGCCACGCCGCTCGGGATCGTCGTCGCAGACGTGAGGATCAGCCGGGCGAACTTCCCCGAATCGATCAGCCAATCGATCTATGGCCAGATGAACAGCGAACGGCAGCGCGAGGCGGCGCAATATCGCGCTGAGGGTTACGAGCAAGGTCAGGAAATCCGAGCCAAGGCCGATCGCGAGCGGACCGTGATCCTGGCGGACGCCAAGCGGCAGGCCTATATTCTGCACGGCGAGGGCGACGCCCAGGCGACGCAGATCTACGCCGACGCGTTCGGCCGCGACCCCGAGTTCTATGCCTTCTACCGTTCGCTGGAGGCTTACAAGAAAAGCCTGGGCGGCGAAGAGTCTCAATTCGTGCTCTCGCCAAATTCGGACTTTCTCCGATATCTGTCGCGCCCCGATCTTGGCAAGTCGCCAGGCAAGTAGGACGGCTCGATCACCTTAATAGCCACAGGTGCGACAGTTGACCGCGCGCTGGGCGGGTCGTAAATGCTTTTATCGGGCGGATTTGTTAGGGTGGTCGTTCGTTCTGGCCCGAGGATATGAGGATCGAGTTCCAGATGCAGATAGAAATCGCGCCCGCGCCTGCGCCCGCTGCGCGCCAAGCCCCACGGGCCGCATCGCCGCGCCGCAGCGCCGCTGCCGGCCTCTTCGCCATCTGCCTCGCGGTACTGGCGCCGATCTCCACGCCGGCCATGGCCGAGCATGCGCCTCCGGGCGACTTCGCCGATCTGGCGGCGCGGCTGTTACCGACCGTGGTCAACATTTCGGCGCGATCGAAACCGGTGGAGACCAAGAAGGAAGCGCCTGAGGAGCGCGGCCCCGCGGGGTCGCCTTTTGAGGAGTTTTTCCGCGAATTCATGGAGCGCAACGGCCAAGGCGAGCAGTCGCAGCGCCGCGGCATGTCGGTGGGATCGGGTTTCGTTATCGATGCTGAAAAGGGTTATGTGGTCACCAACAACCACGTCATCGTCGGTGAAGACCCGAACAGCCCGCCGGCCGACGAGATCAAGGTCACGCTGCAGAACGAGAAGAGCTTCACAGCAACCGTTGTCGGGCGCGACGTGCTGGCCGATGTCGCGGTCTTGAAAATTCAGCCGACGCCCGATCTGGTTGCGGTTACCTGGGGTGACAGCAACGCGGCGCGGGTCGGCGAATGGGTACTGGCGATCGGCGAGCCCTTTGCGCTTTCCGGCACGGTTTCTGCTGGCATCATCTCGGCACGCAACCGCGACATCGGTGGCCGGTATGACAACTATATCCAGACCGACGCATCCATCAACAAGGGCAACTCGGGCGGCCCGCTTTTCAACATGAAGGGCGAGGTCATCGGCATTACCTCGCTAATCTACTCGCCTTCGGGCGGATCGATCGGGCTGGGCTTCGCCCATCCATCATCCGAGGTCCGGCCGATCATTACGCAGCTGATTCAGTCCGGCAAAGCCAAGCGCGGCTGGCTGGGCGTCAGCATCCAAAGCGTCGACCAGGACATCGCCGACAGCCTGGGCCTCAAGAACGCCGCCGGCGCGCTGGTGTCGAGCGTGCAGCCCAAGAGCCCGGCCGCGGCCGCTGGCATCCAGGCCAACGACGTCATTCTGACCTTTGACGGCAAGGAGGTGCCCGATAGCCGCCACCTGCCGCGCATGGTGGTAGAGACGCCGATCGACCGTGAAGTTCCGATCAAGATTTGGCGGGACGGCAAGGAGATCAGCAAGTCCATCAAGGTTGCGGAGATGCCGGAGGCCAAGATGCTGGCCTCTGC
>CAZVYC010000246.1:0-7378 GCA_964631425.1 uncultured Rhodospirillales bacterium
GGCCTGGTGGCCGACGTCCCAGATCAGCCGGTCGCGCGGCGTGTCGAAGACGTAGTGCAGCGCCACCGTCAGCTCGACCACCCCCAGGCCCGCGCCCAGATGGCCGCCGGTCACGGAGACCGCGTCCAGAAGCTCGGCGCGCAGTTCGTCGGCCAACTGGGGCAGATCGGATTCATCGAGCCGCCTTAGCGCGTCCGGCGTCGGTGCGCGATCGAGCAGCGGCGTCTGCAGGATATTGGGTATGTTCAAGTCGACTCCCTTTTCCGACCATGTAACGTTTGGTATGCGAGGTGCGTTCATCGGGTCGGACGACCGCGGGAGACTAATCGCTGGAAAACCGCCTGGCAATTTTCGAAGATATAGGGGAGGCCGACCCTCTCACAAGCCCGGGTCAAGGGCGCGCCAGCCGGACGGTCCGAGCGCCTGGAGCGGCCGGAAATGCGACTTGTACGCCATCTTGCGCGACCGGGCGATCCAATAGCCCAGATAGAGGAACGGGTGCTGCCGTCGCTGCAGAAGGTTGACCGCCGCCAGCACGATAAAGGTGCCGAGGCTGCGCCGGTGCGCGGCCGGGTCGAAGAAGCTGTATACCGCCGACAGCCCGTCCGACAGCGTGTCGACCAACATGGCGCCCAATAGGCCGTTGCGCCCGTCGCGCAACTCGAGCACCCGGCTTTCGGCCGAGCCGTCCTGGATCATCGCGCGGAAATCGAGGAAGCTCATCCGAGCCATGTCTCCGTCGGCGTGGCGCCCACGCTGATAGGCGGTGAACAGGCGATATTGCTCCTCGCTGGCGATCGCCGGCCGCTCGACGATGGTCAGGTCGGCGTTGCGCTTCAGGATCCGCTTCTGCGTGCGGTTGGGCTTGAACAGCGCGGCCGGGATGCGCACGGGCACGCAGGCCTCGCAGGCGGGACAGACCGGGCGGTAGACGATGTCGTGACTGCGGCGGAATCCGGCCCGGGTCAGCGTGTCGTTGAGCTCGGCCGCGCCGCCGCCGTCCAGCCGCGTGAACAGCTTCCGTTCGATCTGCCCGGGGATGTAAGGGCACGGCGACGGCATCGACCGGTAGAACCGGCGCAGCGCGGCAAAATGCGGCGGTATGATCGACATCGCGTGACCACCGGAAGACTCAATAATTCTAGTGTGGTGGAGCGCGGGCTCGGGCGCAAGCGCGGTGTGGCGATATTGCCGCGAAAAGCGGTCGCGGGATTTGCTGCTTACTGATTCACATGGATTGGCGCCGCGGCGGCACGGCCCGCAAGCTTGGGCGGAGCCCGCAGGCTGATATCCTTCAGCAGCGGCGCCAGCGTCTCCGTCAGCCGGGCACGGCCTTCCATATTCAGGTGCCGGTTGTCGAAGAAAAATTCGGGCCGCTCGAGATCGAGAAGCGTGTCTTCCGGCAGGATCGTGGCGTTGCCGAGTGATTCGGCGTCGTGGACCAGAGTAGAAAACGGAAGCGCCTTCTCATCCAGGATTCCGTGCAGCGGAAAATTCGGCAGCCGCACCAGGACCACCTGCGTGGATGTGCCTTGGTAGCGCCGGAGAATGCGCATGATCCAATAGTCGTTGTAGGCGTCTTCCTGCTCCACCCCATCCCAATAGGGATGCTCGATATCGGCGTCGATCTCCCGTCTTTGTGCCTCCGTCAGGCGCTCCGGATAGCGCAGGGTCCGGGTTTGCGGATCCCAGGCGAGTCCGGTCATCGTTTCCGGGCGGCCGTTATAGCCGTCGCTAAAATGGATCCCGATGACCCGCCGCCAGTGGTAATTCCCCAAGCGTCTGATCGGGTGCAGCACCAGGTCGTTGAAGTCGGCACGGTAATTGAGCGCGCTGACGATGACGCGTGACCACAGGTCCAGCTTGTGGTCGAAGCCGGGCTGATGACCGATCAGGTCGATGAAGGCCGGCGTCGAAATCAGCGGGCCCAATATGTCGCCGTCGATCACGCGATCGTCGAACCCGGCACCCTGGGGTGGGCTCTTGCGAAAGCTTCTGAGCGTCAGCGCGATCACCCGGTAGCGATCTGCCTTCGGGTCAAGCCGTTCCAGGATGTAGCACCAGTCGCGTGCGCCGACGCCCGGCATGCCGGCCGGAAGGAACCGCGTCCCGTCCTCGCCGAACAGGCGTGTGGCGAGGCCGGCGTTGAACCCTTCGGCGCTGCGGGAATCGCCGACGACGAGTATGTCCTTTTCCGGATTCGGCGGCAGCGCTTCGAGCGCGCTGACAAAGTGATGCGCGGCCCCCTGCATCGATTCACTCGTCATGATCGTCGCATAGAGGCCTGAGCGGAACAGCGCGCCATCGAGCAGGAAGAAGAACGCGATCCCGAGTAATATCCGGATCATCGCAGACCGCCCCTCCTCAAAACCGGGCATACATGAACTGGCCGCCGATCAAGGGCGCCAGCAGGATTGTCGCCAGCACGCCCACGGAATAGGCGCCCCAGCGGACGGCCGGGCGCAGCGAGTCGGGCGTCCGCGGCAGAAGCCTGGGCAGCCCGAACCAGCCGGTCCCAAGTCCGAGGCCAACGAGCGCGGCCGCCAGCGCCGGCGCCCAGACGTCCTGCGCGATGCCATTCCAGGCCGATGCATCCGCTGGGTGCAGACTGAGGATCGTCCCGATATTGCCGAGCGCTGCGGCCACCGACGGCGAGCGGAAGAAGATCAGCGCGAACACCACCATGTGGAAGGTGACGACCGGCGCATACATCCTGCGTACGAGCGAGGCCAGCTTGCGTTTCTTGAAAAACCGGTTGCGCTTGGGCAGCGTCAGCGACGATCCGATCAGGAAGAAACCATGAATGATGCCGAATACGAGATAGGTCGCGTTTGAGCCGTGCCATACGCCAATCAGGATCATGTTGACCATCAGGCTGATGCAGAGGCCCGCCGTGCCGAGCCGCCTCATGCTCATCCTGAGCGGCAGGAACAGATAGTCGGTCAGCCAGCCCGTCAGGCTCATATGCCATCGCCGCCAGTAGTCCTGGATGTTCATCGCGGCGAACGGGCGGTTGAAGTTGGGCGGCCCCTCGATACCGAAGAAAAGCCCGAGACCGATGGCGATATGGGTCAGGCCGGAAAAGTCGGTGAAAAGCTGAAGGGCATAGGCATAGTCCGCGGCGAGCGCCATCCCGGCGGAGGCGTTCAGCGGGGCGTCAAGCGCGGCGACCAGCGGCCCGATGCGGTCGGCTAGCACCAGCTTCTCGAAGCATCCCAGGATCAGGACCCCGAGCGCTGCCTCGAACCGATCGGCGTTGGGGCGGCAGAAATCGGGCTGCCGGCTCTGCTCCAGGAATGCCGGCGCGCGCTGGATCGGTCCGCTCACGATCTGGGGGAAAAATCCGATATAGAGGGCAACCCTGATCGGGTCGCGCTCGGCCTCGATCTTGTCCCAGTAGATGTCGATCAGATAGCTCAGCGACTTGAAGAGATAATAGGAAATCCCGAGCGGCGGCAGCAGGTTGGCGAGCACGTTCCCCGCACCGGCCGATCGCAGCATGCTGCTCAGGATGTCGGGATATTTGAAGACGATCAATATGCCGACAAGCACGCCGATGGCCGCGATGAGCGTCCATTTCCGCCGCGCCTCGCCCGTCACCCGTCCCACGGCCACGCCGGCGCCATAGACGAAGGCGCTGACAATGACCAGCAGCTGCAGATAATCGAGGCTCCAGGTCGCGTAGAATCCATACGATGCAACCAGAAGCCAGGCGGGCTTCAGCCTCCGCGGCATCGCCCAGGCGGCCAGCACGACCACGATGAAGGAGAGCAGGAATGCTAGACTGGTATACGACATAATCACGCTAGGCGGTTTTCCTGGCAATCATGTCGACCAGCTCTCCCACGTTGCGCAGCCGTTGCGCATCGCGCGTCGTGACCTTGATCCTGAACACTTGTTCGATCGCGACGATCAAGTTCACATGATTCAGCGAATCCCAGCCCTCGACGTCCTCGGCCGTAGTCTCGTCATTCAGTACCAGGTCTTCGGCGAACAGGACGTCACAAAAGATTGGCACGAGCTTGCTATAAATTTCGTTCCGGGTCATGCCGGGTACATTTCCGCTGGTTGAATGGTGCGGTTCTCTATCATGACCCGCGGTCGGCGCGCATGATCTTTGATCCGGGGCGCTCCCGTCAAAGGTGAAATCGTCACGGCGAGAAATGCTGCCGCCCAAGCCCCTTGGCTGCGACCTGATCGGCGGTTCCGGCCAATCTGATCGCCTGGCCGTCACGCCACCGTTCGACGAAATTGCCGTAGTAGGGTGACAACGGATTCCCCGATTCGCCCGTCGCGATGATGAAGCGGCTGTTGTCCAGATTGGAGAGGTCGAATACCCCGCGATATCCGGGGCCATGCTCGTCGGGAAAGTGGATGCCGTCAGTGCGCCCGAAACCGGCCCGATTCACGGTTTCTACACCGCCCGGCGCTGGCAGGCCGATATCGAACAGCGGGCCGAGAACGGGGATTGCGCCGAACAGCTGCGAAGTCAGCTGGGCGCGATGCGCGACGCCCCATCTCCAGCTGTCCATGTCGGCGCCATAAGCCTTCGTCAGGGCGGCCAGCGTCGCCTCGAGCGTATCGGCCAAGATCGCCTGCGCCTCTCCGCTCGCGGCATAGCGATCGAGCAGCCGGACGGTCAAATAGGGGCTGAAGCCGTAGCCGAACGTCCCTTGCGTCAGCAGGTCCGGCTCGATCGTCTTGTCCAGCAGCGCCTGTTTCAGCCGCCAGGCCCAGGCGGCATAGATCAGTGGCTCGGGCCGGTCGCGATTCATCATGCGGTCCCAGGCCTTGAGCAGCGCCACCGCCTTGCGGCCGGCATCGCTGCTCGGTTCGACGGCGAGCATCCGCGGCAGCAGCATGTCGCTTTCCTGCTCGCGCGTATCCAGCTGCATGCGCCCGAAATCCTCGGCCGTGAAGTCATGCCGGCCGTCCAGCATCTGGGCGATCCGTTCCGCCCGGAACGGGTCGTCGTCATAGGTGCGGGCGATGTAGATCGGGTAGTCCGCCGGCACGACGCGGTTGTTGGCATTGATGAAGCGATGGCTCGGCGGATCGATCGCCTGCGGCAGCTGGCTGAAATCGGCGAGCCCGGTCCAGTCGGCCTCTCCCGTCGAGCCCGGGGCGGGAAAATCGTCGGTCGGGTGCTTGCGCAGCGGCACCGGGCCGGCCGAGGTGAAGGCGATATGCCCGTCGACATCGGCGTAGACGAAGTTCTGCTCCGGCGAGTGCCACAGCTTGAGCCCGGCCTGGAAGGACGGCCAGTCATGGGCCCGATCCATGGCGCGGACGGCGCTGACCGTGGTGTCGGCCGGATCGAGGCCGACGAACGACAGCGCTACGGCCTTGCCCGGGCCGACGGCGTTGGACAGCGCCGGGTCGATGTCGGAGATCACCGGCCCATGCCGGCTCTCGCGCACGGTGAGGTGGACATCCCGGCTGAACCGTACCTTGATCACCTCGTCGCGGGTGGCGAAGGCGGCGGTACCGTCAGGCGTGCGATAGCGGGCGGGATCGGCCGGATCGACGTCCTCGACGAACAAATCCTCGACGTCGCCGCCGGTCGTGGTCACGCCCCAGGCGACACGGTCGTTATGTCCGATGATCGTATAGGGCGCGCCTGGAAAGGTCGGACCGGCCAGGCTGCCCTCCGGCGTTACGATCCGCGCCAGATACCAGACGATCGGCGCGCCCAGGCCCAGATGCGGATCGTTGGCCAGGAGCGGCTTTCCGGTCTTGGTCAGCGTGCCGTCCACCACCCATTCGTTCGAGGCGTGCTGCGGCCCCAGCACCTTCGGCAGGTTTCCCGTAAATCGCGTCCAGTCGATGCCCTTCAGCGCCGCCAGCGTGGTCAGGCCGGGTGTCGGCGCATCGGGGAACAGCAGCTTGAAGGTATCGGCAGGCAGCTTGCCGACCATCTCCGCCCTCAGGGCTTCCTCGCGATAGTTGCCGCTGAGCTGCAGCGCCATCAGGCGGCCGAAGACCAGCGTATCCGCCGGCTTCCACGGTTCGGGCGTCACATGCAACAGCTGGAACTCGATCGGCAGCGGTGCGGCCGGATGGGTCAGATAGGCGTTGACGCCGGCGGTGTAAGCGTCGACATCGGCCCGGGTCTCGGGGTCGAGTGTGGCATAGTTCGCCTCGGCCAGCCGGTAGAAACCGAGCACGCGCATCTGCTTATCGTAGGCGAGGGCCAGCGGGCCGACCAGCTCCGACAGGCGGCCTTGCCCGGTCCGCCGCTGCGTTTCCATCTGCCAGAGACGGTCGCGCGCATGGACCCAGCCCAGGGTGCGGTAGGCGTCGCGCAGCGAGCCCGCGAAGATGTTCGGCACGGCGTTTCCGTCCCACACCAGCTCGACCGGTGCCGTAAGGCCGGGCAGCTTGACCTCGCCGCTCATCGGCGCGGGCGAGAATTTCAGCCAGGCGACGATGCCGCCGACAAGGCCGGCCGGGAGCAGGACGATCACCGCGACCAGGATGACGACCCCGACGACCAGGCGTTTCAGTGCTCGCACGATCTAGCCCCCTTGAACCACGGCCGCTTCCGCCTTAGCACGAGGTCGCAGCCGATGTCGCGGCTGTTTGCATGAGCTTTTCCATGGAACCCGCCGAAAATCATGTCCTGGGGCTGAGCCCCGCCGGCTTCCATCGCAACGTGTATTGGGATTGGGCCGGCCCCGGCGGCGATGCGCCCTGTCTGGTCGCCGTCCATGGCCTGACCCGCAACGGCCGCGATTTCGATTCTGTCGCCGCGGCGCTGTCGGACCGCTATCACGTGGTCTGTCCCGACGTCGTCGGGCGGGGCGGGAGCGCCTGGCTGCCGAACGGCGCGCTTTATTCCTATCCGCAATACCTGGCTGACGCCACGGCGCTGCTGGCGCGGCTCGGGGTCGATTCGACCGATTGGCTCGGCACCTCGATGGGTGGGCTCATCGGCATGATGCTGGCGGCCCAGCCGAACACGCCCATCCGCCGCCTGATCCTCAACGATGTCGGGCCGCTGGTCACCAAGGCCTCGCTGGAGCGCATCGCCAGCTATGTCGGCCAGGACCTGCGCTTCGCCACGATCGCCGAAGTCGAAGCCTATCTGAGGCGCGTGCACGCGCCGTTCGGGCCATTGACCGATGCCCAGTGGGCGCATCTGGCCCGGCATTCCGCGCGGCCGCTCGCCGATGGTGGCTATGGCCTCGCCTACGATCCGGCGATCGCGGAGGCGTTCCGCGCCGGGCCGCTGGCCGATGTCGATCTGTGGCCAATGTGGGACGCCATACGCTGTCCCGTGCTGGTGCTGCGCGGCGGCCAGTCGGATCTGTTGTTGGCCGAAACCGCGGCAGAGATGGTCCGGCGCAAGCCGGGGACGCGGCTCGTCACCTTCCCC
>CAZVYC010000247.1:0-7338 GCA_964631425.1 uncultured Rhodospirillales bacterium
GAAAGTAGCGGAGAGGGCAAAAAGCGCGAGTCCGATCGGCTGCTTCGCCTGAGGCAGCGTCGTGATGATGATGGTGAAAGCCAAGGGGATCAGGACGCCGCCTGAAAAGCCTTGAATGGCCCGCAGCACGATCATCTGCCCGAGATTCTGCGAAAGCGCGCAGGCCGCGGAGAAGATGAGGAAGAGCGCAGCATTGACCAGCAGGTAACGGCGCATCGAAAAGACCTGCGCCAGCCAGCTGCTCAACGGGATGACGACGATCTCGGCGATTAGATAGGAGGTAGAGATCCAACCGCCGTCGTCGATGCCGGCTCCGATTCCACCTTGGATGTCAGCCAGCGAGGCATTGACGATCTGGATGTTCAGAACGGCCATGAAGGCGCCCAAGGTCGCACCAATGACAGCAATCCACGTCTTGAGCGAGCTCTTCGTCGGGTTGGTCGGAATCGCGCGGCTGGCCGATGCAGCGTCAATGGCGGTCATGGACACGCACTCCTTGGCGGTCGTTCGCGAAAGGCATTTCGTTAGGTATGTTCCGGGACCGGAACTGAAGAAGTCATCTTGTGCGTGCCCCCTGATGCTCGTCGACCACGATCGCTTTTGTATTAACAGTGGGTTCGACCGACATGCCTGGCCGCAAGAGACCGACCAGATCCGGATCATCGAGCACGATCTTCACCGGAATCCGCTGCACGATCTTGGTGAAGTTGCCGGTCGCGTTGTCGGGTGGCAGCAGGGAAAATTCAAGCCCGCTCGCCGGCGAGAGGCTGTCGACATGGGCCTTCATACGTCGGCCGGGGAAACTGTCGACTTCGATCTTGGCGGGCTGGCCGTCGCGCACGAAGGTGAGCTGTGTCTCCTTGAAATTAGCGACCACATAGACCGCCTTGAGCGGCACCACAGCCATGAGCTGTGTGCCGGCCGTGACATACTCGCCAACGCGAAGCGATCTCTCGCCGATGGTGCCGTCTACCGGTGCCACGATCACCGTGTAGCTGAGGTTGAGTTCGGCCTGCGCCAGAACGGCGCGTGCATGATCTAGCTCGGCAAGTGCTTTTTCCCGCTCAGTCATTAACACTGCTATCTTTTGCTCTGCAGCGCTCAGGCCGGCACGGTCGCGATCCAGCGCCGCAATAGTCTCGCGATCCAGGGCATTGGTTCGCTGCGCCAGCTGGACCGAGCCTGCTCCGGTCTTGGCGAGCTCGCGATAGCGCTCGGCATCGACTCTTGCGAAGCCGAGCGATGCCTGATCGGCGATTATCGCGGCCTTGGCCTGGTCGATGATAGAGTGCTGAAGGTCGATCTCCGCCTCAATGTTGCGGATTGACGCCGCGGCGGCGCCGACGTCCGCTCTGGCCTGATCGCGCGCCGTGCGGAAATCCCGATCGTCAATCTGGGCGAGAACCTCGCCGGCCTTCACACGCTGATTGTCCTCGACCAGAACCTGAGCGATATAGCCCGAGATCTTGGGCGCGACGACTGTGTAGTCCGCCTTCACATAGGCGTCGTCCGTCGAGACTAGAAAGCGCCCGCTTGTCCAATAGTCATACCCGAAGTAGATGGCACCGACCGTTGCGCCCAGGAAAGCTACACCGATCAGAGCAGGCTTCGCGCGCTTCCGGCGCGGCAGCTGAGGTTCTGGGGCCTCCGCTGGAGCGGTGGTGGGTAGCACCTCGACCTTCCTTGCTTGCGACATAGCGACTCACCAAGCAATCTACAGTTTCAGTTCGGGCGGCGGCATCTGCTGAAGGGAGGCGCCAGACCATCTCCGGCCCGGCACCCACCAACTTCGAAGAAACCAGTTTCTCTCTACGCCGCAGCGCGATGAGCGAACCTGCCCATCCGTGCCTCGGCCTCGGCCACGACGCGGTGGATGATCTCGCCCGCCGTAGGTACATCATGAATGAGCCCGATCGCCTGGCCGACTGTCACGTTGGCGTGATCGAAATCGCCCGCCGACCATGCCTGTTCGACTCCTGCGAACTCCACCGCTCGTACGCGCTCGAGCTCGGCTTCGTGACCGAGCCATTTCTCGACATATTTGTTGCGCATCACACGGCCAGTGTAGCCCGGTGGCCAGTGCCGGTTATTCACGATGTCGTAGACGCTGGTCCGGATCGTCTGCGAGCCTAGCCCCTCAACGGCCCTCGTCTTCGCGGCATCTGGAATGAGCGATTCCTGCGCGGCACAGAACCGTGTGCCCATGAGCACGCCGTCGGCGCCCAGCATCAGGGAAGCCGCGAGCCCACGACCGTCGGCAATGCCGCCCGCGGCGAGCACAAGGACGTCTGGCGCCCGGCTTGCAAGCGCATCCACCACCTCCGGCACGAATGTCAGAGTTGACTGCACGTCCCAGCCGTGCCCGCCCGCTTCAGTCCCCTGCGCAACAATGACATCGGCACCGAAATCGGCCGCCCGAAATGCGTGCTCGAGCGTATGCACCTGGCACATTAATGGGACGCCGGCCTTCTTGATCCGCGGTGCATAGGGAGCTGGGTCGGCGAAGGATAGCATCATGGCGCGCGGGTGCCGCTCGAGCGCAATGTCGAGCAACCCCGGATCTTCCGGTATCGTCCAAGCGATGAAGCCAGCCCCGACGTCCGACCGCGTCACCTTGGCCGATTCCTTTTCGAACCAAACTCGATCGACATAGCCGCCACCGATCAGGCCTAACCCGCCGGCTTCGGCAACGGCCGATGCAAGCACACCGCCGGCACCCGGCGTCATCGGCGCCTGCACGATCGGATGCTTGATGCCGAAACGCTGAGTCAATCTCGTCGTGATCGTCATGACGCGCTCCTGTGAGGGACCAGTTCGCCGGTCAGAAACTGCGCGCGGCCGTTGCCGAAGGACCAATCCTCGTCAGAATTCGTGGTGATCGACACGATGACGTCGGAGGGTGCGATACCGCATGCTGCCTCGAGCTCGCTGCAGAGCAGTTTGTAGAAGCTTTCCTTCGCCTCCCGCGGATGTGGCCGCGTCGTGACTTGAACGATGACGCAGTTTCCGGTTCGCTCTATGCCGAGCCCCGTATCCTCCGCGACGAAATGAGAGCGAGGATGCTCGTGAACGACCTGGTATCGATCCCGAAGGGGAACCTTGAAAGCAGCCAGTGCGGCCCGGTGCGCTGCGTCAAGCATTGTTTTGATGTCGGTGGCACTGCGACCTTCCATGACATCGAATCGGAGTAAGGGCATGTATCGAGTTCCTCTGAGGATGGAGTGGCAACCATTCGTTCAAATGGCCAGCTGACCGTCCGAACGATATGTCAGATCCGTCCGTATCTATTGGATGATCACCGCTCCATTGTATAATAGTGAACCGCTTTCTTTCCGGCTCCTGTAGCGATGTAATTCGCGAATACATTCCGTTGTTATGCATGACAACAACACGGCGCCATTGGCTGAAGATCAGCTGTCGTATCCGTAGGTTTGCGCACCTTTTCTCCAAACGCGACATATTACGGCAATCGGACGGGTGCCTCGCGTCGTAATAGATCGAGAGCGAGCCGGTGCGGACACGCGCGGCAAAAAGCTGGACCAGGAAAGCCGCCATGAACGCAACTAAAATTGTAGCTCTCAGCGTGGCAGTATGCGCGGCATCGGTCGCCATAGTCGCGGCTTCGCATATAGACACGGCCGGTGCGGACAGCGCGTTGAACGCCGGAGCGGCCACTGACGCGAACGGAAATATGCATGTGCCGGACGCCTACCGAACCCAATATCAGTTTTTAGGAAGCTGGGCGGTAGCCGCTGACGAGAGCAAGGGTTCGGACGAAATTCATGTCGTCTACGCTTCGCCCGGAACCATCGCCGCGTATCGCAAAGACGGACATTTTCCGGACGGCGCCGTCCTTGTGAAGGAGGTATACCGGGCGGCCACTGAGTCAATGACAACCGGGACTGTCAGCCATGCTGATAGCCTGAGAGGTTGGTTCGTCATGGTGAGGGACGAAAAGAGCCACCATGCCGGCAATAAGTCGGTATGGGGGGATGGCTGGGGTTGGTCTTGGTTCGATGCCGCTAACCCGTCAACTCCCTCGCTCAATCTTCCCCGCAAGGGGGGAGGCACAGCTCCGTCAAATGACTACCGCGTGAATTGCAAGCCCTGTCACCAGCCCGCGCACGCGTCGGATTGGATCTACGTTGGCGGGTATCCGCCGCTGAGCCGCTAACAAGCGTCATGCTCACCGCACAAGCTCCCATCGGCTCCGGCTTCGGCGCCGCCACGACCGCCGCCGAGGTGATCAGAGAGATCGATCTGATCGGCAAGGCTGCGATCGTTACCGGCGGATATTCCGGCATCGGGATAGAGACCGTCCGTGCATTCCGATTCGCTGGTGCAAAAGTGGTCGTTCCGACGCGCGATATGGAAAAGGCAAAAGCGAACCTGGCTGATATGCCTGAGGTCAGGCTCGTAACCATGGATCTCCTCGAGCCCTCCTCGATCGACGCCTTCGCCAAACGGTTTCTTTGCGAGAACGACACACTCCACATTCTGGTGAACAACGCGGGCACCATGGCGTCGCCCCTGATGCGCGATGCGCGCGGCTATGAATCCCAGTTCGCGGCTAATCACCTCGCCCATTTCCAGCTCACTTGTCGGCTTTGGCCTGCGCTCACTCGTGCACAAGGCGCGCGGGTCGTGGCGCTCACGTCCTATGCGCATCGCCGCGCCGGGATGGACTTTCATGATCCCAATTTCCAGCGCCGTGCCTACGACCCCTGGATCGCCTATGGTCAATCCAAGACGGCCAATTCGCTTTTCGCTGTTGCGCTCGACTCGATCGGCCAACGCCGAGGCGTTCGAGCCTTCGCCGTGCATCCGGGCGGCGTCGTGACAGGATTGATCCGGCACATGTCTCAGGCGCAAATCGAGAGCAGTGAAATCTTCGACGAAACGGGTAAGCCTATCATTGATCCGGAAAACAACAAGAAGACACCGCAGCAAGGTGCGGCAACCAGTGTTTGGTGCGCCACAAGTCCTCAGCTTGAGGGTCTTGGCGGCGTCTATTGTGCCGATTGCGATATTGCGCGTCTGCTTCCTTCCGACGATTCCACCGAGATGCACGGGGTACGTCCTCGAGCGGTCGATCCTGTTGCTGCGGGCCGGCTCTGGCAGTTAAGCGAAAGTCTTACCGGTGCGACTCTCGACTGAGGAGGCTCAGGCCTCAGCTCTGGGATGGCCTAGCTGGATGTGCTGCGGTGGTTGGTCGGCGAGCTAACCGCCGGCGGATCGCTAGCGGGAAACGATTCGCGCAGTGCCTCGTCCAGCGACTCTTCGAGCGTATTCGGTGGTGGAGTTGAGGGCTTCGCACGGTCCAATCCTCGCGCTCCTCTCCTTGGGCCTTTGCAAGGGCCGGGGTCGGTCATTTTGGCCTCTCGATGGCAACATTCTCTTGCAGGACACCGGCTCCGATCTGCCGCGCAATGTATGGCTCTGCTCCACCACATACCGGATGACCATACCCCGATCTGCTCTTACCTTCCGGGCCTATGTCGTAGATGATCGCGTCCTTCGACCCGCTTACACCGCCTGGAACATTGTCCATTGCGAGATGCTGGCGAATGCGCCAGGCGACGTTGTGGTCTGCGCATGCCGTATCCCCGCTGACACCCAGGCCGCCGACAAGCTCCCCGGCGCTGTCAAACAGCGCAAGCCCGCCTCCAAACACGACGATACCGCCCACTGCGTGGCCGACCAGCGGATCCCGATCGGTGCCATATGTAGCGGCAACACCGGCATAAAGAGAGGTGGCGTCTGGTGGATTCGTCGCGATGGCGCCAAAAAGGGAACCGCCTGGCTGACTGGCCATATAGAGATTCGCCGTCGCAATTGCCTTGTTTGGCAAGCTCACACCGTTTGCCGTGTTCGCTTTCTCGACGGCAACGGCGCGGCCCAAAGGCCACTGATCGCTGTAGCTATCGCCACTGAAGGCGATTGCGCACACGAGTCCGTTGCGGCTGACGACGGCGGCCCACTCATTGTTCTCCAAGCCGCCGTTCTTTGGTCCTCCGCTTGCGGCGACGCTCGATTTCAGGGCGCGGGCGAGCTGTGCGTGGGTCACCGGGCATTGATCGGCACTTGCCGAGTCAATGGCAAGGCAGACCGCAATGATCAGGCCACATGTCCCAAGACCAGGGCTTCTCATTTCACGCCAACCCGCGGATCGTCCTCGCGACGGACGTAATGCAAGCCTAGGGGACCGATCGCGGTGACCTGCGTGATGTACTCGCCGGATTTGGCCCAATGGAAATGAGCCTGACCGCCCGGAAGCACGATGACGCTACCGGGCGGGTAAGCCATTAGCTTGCTTTCCTCGAAGGTCTCGCCGAGGCCGATGTAGAAAACGCCCGACAGCACGGTGTAGATGCGATCTTCCGGATGCTTGTGAGGCATCATCTTAGTGCCGTCCGGAAGCTTGACCCTGATCACGTAGGGGCCTGGTTCGTCGGGATGACCGATCAGGACTGCAAGCCGCGCGGCAGGTGGAAAAGCCGGGAAGGGCTTCCACTCGATGTCCTCGGCGTGTATGGCCCGGAACTTACTCTGGCCTGGCTGGTGAAATTGAGTGCCGGCCACTGACGGAGGTTCTTGTGGATACGACATGATTGCTCTTCTGCGATAATCGTGAACACGTCCGCTGATCATTCTCGTATTTCAGGCGCAGACGACGTTGATACCGTCCAGATCGGAAAAGTAAGTGTCTATTGCTGCGATTTCGCGCTGGCGCATGTGGCAGACTAGGGCGACGTTGGCGTCGGATCTGTCGAGGGTTCGCGCAATTGTCGCGATCGTGTCGGCGCTCTCGATTTCGCTAAAGACGAGATCGCTTCCCTGAAATGCCCAGCTGGCATTGCGGGCGAGGAGTTTGTAAGCGGAAGTCCAGTCCTTTGCCTGCAGCGCGTCCTGAAACCTCGTGCCGACTTTGGTTTTCTCGATATCCGTCATATCCCATCCGATCTTTGGCGTTGCTGCAATTCAGGCGGCGAGCATACAGAGAAAAAGACAGAGATGGCGGCGAATCCGTTCAAGGATCCGCCGCCGAGGTGGAACGTCTCGACGGGGAGGGACAGGAGACGCTCGAGGGAAAGAGATGAGAACAAGGAGCGCGCGCTGCACCTTGGGATGCACGGCGAACCGCTCGGAGCTCGGATGCGGCTCTCTCACCGAGAGTCATAGTTCGGTGAAAGATCCCGAGTACCAACTGCGACGGGCTGTAGAGTCCGCCTGCGACGGGCATGGCGCAGACGAAGCAGGAGCGGACAAAGCCATCGACGAGCCAATTATAACGCTCGACCGCCGGCGCGCGGATCATGGACGCCGTCGGAAGAACCT
>CAZVYC010000248.1:0-7310 GCA_964631425.1 uncultured Rhodospirillales bacterium
GAGGCCGGCCGAGATCGAATGCGCTTCGATGATCTGCCCGTCACCATCCTGCAGCAGATAGGTCCGGTTGCCGTGCAGCACGCCCGGGCGGCCGCCGATGATCGAGGCGGCGTGGCGGCCGGTCTCGATGCCGTCGCCGCCGGCCTCGACGCCGATCATGCGGACCGACGGCTCGTCGAGAAAGGGGTGGAACAGGCCCATCGCGTTCGACCCGCCGCCGATCGCCGCCACCAGCGTGTCGGGCAGCCTTCCCTCGCGCTCCAGCATCTGCTCGCGCGCCTCGTTGCCGATCACCGACTGGAAATCGCGGACCATGGCAGGATAGGGGTGCGGACCAGCGACCGTGCCAATGATGTAGAACGTGTCTTCGACGTCCGACACCCAGGCACGAAGCGCTTCGTTCATCGCGTCCTTGAGCGTGCGCGAGCCGGACGAGACCGGCTTTACTTCCGCACCCAGGAGCTTCATCCGGAAGACGTTGGGCTTTTGCCGGGCGATGTCGACTTCACCCATGTAAATGGTGCAGGACATGCCGAAGCGGGCGGCCACCGTCGCGGTGGCGACGCCGTGCTGCCCGGCGCCGGTCTCGGCGATGATACGCGTCTTGCCCATGCGCCTGGCGACCAGCGCCTGACCCAGGCAGTTATTGATCTTGTGCGCGCCGGTATGGTTCAGCTCGTCGCGCTTGAAATAGATCTTGGCGCCGCCGTAATGCCGCGTCAGTGGCTCAGCATAGTAGAGCGGGCTCGGTCGGCCGACATAGTCGCGGAGATAATAGGCGAGCTCGGCCCGGAACGCGGGATCGACCTTGGCCGCGTCATACGCCTTCTCCACCGCCAGGATCAGCGGCATCAGCGTCTCGGCGACGTAGCGGCCGCCATAGAGGCCGAAAAAGCCGGTCTCGTCGGGGCCGGCGCGATAGGTATTGGGTCTGGCGTTCACGGGCTCTGTCGTCGACTTCGCGAAAGCCGCGCACTCTTAGCGAGCGGAGGCGTTCTGTCAAATTTTCCCGGCCGCTCGGACAGGTCCGTCAGCATCCGATCAGAGCCCGAATTTTTGCACGAACCTGTGCAAGCTCGCGATCCGTCGCGCGCTCCTTGAGCCGTGCACGTCTCGCACGCCAATCCAGGTTCTTAACTTGGTCAGCGAGAACCGCCGCCGCGCCCCGGCCACCGATTGGGACCTCGAAAGGATATCCCTTTACCTTCGTCGTCATCGGGCAGCAGACCATGAGGCCAGTGGGACCATTGTAAATAGATGGGCTTATTACGAGAGCGGGACGGTGCCCGGCTTGTTCGTGTCCCGCCTGAGGGTCGAATTGCAACCAGACGATATCACCGGCTTCAGGCACGTAAGCAAGGCTCACCTACCATGCTTCCTTGCCGACCGGGACACCGAAATCGACTGAGTCGTGGAGGTTCGCAGGTGTAATGTTTGCAACCAGCGAGGCTAAGTCATAATCCGGCTCTGCAATTGGCTCGATCACGACCCGTCCCTTTTCCTCTCGAATTTCGACCGCTTGGTTCACCTCCAAGTGCGCCGCCCGCATGACCGCAGCTGGAATGCGCACCGACGCACTGTTTCCCCATTTCTTAACCGTGGCGCGCATGTTCGAACTCCATCAAATCCTGTTTGATGATATCGTTCCGTCAACAGGGTGTGTCAACAAAGTAGATACAATCGTGCCTTGTTTGCCGATACTCCGGAGCGCCATATGACGCTTCCCGCGATCCCGCTCATAGAGGCACCCTTTCGGGTCGAGCCGGCCGTCTATTCGGCCCGAGCGGAGCCCATCCGGCTGGCATTGCTCATGGACTCCGGGCGACGAACCTACAGCGCGGCCGGTATGCGGATCGCCGATTCCCGGTCTCGCGCCTGGGCAGCGCGGTCGGCGAGCCCCTATACGGGCGCTGTGCACTGAAGTGCATCAGGCGACCGGGCGACCGGGGGCGTATCTGCTCAATTATTCCTATGAATGGGGCTGCACCACCGGGGCGGCGGATCGTCCGGACGACGGACCGATCCTGCTGCGCACGCTCGACTGGCCGTTCGACGGGTTGGGGCGGGCGCTGATCGCGGTGATGCAGCAGGGTATGCGGGGCGGTATCTCAGCGCCACCTGGCCGGGGTTCGCCGGCGTGCTGACCGGCGTCGCGCCTGGACGGTTCGCGGCGGCGGTCAACCAGCCACCGCTGCCGTATCCCGGCTGGGGCAAGGCGGTAGGCTGGACGGCGGCGCGGATGAAGGTGGGCCGATCCGCTGCGATGCCGCCCAGCCACCTGCTGCGTCTCGCCTTCGACACGTGCCGCGACTTCGCCCAGGCGGTGTCGTTGATCCGCCGCACGCCGCTCTGCCTGCCGGCGATCTTCACACTGGCCGGAGTCCGGCCAGGCGAAAGCATGGTGATCGAGCGCACCGAGACCGGCGCCTTCGAGCCGGCCTTGGCCGCCGCCGCCAACCACTGGGCCGCCAGTCCCGGCCCGCGCGGACGGCCACGCAACGCGTCCAGCATCTCGCGCCGGGCGGCGATGGGGAAACGTATCGCCCAAGACGCCTCCTGGTCCTTCGACTGGCTGATTCCGCCGATCCTGCAGCCGGATACGCGACTGGCGGTGATGGCCAGCCCTGCGAGCGGTCGCGTGCTTATCCAGGGCTGGGAGAAATCCGGCCCGGCAACGCAGGTGCTCGACCTGTCCTTGCCTGCTTGAATATCGTCAACCGGCTGTAAGCCTCCGCAAAAGGGCGAGCCTTCGACGAGCGTATATGATAGCAAGGCTGGCGCGTTTGGGAGCCGTCCGAGCGCCATTTTCCTGATATTCCGCCCTTCGCCCTCGTCGATCCGATTACGCAAGGAAGCTCGACATGCCGATGCTGAAACCTGTCCGCCATGCCGCCTGGATCGCAGGCCTGGCCGGCGCGGCGATGCTTGCTCAGGCCGCCACGGCGGCGCCCGACCCGGTGGTCACGGCCTATGTCATTCTGGGGCCCGGCGGTCAGCCGATCGCGCGGGCGATCACCGAAGGCGCCTCATGCCCTGCGCTGTCGGTCGATGGTCGATCCATCCCGATGGCGACCCGGTCCGCCGCCGGCCCGGCGCCTCAGAGGCCCACTGCCTCTAAGCCGGAGCTGTCCAAGCCCAGTGTGTTCCCGGCACAGACCTGCGAGGCTGCGATCCCGGCCGGCGCCAGGCAAGCCATTGTCGCCGGCCGCAACCTGCCGCTGCCGCCCCGGATCGTCCGCCGCATCGTCGTCATCGGAGACACGGGCTGCCGAGTGAAGCTGCCGGATGCGCTGCAGAGCTGCAACGACCCCAAGACCTATCCGTTCGCCACCGTCGCCGCCGCAGCTGCAGAGTGGAAGCCGGACGTCGTGCTGCATGTCGGCGATTATCTCTATCGCGAGAACCCCTGCCCGGAGGGCAATACGGGGTGCGCGGGCAGTCCGTGGGGCTATGGTCTCGACGCATGGCGCGCCGACTTCCTCGATCCCGCCGCACGGCTCCTCAAAGCGGCGCCGTGGGCGATGGTGAGGGGCAATCACGAGACCTGCGACCGCGCCGGCCAGGGCTGGCGTCGTTTCTTCGACGTGTTTCCGCTGACGCTCGCGCGCACCTGCGACGACCCGAAGAACGATATGGCGGGCAACTTCACCGAGCCCTTCGCCGTTCCGCTCGGCGATGGCACGCAACTGGTGATCTGGGATACCGCGGCGGCGGCCAACAAGCCGTTTGCGGCAGACGATCCGCGCATGGCCGCGTTCCGCGCCGACGTTGCCCGGATCACGGAGCTGACGAAGGGTGCGGCCCATACCATCATGGCTAACCACCATCCCGTGCTGGCCTTCGCCGCCAGGCTCAAGAACGACAAACCGGAGCTGGCGCCCGGCAACGGATCGCTTCAGGCGGCACTGGGCAGCACCGACCCCAAGCTGTACCCGGCGGGAGTCGACCTGCTGCTCTCTGGCCATATCCATGTCTGGCAGCAGCTGAGCTTTGGCGGTGCCTATCCGTCACAGATCGTCGCCGGGTTCTCAGGCACTGAAGAGGACCTCGTGCCCCTGCCCGACACATTGCCGGCCGACGCCGAGCCCGCGCCCGGCGCAAAGCCCGACGCGTTCAGCTCCTGGGTCGACGGCTTCGGCTTCATGACGTTGGAGCGCACGGGGCCAAACGACTGGCTCGCTGAAATCCACGACCGCAACGGCAAAGTGGTCAACCGGTGCGCCATCAAAGGCCGCGTCTCGAAATGCGAGATGCGACAGGTTCACACCACCTAACCAGGGCAAAGCCATGCGTCCGACGATCTATGGGATCAAGAACTGCGACACGATGAAGAAGGCGCGCAGTTGGCTGGAAAGCCACGGGGTCGACTACCTCTTTCACGACTACAAGGCCCAAGGGATCGACCGCGACCGGCTGACCGCGTGGAGCGCCGAACTGGGCTGGGAGACGCTGCTGAACCGGTCGGGCACGACTTTCCGGAAGCTGCCGCCCGAGCAGCAGCAGGACCTTGACCAAGCCAAGGCGATCGACCTGATGCTGGCCCAGCCATCCATGATCAAGCGCCCGGTGCTCGACCTGGGCGACCGGCGGCTGGTCGGCTTCAATCCGGAGCAGTACGCGGCGGCGGTGAAATAGTTCGCCGGTTCAGATCGCCTTGGCCGCGGTCAGGAACGCGGCGATCTTCTCCACGCTCTTGACCCCCGGCCGGTCTTCGACGCCGGACGAGACGTCGACCATCCTGGCGCCGGTGATCGCGACCGCCTCGGCCAGGTTCTCGGCGGTCAAGCCGCCCGACAGCATCCACGGCTTGGCGATGCGCATGCCGCTCAACAACTGCCAGTCGAAGGGGAGGCCGGTGCCGCCGGGAAGCGCGCGGATGCTCTTCGGCACCTTGGCATCGAACAGGATCTGGTCGGCGATCGATTCATAAGCCGGCAGTGGCGCCAAATCCTCGGCTGTCGCCACGCGGATCGCTTTCATGACTGGTATACCGAAACGGGCGCGGATTTCCGCAACCCGGCGCGGCGGTTCATCGCCGTGCAGTTGCAGGACGTCGAGCGGCACGCGCTGGACCACGGCGGCAATCTGGTCGTCATTGGCGTCGACGAACAGGCCGATTGCATGGATGCCGGTCGGCACCATTCGTGCGAGCGACGCAGCAGCCTCGGCCGCCAAGGCGCGCGGCGAGGGTGGATAAAACACAAATCCGACCGCTCGCGCGCTACCCCTGGCCGCGGCTTCCAGCGCCTCCGGTGTCCCAATGCCGCAAATCTTGACGTCGACTGCCAGGATTAATCTCCGCTGAAGTCCGCTTCATCATGTCGCGAGGAGCGACAGCGAGGCGGCGATCCAGGGTCGCTGCACCCCGATCCGGGCTGCTTCGCTACGCCCGCAATGCCGAAAAAGGCAAGTGTCCGTTACGCAAGAGCGTCGACAGGGACGGGCGGCGGCCCGCGCAGTTCGCCCAGCTTGTGTTCGAGGTCAGCCGCCTGCTTCCGCGCGGTCGCGAGCGATTGTTCCAGCTCGCTGACACGCCGGGCAAGGAGACGCGCCTCACGGCGGCGGCGGCGATCGCCGATCCAGGTGACAATCGCGCCCAACAGAAACCCGACGAACAGCTCGATCAGGGTCAGCACCAGGATCGGCATCGTCAGGTCGAAGGGGAATGGCAGCAGGCGCAGCGTGATATCGTAGGAGTTGGAAACGGCGAACAGGATTACGATGACGACGATTGGCGTTGTCACGATCCATGTCATGATTCGCGTCGATAGCTTCATCGGCCCCTATTACGCTGCCAGACACCGAAGCGACATACCGAAGGCAACCTCATCCCCCGTTCAGCCGTTCTCGAAGCTGCTTTCCCGTCTTGAAGAACGGGATGATCTTGTCCTCGACCGAGACGGATTCCCCCGTTCGCGGGTTGCGGCCGGTGCGGGCATCTCGCTGCTTGACCGAGAATGCGCCGAAGCCACGCAGTTCCACCCGATCGCCTCGCGCCAACGCCTCGGCGATCTCGTCGAAGATCGTTGTAACGATCCGTTCGACATCGCGGTGGAACAGGTGCGGGTTGGCCTCAGCCAACCGGGCGATCAATTCCGATTTCGTCATTTCTTCTTTGGCCTCCCCCGTCGGTCCGTCGGGAATGTAAGCCGTGATATCAAGGTCTTCCCAGTTTCCTGGCCATCCCACAGCCGATCCGGGAACCCACGGTGCCAAGTCCGGAACGGCACGTCAAGAATAACCCAGCTATTTTAAAGGATTTTTCGAGGCATGTTAATTCGGGCGGCACCGGGGCCGGCGCCGCCCGTATTGAACGTACTCAGCCTTCGGTTTCCTCTGCGCCCTTCTTGGCCTTCTTGGCCAAGGCCGCGCCCAGGATCTCGCCCAGGGAAGCCCCCGAATCCGACGAGCCGTAATCGGCCATCGCCTGCTTCTCTTCCTCTTCCTCCTTGGCCTTGATCGACAAAGTGAGCCGGCGTTGGGCGCGGTCCACCGTCATGATCTTGGCGTCGACCTTCTCGCCAACAGCGAAGCGGTCCGGGCGCTGCTCGGAACGTTCGCGCGAAAGGTCGGCACGACGGATGAAGCCGGGGACGACGCCGCCAACGGTAACTTCCAGCCCGCCTTCGGTCACCTGGGCCACGGTGCAGGTGACGACCGCGCCGCGCTTCAGGCCGGCCATGGCATCCTCGTGCGGATCGCCGGTCAGCTGCTTGATGCCGAGGCCGATACGCTCCTTCTCGACATCGATCTCGAGCACCTTGACCTTAACTTCGTCGCCCTTCTTGAAGTGCTTGATCGCCTCTTCGCCGGGCTCGGTCCAGGACAGGTCCGAAAGGTGAACCATGCCGTCGATATCGCCCGGCAGGCCGACGAACAGCCCGAACTCGGTCGAGTTCTTGACCTCGCCGGCCAGCTCCGAGCCGACCGGATGCTGGGTTGCGAACACGTCCCACGGGTTGTCGAGGGTCTGCTTGAGGCCAAGGCTGATGCGGCGCTTGTTGGCGTCGACGTCCAGCACCATGACCTCGACCTCCTGGCTGGTCGAGACGATCTTACCGGGATGAACGTTCTTCTTGGTCCAGGACATCTCCGAGACGTGGACCAGCCCCTCGATGCCCGGCTCCAGCTCCACAAATGCGCCGTAGTCGGTGATATTGGTGACGCGGCCCTTGAACTTGGCGCCGACCGGGAACTTGGCGGCCACGCCCTCCCATGGGTCGGCCTCAAGCTGCTTCATGCCGAGACTGATGCGTTGCGTGTCGGGATTGAAGCGGATGACCTGGACCTTGACGGTCTGGCCAATCTGC
>CAZVYC010000249.1:0-7280 GCA_964631425.1 uncultured Rhodospirillales bacterium
GGAGCGCAAGGACCGCGTCGAAGACGCGATGCATGCGACTCGCGCCGCGGTCGAGGAAGGCATCGTCGCCGGCGGCGGCGTGGCTCTGCTGTACGCCCAGAAGGCGCTGGCCGGCCTGAAGCCGGTCAACGACGACCAGCGTCGCGGCATCGACATCATCAAGCATGCCCTTGAGGCTCCGGTCCGCCAGATCGCCGAGAATGCCGGTGAGGACGGCTCGGTCGTCGCCGGCAAGCTTCGCGAGTCGGCCGACACCAACTACGGCTACGACGCCCAGAAGGGCGAGTACACCGACATGGTGAAGTCGGGCATCATCGACCCGGTGAAGGTTGTCCGCGTGGCGCTGCAGGATGCGGCGTCGGTTGCTGGCCTTTTGATTACCACCGAGGCCATGATCGCCGAGAAGCCTGAGAAGAAGGCTCCGGCCATGCCCGGCGGCGGCGGCATGGGCGGCATGGGCGACATGGATTTCTGATCCAGCCGTCCAGGTTAGGGTTAGCATTGAGGCCGGAGGGGAAACTCTCCGGCCTTTTGCTGTCCAATCTTGTCTCCACCGGGTCGACAGGCATCCCGTCGGATGCTCTAAAGGCAGCAACGACCAGGGGGAGAAGAATGTCAGGGCGCGGCGGATTTTCGGCGGAGCGGCTGAAGCGGCTGACCGCTTCGATGCAATCCTATGTTGACCAGGGTGCCGTCGCCGGCGTCGTGACTCTGGTTCACCGCCACGGCGAGGAAGCGCATTCCGACGTGCTGGGCTGGCAGGACGAGGAGGCGCGCGTGCCGATGCGGCGCGACACGCTCTTCCGTATCGCCTCCATGACCAAGCCGATCGTCAGCGTCGCCGCGTTGATGCTGGTGGAGGAGGGCAAGCTCAGGCTCGGCGAACCGGTTGACCGGCTGCTGCCCGAGCTCGCCAGGCCGAAGGTGCTGCGCAGCCCAGGCGGTCCGCTCGACGACGTGACCGATGCGCCGCGCCCGATCACGCTCAAGGACCTGCTTCTCCACCGCTCGGGTATTCCTTATCCGCTGACCGCCGAGGGGCCCCTCGCCACGGCGCTGTTCGCGTTTAATCAGCTTGTGCTGCCGGGACACCTGCCGATGGATGACTGGATCCGGCGCCTGGGAGCGCTGCCGCTGGCTTATGCCCCAGGTGCGCGCTGGCACTACGGTTTTTCGACCGATGTTCTGGGCGTGCTGATCCAGCGCGCGTCGGGCATGTCGTTTCCGGAATATCTCAAGACTCGCATCTTCGACCCGCTGGGCATGGCCGATACGTTCTTCTGGGTGCCCGAAGATAAGCAGGATCGGTTCGGTCCGGCCTACGCGCCCGATCCCAAGTCGGGCAAGCGGATCATCCAAGATCATTCTGGCGACAGCCGTTGGCTCAATCCCGATAGCTTTCCGTCAGGCGGCGCGGGGCTGGTCTCCACGGCGGACGACTACCTCAAATTCGCCAAGGTCATCCTGGGGCGAGGACGGTCGGGCGACGTGCGGCTGCTGTCGCGGGCGGCGTTCGAACTGATGACTACCGACCACCTGACGGCGAAGGAGCGGGCGACGCCGTTCCTCGGCTTGCCGTTCTGGACGGCGGTGGGTTTCGGGCTCGGCCTTTCGATTGCGGACAATCCGGCGGGGCAGGACTGGCTGGGTTCGCCGGGGCGGCTAGGATGGCCCGGCGCCTATGGCACCTGGTGGGTAGCAGATCCCAAGGAAGACCTGATCGGGCTGATGATGATTCAGCTTTATTTCAGTGGCGGGAACTATATGCGAACGGACTGCGAAACGGCGATCTATCAGGCGATCGATGACTGAACGCCGCCTTCGGTTAGATTCTCGCCGGATTTTGCGCGTGCTTGGTCGACCACAAATTGATCTCGCGAATCGCGCTCGATAGAAGCGGGGCGTGGGCCGAGGGCTGAATGATGGCGGGGCTCACCTGGGCGGGAGCGGTTTCGACGAGCGACCGGGTTTCGATCGCAGTCGCCGCGCTGCGGGCTCCGCTGGCTAAGATGAGCGCATCGACGACCGCCAACGCGATGATGAGGATAACTCCGATCCGGCCCGGCACTGACATTTCCACCTCCTTTGCCTGCCTTTCACCGCAGGCTCCTTGTCGCTGTTTCGCAGTCAACGGGAGAATGATGGCGAAATAGAGACACTGTTCTTACGAAGGGAGGAGGCCCGATCCTGCGCGCAGTACGGGACAGACGCGCCGAGGCGGACTTCAGACAATGATGCGAAAGCCCGCGCCCGGATCGTCGGCGGCCGGAACTTCGACGATGTCGGTGACCAGCGCGAGTGAGGGGCCGGTGCGGCACGCGTCGACCAGCGCCCGGACCCGGTCGGGATGCCCAGCCAGGATGGCCTCCACACTGCCGTCGGGCCGGTTGCGCACCCAGCCGTCGACTTGGAGGTCTTCGGCCCGGCGTGCCGTCCAGGCGCGAAAGCTGACGCCCTGCACGCGGCCGCGAACAATGATGTGGGTCAGATGTCGCAAGCCGTTCGCCGCTCAGGACGCGCCCGGCGGCACGGTCAGGCAGTGGCTCAGCAACTTGCAAGCCTTGCGCGCCTCTCCGGCCTCCAGCCCCGTCAGGCGGGCACGATAGAGCGTGCCATGATGATGTGGCAAGGCGGCGACGACCACGGTCGCATGCTTCAGGAATTGCGGTGCGCGCTCGACCGCAACGCGAATCGCGTCTTCCGTGGCCTTCCGCGTCGCGTACGCCCCCACCTGGATGCTCCAGCTAGCCTGCGTCGGCCGCGGCGCGCCCTTGGCTGGACCGCCTCTGGCTGTAACGGGCCTGGACGTGGTCGCCATCGCGAGGCGGGTTGTCGAGCCGCGCGAACGCGGTGCTGGGCTGATGTCGCCTGGACCGACGATATCGCCCTGACCGGTCGCCGCAGCCAATTCCCCGATCGTCGTCGGCCGCGATGCGTTGACGCGCGTGCCCGGCAGCACCGGTGCGGCCGGCGCCGGCGCCTCGGTTGTCACAGAACTCGCCGCCACGCTTTCGGTCTGCTCGGGAACGGGCGTTGGTGCCAAGGGACCGGCCGTCGGCACCAGGGGAGCCGGTGTCGGCGTCAGGGGAATGGGTGTCGGCGCCAGGGGAACGGATGTGGGCGCCAGTGGAACGGGCGTCGGCGGCAGGGCTGCTGCCACCTGGGGCTGAGGCGCGGGTTCGGCCGCCGGCGCGCCTTCCGAAGGCTTGTGCCGCGGCACGGGCGGCGGCAGCGCTGTCGTCATCGCGACGCCCCCGACCTTCTGGAATCCCTGGTCCAGCATCGCGGCCATGTAATCGTCGCGCTGGACGGCGCTGGTGCCGCCGAATACCACGCCGATCAGCCGCCGTCCCCCCCGCACCGCCGATGCGGCGAGGTTGAAGCCCGAGGCGTTGGTCAACCCCGTTTTCAGCCCGTCCATGCCTTCGTAGCGGCTCATCAGGTGGTTGTGATTGGCGTAGACGTTTCCGTTATAGGTGAACTCCCGCACCGAGAAATAATGGTAATATTGCGGGAAGTGACGGATAAGCGCCCGGCACAAGATCGCCATATCGCGCGCGGTCGAGATCTGAGCTGGATCGGGCAACCCGTTCGAGTTGCGGAAGTTGGTGTTGACCATGCCCAGCTGGTGGGCTTTGCGGGTCATCAGCTGTCCGAACCGGTCCTCCGAGCCGCCGAGCCCCTCAGCCAGGACGACCGCGGCGTCGTTCGCGGACTGCGTGATGAGCGACAGGATGGCGTCTTCTACGCTGATACGCTGTCCCGCGATGAGGCCGAGCTTCGTCGGCGACATGGATTCGGCATGCTGCGAAACCGGCAACATCCGCTGTAATGTAATGCGCCCGGCTTCCAGCGCTTCAAATGTCAGATACAGCGTCATGAGCTTGCTCATCGACGCGGGGTGCAGCAGCCGGTCGGCGTTCTGCTGGCTGATCACCGTGTCGGTGTTGGCGTCGACCACGATCGAGGCGTCGATAGCGCCGGCAGTGGTCGCCCGGAACAGGATCGCGCAAAAAAGCACGCACGATACCAATAGCTTGGCGTGTCTTTGCGAGAAAATCCCGGCTCTGCGGCCAGGATGAACTTGCCCGGTTTTCATCCGTCCCTGGGCTCGATCCCAATGAAATTATGACCAAACGATGGTTACGAGCGTACGATTCCGCTGTCCAGTTAAAAAACTTTAACGGAAGCGTGCTCTGGTCGACCGGCTTGACAAGTCTATGCTGCGGCGCATATACGATTGTGCGCTGCAGCATAATCCCGCAAATCGATTATGAGCTTGCGCCCGCAAGCAACCGTCATTTGAGGAGAATGTAATGACTGATGAGATCAAGACGGCGGAGAAGGTCAAGACGACCACTCGGACGACGAAGGCCGCGGCTGCCAATGTCGTCGACACCGCGAAGGACCAATTCACGAAGGCGGCCGAAACCCAGTTCAAGGCGGCCGATGAAGTCGCGGCTTTCGGGAAGTCGAACGTCGACGCGTTCTTTCAGGCGGGCTCGGTCTTTTTCCATGGCATGGAAGAACTGACCCGCAGCATGGTCGGCCTGACCCAGGCGCAAGTCGAAACCGGCCTCAGCGCCGCCAAGTCGCTGATCGCCGCCAAGACGCTCACCGAGTTTACCGATCTGCAGAACGCCTATGCCAAGACGGCGTTCGATAGCGCGGTCAATGAGGCGACCAAGCTGTCTGAGCTGGCGATCAAGATCACCAACGAATCGTTGGAGCCGATCAGCGCCCGCGTCATGGCGACATTCGAGCACATCTCCAAGCCGGTCTTCACGGCCGCCTGATCCGGCTGTACCCGCTAAAGCAGGCTTTGAACGGCCTGTAAATGGCATCGACGCCCGGCAGTACCGCCGGGCGTTTTGCGTTGCGCTGGCGTCCCCCAAGCTGCGTTCGGGTTCCGGCCAGGGCGCGCGACGCCCCAGCCGAAACTTCCCGGTTAACGCTGGCAGAGCCGGCGCTTCCTTGCTAGTGCTTGAGATCAATAAGTGCAGAAGGGAGTAGCCGGGACATGATTCGTCGCCTTTCGTTCGCCGCGTCCGCGGCGCTTTTCACGATCGCATCCACAGCCCATGCCGACGAGCCGTGGCGTTCCCAGCTGGAGGTCGGGTCGTTCGACGTCTTCCATAAGGCGGACTCTGCATCGTTCGACCTGCAGCTCCGCCCGGGCTGGCGGCTGTGGGATTTCGGCGTCTTTGCGGGCGGGATGGTCACGACCAAGGGCGCGCTCATGGGCTATGGCGGCTTCACCTTCGACCTCCATCTGACCGACCACATCCTGATCCTGCCCGACGCCGCGGTCGGCTATTACAGCCGCGGGCACGACAAGATGCTGTCCATTGGCTCCACTGCCGAGTTCCGCACCGGCATCGGCGTGGCCTATGAGTTCGACAATGGCTGGCGGCTGGGCGCCGACATCCACCATATCTCCAACGCCGGCCTCGACCCGAAGAACCCCGGCGTCGAGATCGCGGCGCTGACCTTGGCGATCCCGCTCTTCGGCGTCCATCACGAAGAGGCCGCCGCGGCGCAATCGACCTATACCGCGCCGCCGCCGGCCCCGCCGGCGCCCGTGCCGGCGCCGCTCAATTATCTGGTGTTCTTCGACTTCAACAAGTCGGACCTGTCCGCCGATGCGAAGGGCATCATCAAGACCGCAGCCGACAACGCTGCGAAGTCCAACCCGACCAAGCTTACCGTCACCGGCCACACCGATACGGTGGGCTCCGATGCCTACAATATGCGGCTGTCCCGGCGGCGCGCCGAGGCGGTCCAGCAGGAGCTCGTCCGCGACGGCGTCCCGGCCGGCGAAATCGCAATCTTCGCCAAGGGCAAGCGTGAACTTCTGGTCCCGACGGCCGACGGCGTGCGTGAGCCGCAGAACCGCCGCGTGCAGATCGTCTTCGAATAGGCTACCCCGGTCTTATTTCGCCGTGCCCCGACTCGGGCACCGAGAATATCGTTGTGCATATCGCGCATCTCCGGCCTTTGAACCGGGGCCGGATAAGTCCATATTAGGGACTATGAGGAGACCCTGGACCGATCGTAGGATCGGAGCATCTGGACGATGACCGAGAGCAACAGACGTGATGACGATGGGCCGGTCATCGGCGCGGTCACCAAGACCCGCGTCGAGACGAAAAAGCCCTCCATGTATAAGGTTCTGATGCTGAACGACGATTACACTCCGATGGAATTCGTCGTTCACGCGCTTGAACGCTTCTTCCGCAAGAATCGTGAGGAAGCGACCCGGATCATGCTGCACATCCACCGACGCGGCGTCGGGCTCTGCGGCGTTTTTACCTACGAGGTCGCCGAGACCAAGGTCACGCAGGTGATGGACTTTGCGCGCCAACACCAACATCCTCTTCAATGCACTCTGGAGAAGGACTGAGGCAGCATGCTCTCGCGAAATCTCGAGCAGACGCTCCGTCAGGCACTGGCGCAGGCCAATGCCCGCAGGCACGAATATGCGACGCTCGAGCATCTTCTCCTGGCCCTGACCGAGGACCAGGACGCTGTGGCAGTGATGCGGGCCTGTGGCGTGGATATCGCCAAGCTCCGCAAGGACGTCACTGAATATGTCGACACCGAGCTGTCGAACCTGGCGCCGGCCCATCCTGAAGACGCCAAGCCGACCGCGGGGTTCCAGCGCGTGCTGCAGCGCGCCGCCATCCACGTGCAGTCCTCCGGCCGCGAGGAGGTGACCGGTGCGAACGTGCTGATCGCGCTCTTCTCCGAGCGGGAAAGCCATGCCGTCTATTTCCTGCAGGCCCAGGAGATGACGCGGTTCGACGCGGTCAATTTCGTCTCGCACGGCATCGCGAAGATCCCTGCGCACTCCGAAGCGAAGCGGGTCAGCGGCGCCGACTCCGACGCGCACGGCGAGAAGGTGGTGAAGAAGGGCACCGAGGCGCTTGATGCCTACTGCGTGAACCTCAACCGCAAGGCGCTGTCCGGCAAGATCGATCCGCTGATCGGCCGAGAGCTGGAAATCGAGCGCACAATCCAGATCCTCTGCCGCCGTTCCAAGAACAACCCGCTCTATGTCGGCGACCCCGGTGTGGGCAAGACCGCCATCGCCGAAGGGCTGGCGCGCCGGATCGTTCACGGTGAAGTGCCGGAAGTGCTCAAGGACGCCACGATCTTCACACTCGATATGGGCGCGCTGCTGGCCGGCACGCGCTATCGCGGCGATTTCGAGGAACGGCTGAAGGCCGTTATCTCCGAGGTCGAGAACCTGGCTGGCGCGATCCTGTTCATCGACGAGA
>CAZVYC010000250.1:0-7255 GCA_964631425.1 uncultured Rhodospirillales bacterium
GCCAGTGAGGCGAATCCCTTTCCCATCATCTTCGGTCCTCTATGTTTTGTCTTCGCCAATAAGTACCATGAAAGACATTCCCTCCAACAGTTCCGATAATCTCCGGGAGATCGCTCGTCTGCGCGAGCGCCTGCTGCTGGCCCCCCAGGATGCCAGGGCGATGGCCGAGCTTGCCGCCTTGCTGGAGCGGGCGGGTGACCTGCCCGCCGCCGTCGACCTTTACCAGCGCATGCTCCGCGTCGATCCCTATCAGCTTGAAGCACTGTTGGCCTTGGGCCGTTTGTGGAACGCGCTCGGCGATACGGCGCGGGCGCGGTCTTGGTTCAACCGGGCGCTCGCGCTCGATCCGGAGTGCGTCGAAGCCTCGTCCGGGCTCGCGCGGCTGTCCGAAGGCACGCTGACCCAAGCCTATATCCGCACGCTGTTCGATCAATATGCCGATCGGTTCGATGCCGAGCTGACCGGTACGCTCAGTTACAGAGCGCCTGAGCTGGTCGGAGCCGCGCTCGCGCGCAGCGGCATTCCGCCCGGTTCGGCCGGGATACTCGACCTCGGTTGCGGGACGGGCCTTTCGGGGCTGGCGCTCCGGCCGTTCGCCGCCGATGTCGACGGCGTCGACCTGTCGCCGGGCATGATCGCCAAGGCGCGTGAGCGGGGTATCTATCGTCATCTGGCGGTCGCGGAAGCGCTGGCGTTCCTGGAAGAAGCCGACCGCGCGTGGGGCATCGTCGCCGCCGTCGACATGCTGAATTACGTAGGCAACCTCGTGCCGCTGTTCCGCGCCGCGGCAGTGCGGCTCCAGCCGAAAGGATTGCTGGTCGGCACGGTCGAGAAGCGGGAGGAGGGTGGTCTCGCGCTCACGACGAAGCGCCGCTTCACGCACGGACGCGACCATCTCGAGCAGGCCGTCCGCGACGCCGGCCTCGTTCTCACCGAGATGGTCGAAGCCGGGCTGCGGACGGAGGGCGGGGTCGAGGTTCGCGGGCTCGTGTTCGCTGCGCGCAAAGCCGGGTGAAAAATTTTTCTCGTCCTGTCGATTCCGGCTTCGACCGAACGACATCAGTGCGACGGTACCTGAAGCCGTCATCAACCGATGAGGATGGATCATGAAATACATGTTGCTGATTTACGCCAACGAAGCCGGCATGCCGACCGATCCCGCCGTGGCGGGGCAGGTGCTGGGCGCCTATGCCGCCTATACCCAGGCCTTGACCGACGCCGGCATCAGGATTGCCAGTGACCGGCTGCGCCCGACCGCGATGTCCACGACTGTCAAGGTCAAGGATGGCCAGACCAAGGTGCTCGACGGCCCCTATGCCGAGACCAAGGAGCAGCTGGGTGGCTTCTACATGATCGACGTGCCCGATCTCGACGCCGCGATCTCGTGGGCGGCACGCTGTCCGGGTGCGGCGCACGGCACCGTCGAGGTCCGGCCGATCTGGGAGATGTGAGTCCGGTGGTGGAGGGCGACGCCGTTGACCGGACGGCAGAAGCGGTTGCCCGCCGCAGCTACGGCAAGCTCGTTGCCTTCCTGGCCGCGCGGACCGGGGACGTCGCGGGGGCTGAGGACGCCTTGTCCGAGGCCTTCGCGGCCGCGCTCGCCGAATGGCCGACGGGCGGTGTTCCCCGCAATCCCGAAGCCTGGCTGCTGGCGGTGGCGCGGCGCAAGTCGATCGACGCGGCCCGCCGCAGCCGCACGAGCGCCGCGGCGGGCGAGCAGGTCCGGCTGCTCGCGGACATTCTGGCCAGCGTTCCAATGAGCGAGAGCGACATACCGGATGACCGGCTCAGGCTGATGTTCGTTTGCGCGCATCCGGCAATCGCTCCCGCCATGCGCGCACCTCTCATCCTGCAATCCGTCCTTGGCTTCGACGCGGCGACGATCGCCGCCGCCTTCCTGGTCTCGCCGGCGACCATGGCGCAGCGGCTCGTGCGGGCTAAGTCCAAGATAAGGCTCGCCGGGATTCCCTTCCGCGTGCCCGACCGCGACGAGCTGCCGGCAAGGCTGGGCGCAGTCCTGGAGGCCATCTACGCGGCCTTCGCCGAGGGCTGGTCCGACCCGGCCGGCACGGAGCTGCGCCGCCGGAGCCTCGCGGAGGAAGCGATCTGGCTGGGCCGGCTGGTCGCCTCGCTGCTGCCGGAAGAGCCGGAGGCGCTTGGCCTTCTGGCGCTGATGCTGCATGCCGAAGCCCGCCGCGCTGCGCGCCGAAACGCAGCCGCTGACTACGTTCCGTTGGCGGAACAGGATACCGGCCTCTGGGACAAGGACCTGATCGCCGAGGCGGAAAGGCTGCTGCTGCGCGCCAGCCATCGGCGGATGGTCGGACGCTACCAGCTCGAAGCGGCGGTGCAGTCGGCGCACAACATCCGCCGGCTGACCGGGCGGACCGATTGGCGAGCGATCGTCCGCCTTTATGAATCGCTCTGGGCACTGACCGGATCGGCGGTGGTGGCGATCAATCGCGCAATCGCCGTGGCCGAGACCGAGGGGCCGGCCGCCGGCCTTGCGGCCTTGGACCACCTCTCTGAGGATGACCGTGTCCTCCAATACCAGCCTTACTGGGCGGCGCGGGCCGATCTGCTTGCGCGCGCTGGAGCCGCTGAAGCCGCCGATCAGGCTTATGCATGCGCGATCGGTCTCGAATCCGATCCTGCCGTCCGCCGCTTCCTGCAAGGCCGCCGTGCGGCCTTACTCCGCTGAGGCGGCGAGGCTCCGGCGCACCACGCTCAGCGGCGGCGGCCGTTCCGGCATGCCCAGAGCCGAAGTCGAGTCGTCGATCCGCCGCAAGAGCTCTTTCAGGATCATGCGGTACAGCTCGTCCCGCAGGACCAGGTCTTCAACTCCATACTCTATATTCGGGTTGTCATTGACCTCGATGACGAAGACGCCTTGCGGGGTTTCCTTGATGTCGACGCCATAGAGTCCGTCGCCGATCAGCCCCGCGGCCTTCACCGCCGTCGCAATGACCGCCGCCGGTGCCTCATCCACCGGGATCGTGTCGTGCGACCCCATGCGCACCGAGCCGTTGCCCTGATGCTTGATCACCTGCCAGTGGTGATGGGCCATGCGGTACCGGCAGGCGAAGATCGGCTGCCGGTTGAGCACGCCGATCCGCCAGTCGAACGCCGTGTACATGAACTCCTGGGCCAGGATCAGGTCCGATTCCTCGAACAGCGTTTTGGCGATGCGCACCAGCTCCACGCGGTTGCCGGCCTTTTTCACGCCGCGCGAGAACGAACCGTCCGGAATCTTGAGCACGATCGGATAGTCGAGCTGCTGCTCGACGGACAGCAGGTTGCGCTCATCGACGACCAGCGTCTTGGGCGTCGGCACCTTATGTGCGGTCAGCAGTTCGGCCAGGAACACCTTATTGCAGCAGCGCAGGATCGAGGAGGGGTCATCCAGCACCGGGATGCCCTCGCGCTCCGCGCGCTTAGCGAAGCGATAGGTGTGGTGGTCGATCGCCGTGGTCTCGCGGATCAGGAGCGCGTCATATTCGGCCAGCTTTTCGAAATCCCGCCTTGTGATCAGCTCGACGGCCACGCCCAGCGCCTCGCCCGCCTTGGCGAACTTCTGCAGCGCTTTGGCATCGGATGGCGCCATTGCCTCCTTGGGGTTGTGCAGGATGGCGATCGTCTTCTGCGGCGGCGCCTTTTCCTTGGGCGTGCGCCAGGTCGACCGCGTGTAGCCGGCGAGCGCCGTGGAAAACCGCCTCGTCTCATCCGGCGCCAGCGCGTCGACCGACAGCGCCCGTATGGCGTGGATCGACCAGCCCTTCGCCTTGCAGCGCGCCTGGATTTCGAGCACGGGCGCCCGGAAGAGGTCGAACGCCCGCCGGCCGAGAGCGGCGAACCGCCGATCCTCAGGCTGGCCGAAGAAGAGCCGGAGCGAAAATTGTGCCTGCGGCAGCTTCGCCAGTCGCTTCAAGCCGCGCAGCAGCAGCGTGTCGAGCTCGGTGAGCGCGAAGCGATAGGCGCTCTTGCGGGACAGGTCGATCATGGTGCGCACCGTGGGGATGACCCGGTGATGGCGCGCCTCGGCCAGAAGCGAAGAATAGAAACCGTAACCCAGATAGGCATGGCTGCGGCTCAGATTGATGACCCGCGTATTGGCTTTGAAGCTTTCTGCGCCGGCGATGTAGTCCTTGGCGGTCAACACGCGATAATCGCCCTCCGCCCATTTCAGGTCGCAGCGCCGCTCGACGACGATGACGTGCCGGTCGTTGACCGCGCCCGCGCGCGCTACTCCCGATGAGGCCCTATCGGGAAAGAGAGTGGAGTCGTTGGGTGGGGTTGGAGGCGAGGGTAGAGCGAGAGGGCGCGGATAGGATCGATGGTCGGTTTCGGCCGGAGCCGTTCCCTGCGCGGCGGCATCATCACTCGACGGCAAGAACCTTCTCCATGGTGAGTGCGGACATCCCGTCCGAGTAATATGCGAATGCCGTATCGAGTTCCGAATACCCGCGCGATCGATAAAGGGCGGCCGCCGCGAAGTTATTCTGGCGTACCGCCAGGCGGAGGATAAGGGCGCCCCGCGCCCGCGCTTTTTTTTCGGCTTCGTCCAGCAGGATCGCGCCCAGGCCGGTGCCGCGCGCCGAGTTCGCGACGGCCAAGGAATGCAACCGGGCCACCTTGGCGGACCGTCGATAAAGCAGGGCGGCATAGCCGCCGATGAGGCCGTCGCAGGTAGCCACGAGACAGTCAGCCCGGGCGCGGGTCAACAGATGCCGAAACGCGCGCGGACTCAGTCGGTCGGTCTGGAAACATTGCTCCTCGATCGCAAGCAGGGCCGGGATATCCGCCAGACAGGCGGGCCGGACCTCCAACCGCGCTAACGTCGATAGCATGATTCGTCCTGCGCCCGGATTCGCTTGGCAAGGCGGGCGAGGGCGCCTCGACTCGGACGCGCGACCCGCTCGATCATTATAGTCGAATCACAACGGCAATCGCGTCAAAACAATGGCGCCGGCGCGAAGCTTCGGAGCGTCCCGCCGGCGCGATATGATCAGTTCTCGGCGGACGATCACCCCTTGGCGGACAGCGAGCTTTGGATCGCTTTCTCCACATCGGGCGCATCGGGCTTGGTCTTGGTCGGGAACTCAGCCACGAGGTTGCCGTTGGCGTCGATCAGCAGCTTGTGGAAGTTCCACTTCGGCACCGCCGCGTCGCCGCCGGTCGTCGCCGCCCATTGATAGAACGGGTGTGCCTCAGGTCCCTTGACGTCGTATTTGGTGGTCAGCGGGAAATCGACGTCGTAGTTGCCTTCGCAGAACTTCTTGATTTCCGCGTTGGAGCCGGGTTCCTGGCCGCCAAAATCGTTCGACGGAACACCTAGCACTACAAAGCCCTTATCCTTGTATTTCTTATAAATCGCTTCCAGCTGCGTGTATTGCGGAGTATAGCCGCACTGCGACGCGGTATTCACCACGAGCACGGTTTTGCCCTTGAATTCCGATAACGGCAGCGGCTTGCCATCGATCGAGACGAAGCTGAACTGGTAGGCATTGCCGGAGTCGGCGGCCGATGCCGCCGACACGGCGGAAGCGAGGGCCGCGGCCGAGATCATGGCCAGGGTAGAAATTCGCATCTGAAGTTCCCCTTTCGTAGTCTTGTGAACAGGCGGCGCGGCCGCATGTTATCCGACATCTATCCGATCGTGAACTAATGTACGCTGGGGGACTTGAAAATACCAAGGTTCTTCAAGGAAAACTGGATGAACACGGCGTTGCCCGACGTGCCGCCGATCGGCAGCGTCTGGTCATGCGTGATGTTGAGCGTGAATGTTGAGCAGTCGTCGTTGTAGCCGCCGCTCAGCCCGTAGCGCAGAACCGCGCGCGGCTGGCTAAGCTCGGTCGTCGATGAAGCGCTCATCGACCAGTGGTCGTTGAACCGATAATAAGCCCCCAGATTCATTTCATTTCGTTCATTCGCGATCAGATTGGGCGGGCTGTTCGGGATATTGATCTCGCTGGGCTCGCTGACCGAGCCCGCGAACAGATAAGTGCCCACCAAGCCGTATTTCTCGGGCCCGATGCGGAAATTCACTTCCTGGATACGATCCGTCTTCAGGTCGTTTGAAAACTCGAAACGGTAATCGATGTCTAAGAGGCGGCCAGGATAGATGTCGAGTTCCCCGACAAAGTCGCTAAAGCGTTTCTGCAGACCGGAACCGGGCGGGAAATAGACCGTATCGCCGGAGATGCGATAGGTCTGGCCAAGGAACAAGGTCGTATAGCCTGTCCCCAGATTGTAGAGGCCGGTGCGGACGCCGTAGGTGACACGCATTCCGTCGTCGATCCGGTCGACGCCGGGGAAAACGTTGCCCGAAAACAGATTCGAGATACTGAGCTCGACATTCTGGCTGTCTTCGTTCGGAATCACGTCGTTGTGAGCATGTGCCGGGGCCGCGACCGCGGAAACGATCGGCTCGATGATCAGGTTCGCATAGCCGATCGGCCGCGCCAGCGGATAACTGACGACGGCATAGGCTTGCGGGAAGAATCGGCTGGCCGCGCTCCTCGCGGTCAACAAGTTGGTCGTGGGGTCGGGCACGATATGCTGCGCCAGGTAATAGTCCGTCTCGACCGACGCGTTCAGCACGGTCACCAGACCCATGTCGTTGACGAACTTGCTGTTCCAGCCGAAATTGTTGGCGAAACGCTCCACATCCTGCCCCTGGTTGACGAGGCCGCTTTTGCCCGTGTAGCGCTGGAGCACCAGGATACTGCCGGTGTCGGACCACCGGCCGCCCAACGTTTCCCCCGGATCGCCGAAGAAGGAATAGGTCATATATGGCAGGGCATGGGGCTGGATCGTGTTGATGAACGGCCGCAGGTCTTGGAACGAATAAAGGCTCGCGTTGATGTAGTCGCGATCGAAGAAACCCTCGACATAGCCGTGCGTCGGGAGGATCTGCAGCGACGAGTAGCTGTATTTGAGGACATAGAGTGCGTCCTCCGTCCGGGCGACCTCGAATCCGGCGCGCCAGTTGTCGTCCAGGTCGAATTCGCCCACGCCGAACAGATGGCCCCGGATCGTCTTCTCGTCCTGATTCAGCGGCGTCGGATACTGCCTGATATCCGACTCGGCCAGGCTGCCCGAGAGCTGAATGAAACCGCTGTCGAACCGCTCGCGATATTGCCCCCCAATCAGGGGCCCTTGCCGGTTGTAGTATCCGCCGTCCAGCACCGCGTCGATATCGGGCGCTATGTCGAAATAATAGCTCGTCTTGAGAAAGAACCCGAGCTGACTGCGG
>CAZVYC010000251.1:0-6943 GCA_964631425.1 uncultured Rhodospirillales bacterium
CCCGAAACGGCGGCCGAATCGGCGAATGACGACTCGGCCGACCTCGAGTCCGCCGGCGAGGACGACGCGACGGAATTCGGCCGGGGGCAAGCCGCTCGCGAACGCGGACCGCCCTAGGCTAATCGATTGTCCGCTTTACAAGTGTAGGAACCCATCGGCGGGCCGCTCTGGCGTGCGTCAACTTCAAGCAGATTGGTACAACTCAGCACCGGTCTCACTCAAGACTGCGATCGGCCCGCAGTATTACAGGCGCTTGCATGCAATCCAGAGCGCCAGGACTGTGTAGGTTAACTCCAGAACCGATCATGGTGAGAGAGTGTTTCCGTTAGGTCACCGAAGGAGGGCATCCTCGTGACCCCATCAATTTCGCAAAATTCGCGCGTGCCATGACGGCGCGGCTCAACCTGCTTTCCATAGCGGAGTGGGCCGCCAGCCTCGTCCCGAAACGCGGTCGGCCGCTCGACCTTGGCTTATTCAGCCAATCCTTGGACCGTGTCTCGGGGCCAGATGGCTTCTGGCGCGACGATCTAGAGATCCCGCTTCGCGTTCTGATTGAGTCCTATGAGGCCGAAGCTTCGTTGTCGGCGCTCGGGCGACTGGTTGTCCAGTGGGACATCACACGATATCTCTCAAATCTTCGGCGCCTGCGCGAAGAGGGGGCCAAGGCGCCGGAGATCGGGGATGAGCCGATCGAGGCCCCCATCGTCATTACGGGCGTACCGCGCAGCGGCTCGACGTTCCTTCATGGCCTGCTTGCCGAAGATCCGGCAAATCTGGTGCTTCGCTGTTGGCAGACCATCTATCCATACCCGCTCGTCGGCAGACGAGGGAGAAGCGATCGAGGAGGAATCGATCGTCGGCCGCTTCGCGTCGACCGCCAGCTCAAGTCTTTTGCTTTTCTGACCCCCGGAATTCGCGACCTATACCCGCTGGATGGCTGGGCGGCGCAGGAATGCACCGAGGTTACGGCGCATGTCTTCCAAAGTCGCCGATTTGATGGAACGCATCATGTTCCGTCGTACAGGAAATGGCTCAATGGTCATGGACATCTGTCCGCGTATCGTTTCCACAAGCGGTTTCTGCAGCATCTGCAGTATCAGATTCCGGGCCGCCAGACTCCGCGGCGCCAGTGGGTCCTGAAATCACCCGACCATGTCTTCGCGCTTGAGGCCCTGCTGTTGGTCTACCCCGATGCACGAATCGTCATGATGCACCGCGATCCACTGAAGGTCCTTCCGTCGGTGGCCCAATTGACCGAAATACTGCGTGTGCCGTTCGCGAAGAAGATCGACCTGCTTCAGATCGGGCGTCAGGTGACCGGCGACTGGGCGACGGGCACCGCGATCATGGTCGATAAGATCCGGCGCGGGCAAATTCCACCGGAACGCGTCTTTCACCTCCATTATCGCGAGGTGGCCTCACGGCCGATGGAGACGATCAAGCGCCTTTACCGTCATTTCGACATCGCGCTGAGCATGGAAGCTGCGGACCGGATGTCGGCGCTGATCGCGGCCAAGCCGAACGGTGGGTACGGCCGAAATGCCTATAGCTTTGAGCGGCATGGGATCGATCCGGAGGATGTGCGGCACAGGTTTGCCGATTACATGCAGTATTTCGATATCAGGCAGGAGACGGTCAGCAGGCCGGATTCGGCTCGGCGTTCCGTGCGGCATCCGGTCTTCGGCTTCAGATTGTAGAGACATGTCGATTCCTGACCGTTTGGAAAGGGAGGTCCCAGGCGATCTTGCCGACGGGACGTCTCAATTTAGCATCGGTACTGCCGGGCGAGATCGTACCGGAAAGCTGCGATCCCTCGCGCCTGGCTCGTGGCCCGGCTTGTGGACAGTGGCGGCCGCTATTGCGGGGGCTGCGCTTGGGGCCGCACTGTTGGCCCATTATGGCTTGCGGACGATCGCTGCCCTGCTGGCCGAGGCCGGCTTCGGCATCGTCGCGATGGCCGCGCTTCACTGAATTCAGCTCTGGTTCACCGCGGCGGCCTGGAAGGGGGTGATGCCGCCCGACCGAGGCGCACAAACCCGCCAAGCGCCACCGGGAATCGGCTCACTCATGCTCGTCAGATGGATTCGCGAGGCAATCAGCAATCTTTTGCCGCTGACCAATATTGCCGGAATTCTGGCCGGCATCCGCCTCCTGTGCCGTCGCGGCATGCGCGCGGTAACGGCAACTACGGCGACGGTCGTGGATATGAGCATCGAGCTGTCTACTCAGGTCGGCTTCGCACTCCTCGGGCTGGCGTTGCTGGTTCTAAGGCTCGCCCCCGATGCCATGGCCGCTCCGCTCCTGATCGGTCTCGGAATCCTGGTCGGCATGTCGGGGGCTCTCAACGGCGCGCTATGGCTGGGATTCGCACGGCTCCCGGAGCGCGCCGCCGAACGGCTCGGCTTGACCGGCAGCGCGCATGCCTTGCGCCGGGCGATCAGGACCACCTGCCGGATGCGGCGCGGATTGGCGCGGTCCGCCGCGCTTCACCTGCTTGCGTGGCTGGCGGGCACTTTGGAGGTGTGCATCGCGCTGCACTTCCTCGGCATCGATGTCAGCCTCGCTGAAGGGTTCATGATCGAAAGCCTGAGTCAGATGCTTCGGACGACCGCCTTCGCAATTCCAGGCGCTCTCGGCATCCAGGAGGGCGGCACCATTCTGCTCTGCGGCGTGTTCGGGATCGGGCCGGAAATCGCCCTCGCCCTTTCGTTGATGAAGCGGCTGCGCGAAATCGTGCTTGGCGTCCCCGGCATCGCGATGTGGCTCAGGCTGGAGCGCCGGCCGCGGAATGAAGCTGTCCCAGCGCCTCTTTCGACAGTCACCGATCGACGCTGATGCCGGCGCTGGGGATAGACCACTTCGGCGATATTCTTGCGAGCAATCGAATTACACCGACGACGCCCCGCTTGGCGCGGAATTCACCGGAACCGGTGCTAGTATCCCGGGTTCTCCATACATGGAACGCCCGCAACCATCCCGAATCCGAGGTGGAAGCATTTCGTGGAGATTTTTATGCCGCGCTCAATCGTCGGAAGTAAAGCCGCCCTGCTTCTGGCCGGGACGATCTCGATTTTCTGCACAGGATGCCAATCTACTCAGTCGCAGGTCGAGAATACGGAGCAGATGCTGGCCGCGGCGGGATTCGAGGAAAAACCGGCCAATACGCCCCAACGCGAACAGCAGTTGGCGAGCCTGCCACCCTTCAAGCTGCTCCGCCGCGACCTGCCTCCCGGCAGGCCGGTATCCTTCGGCTATGTTTATGCCGACCCGCAATTCTGCCACTGCATATTCGTGGGCGGGCCTAAGGAATATCAGCAATATTCGCAGATGGCGCTGCAGCAACGCGTCGCCCAGGAGCAGCTCCAGGCCGCCCAGATGCAAGAGGACGCGGCGTTCAATTGGGGAATGTGGGGCCCCTATGGCGGATGGTGGGGTCCGGGGCCGTGGTGAGGCTCAGGGCCGCGCCAAGGATTTCGTGACCGCTGATCCGCCGGCGTGGACTCGGCGGCAGGTTGGGCATACTTGCTCAAGCGGCCTGATTGACGGCTGGCGGCAGCGTGACCGTGATGTTGACCGGCGTCCGATCCGGCAATTTCAGTTCCGGCATGACGGTCTCCTTCATCCCCGATAGGCTTGGCGCCCGAGTGCCGCCCTGGCCTCGAGGAGCAGGAATATGTCACGCGCATGTCCGACGCCGGCGGTCGCGGGCCTCCCGCCGTGTCGCTGACCAAAGAAACGATCGAAAAACTGGCGCCCGACCAGGCGTCGCTGGGCGCTGCTTTCAAGCTGATGAAGCCGGCCAGTTGGCCGCTGCTCGCACGTGACGGCAGCGCAGCCTTGCTCTGGGGCGAGTGCCAGGGTTCAGGCGCCCTGCCCTACCGTGTAATCGTCTCGGCCACCGACCTCGGCTACAAATGTACCTGCCCCAGCCACAAGTTTCCCTGCAAGCACGTGCTCGCGGTCATGTGGACGCAATGCGACAAGCCCGAGCGCTTCCGGGAGGGATCGCCCCCTGATTGGGTTGCCGACTGGCTTTCACGCCGCCGCGCAAAGTCCGGTGGGCCCGCTTCGCTTCCCGAGACGAAATCCGCGTCGATCACGGTCGCTCAAGATCAACCGGCGACGGAGGCTTGCGTCGATCCAAAAGCCGAGGCACGCGCTGAAGCGCAACGCCAGCGTTTGCGCGACGAGCGCGAAGCTTCCGTGCTGGCCGGCCTGGACGAGCTCGACCGGTGGATCGTCGACCAGCTCAACCTCGGCCTTTCCGCCTTCTCCCAACGCGCCTTGCAGATTACAAGGCCGCTATCGACCCGCCTCGTCGACGCCAAGGCACCGGGCCTGGCTCGGAGGCTCGATATGTTGGCCGCGGACATTTACCGGGCGCCCGAACCCCTGCGGGGCGATCTGGCATTCGAGCAGCTTGGAGCGCTATCGCTGATCTCGGCTGCCTATCGCAACCAGGACAAGCTGCCGCCGCCGCTCAAGGCGGATGTGCGTCGGGCGGTCGGCTGGACGGCGCGGCGCGACGAGCTGCTTGCCGACCCTGCCGCGCCGCGGGTCACCGGTAACTGGCTGGTCGTGGCAACGCGGAGCGAAGTGCAGCCCGACAAGCTGCGCCGGCTGGAGACTTGGCTGCTTCATGGAGGGCCGAACGTCGGCGCCCCGATGCTCGCGCTCCTGATCGACTTCGTGCCGGTTTCGGGCGGGCCGGCCATGCCGCCGTTCACAACCGGCGAAATCCTGGCCGGGGAGGTCGTTTTCTATCCGTCCGCGGCGCCGTTGCGCGGCCAGCTTGCCACGCGCGCGCCCGCCGGCTCGGGCATCATCTGGCCGATGTTGCCCGATAGCCTCCCGGCGGCGATGACACTCTTCGAAACAAAATTGGCACACCAACCCTGGCTCGAGCTCTGGCCCCTCGGGGCAAGCGGGCTCGCCGTCGAACAATTGGCCGGCGGCCGGCTGGGGCTGGTCGACGCGAGCGGCTTCGTCCTGCCGATCGACCGTGCCCAGACCGGCATGTTGACCACAATGCTCGGGCTCGCGCCAATATCGGCGCTTTTCACGTGGGACGGCTGGTTTGCGACCGTGCTGGCCGCCGATACGCCGATCGGGCGCTGGCATGGCAACTGACGGCTTGAGCCTTTCCTTCTCGACGCAGGAGCTGGGCCGGCTGCGCCAGGCGGTCCTACTCGGCGCCCAACGCCACCCGGTCTCGCCACCGGAACGGCTCGCGTCCTTGCTGACAGCCCAGGAACCGGCGCGCGATCCAGTCCTCACCCTGATCGCGCTGGCGAGCCAGCAGCAACGCTTCGCGCGTACCATCCTGGATCGCGAAGCGCCGGCTACGCCGAACATTGCGCGCAGCCTGCATCAGGATCCGCAGCCGATCCTGCCGGACCCGGCGCGGCGGGCATTGCTGCGGCTGGCGGACGTCGTTGAAAAGGGCGCGGCCGACGCTGTTCTCTCCGTCGCGGTACGGCGGATCGTCCAAGCCGGGTTTCGGCCGCATCCCTTCGATCTGCCGCAGCTCGCGCCGCATATAAAGGGCGATGCGCAGTGCCAAGGCTTGGCCGAGCGCGCCTTTCTCGCGCTCGCGGGGGACGGCCGCGCCATGCATGCGTCAAGTTTCCTTCACCCGGAAATCACCCCCGACAACTGGATCGAGTTTTCCAAAGAGCATCGCATCGCCTTTCTGCGCAGCGAGCGGCGTAAACATCCCGCCGAGGCGCGCACAATGCTGGAAGCTGCGATCGGCGGTACGCCGGCGGCGATCCGCGCGGACCTACTGTCCGCCCTGGATGTCGGTCTCAGCGCCCACGATCTGCCCTTCCTGGAAAGTCTGGCGACGGATCGCGCCGAAAGTGTCCGGGCGACAGCCGGTGAGCTTGTCTCCCGCGTGCCGGGAACACCGGCCTTCGCCGCCCGGCTCAAAAGCGCAGCGAACTGCTTTTCGCGCACCGGAGGCGGTATTCTCGGCAGGTTCGGGCTCGCCAACGGGACGATCGCCTTCAGGGCGCCGAGCAGCGGGACCCCGGCTGGGCGCCGCGCTATTCTGACAAGCTTGTTCAACGGATTGTCCGCTGCCGAGGTCGCCTCTGCAGCGGGATCGACGGCGGCGGACATCATCGGCGCACTGCCCGCCGATGATGAGCCCGTCCTCGCGGCATTCTCGGCCAGGGCGGCACGGGACGGCGACCGGGAGGTCATGATCCTCCTGACGAAGGCGCGGCTCGACGACGGACCAGCGGAAGGTTCGCCCGCGGCCGCGGTCGCCTGGCTTGCCGGCAATCTGGCGGCACCGGTCTCAGCGGAGTTCGGCGAGTGGCTCCTCGCCTGCGAAAGGCTGCGTGCCACGATTCAGCGAATCCAGGATTCGCCGACGCCGGCGGTTAAGGACGATGGCAGCTTGGTCTGGACAGCCGCGCTTTTGCCCTCAGGCGTCATCGAGCGCTTCCTGGATTTGATCGAGCCGCTTCCGCCGGCGGCCAACCGCACTGCGCGCGCTTTCGCCGAACTGACGATGGCGCTCGGCTGGAGCTCACAGAGGGGGGACGGAACGCATGACGACGGAAACGACCGCGACAGGGAGTGAGGGCCGGCTGCGCAACCCGGCCGAGGATATCTTCGCCGAAGAGATCGCGGCCCTGGTGCGCGAGGACGAGCGCGGTCCGGCATCGAGATCACGCCGAAATATATCGGCAATCGGCGCCTCATCGAAACCGCCGTCGCTACCCTCGCAACCGATCGCGCCCTGCTGCTGCTCGGCATGCCGGGTACGGCGAAGTCGTGGGTTTCGGAGCATCTCGCCGCCGCGATCACCGGCTCGTCGACCCTTCTGGTGCAATGTACGGCGGGACCGGATGAAGACCAGATCCGCTATGGCTGGAACTACGCCCAATTGTTGGCCAAGGGCCCGTCACGGGACGCCCTCGACACGCTGGGC
>CAZVYC010000251.1:6953-7231 GCA_964631425.1 uncultured Rhodospirillales bacterium
CTCGCAACCGATCGCGCCGGTGAAGCGAGTCGGCGAGATCGGCGGCGGGCTGGAGCTGCCGAAGATCGCACCGGCGGAGAACGAGATCGCCCGGTCTGCCCCTCCCGCAACTCGCGAAAGATGGTGACGACCCTCAATGGCAAGCTGAAGCTGAAGACGCCGTCGGGCTCCCTGTCGACCGCGGAGGCGATCGCGGTCACCATCGGCGCCTGGGCCGAGGCCAGTCATTTCGGCTCGGGCGTCGTCGACGCGCAATCGCTGGCCGCGAACCTGGTCGG
>CAZVYC010000252.1:0-7185 GCA_964631425.1 uncultured Rhodospirillales bacterium
CGCCATTACCGTGCTTGAGGCCAATTTTCACTCCAGCGACGTCGAAGCGCTGCTGACCGAGCGCGCACGCTCCATCGCAAGCGAGCGGTCGCGGGAATACCGCAATGCGATCGGCCGGATCATCGTGGTCAACGAATACCCCACGATCGGCGGCGGCCTCCGGCGGTTGGCGCGCGACGTGACCGAGGAACGCCAGTCGGAGCAGGCGCTGCGGGAGGCGCGGCAGTTGCTGCGCGGGGACGATTTCAATGCCACAGGCGTTTTTGTCGAGATGCGCCGCAATCCGGACGGCAGCTATGTCTTCCCTCCGGTCGATCAGGGGCTCCTTCGGCTTCTCGGCCTTCCTCCCGAAGCTGAGGGCGCCGACCCCATGTTTGTCCACACGCTGATCCGGCAGACCGAAAAGGAGCGGCGTAAAACGGCCGCTATCTTGGAGGAATCGGCGCGCACGCTGAGCATCGGCAGCTTCGATTTCCGCATCACGGACGGATTGGGCCGGCTACGCTGGCTCAAGGAATCCGTGATGCCGCGGCGCGAACCCGACGGGACAGTAATCTTCACCGGCGTCATTCGCGATATTACGCCTCAGAAGGAAACGGAGGAACAGGTCGAGCTGCTGCGATTGGTGGTGACCCGGTCTTCAGACTCGGTCATCGTCTTTGAGAGCGACGGGCGGCCCGGCGGAACCACCAGGATTCTCTACGTCAACGCACGCTTCGAGGAGCTGTTCGGTATTCCCGGCGCCGGCATCGTCGGTCAGTCCGCTCAGATCCTGCAACAGGACGAACTGAGCCGCGCCAGCTCGGCCCTTTTGGCCGCGGCCCTGCGCCGGGCCGACCGCAAGCCGATCGAGTTCGAAGCGCACGGCAAGGGCGGCCGTCTCATGTGGATCGAGGCGCGCGCGGAGATCGTGCATAAATTCGATGAGGGGGCCTATCGCTGGGTGGTCATCAGCCGCGATATCACCGAGCGCCGCCAGGCACGTGAGGAGCTGCTCAGGGCCAAGAACGCGGCCGAGGCCGGAAACCGTGCGAAGAGCGCCTTCCTCGCGAACATGAGCCACGAGCTGCGTACGCCGCTCAACGCGATCATCGGCTTCACCGAGCTGATTCAGCAGGGCATCGCGCGCAATGGCTGGAGCGACGCTTACCTCGAATATCTGGGCGATGTCACGGAGAGCGGGCGGCACCTGCTCGACCTGATCAATTCCGTGCTCGACCTCTCCAAGATCGAAGCCGGTTCGGTGACGCTGGATGCCGCGCCGGTCGACCTCCGCGAGTTGATGCACACTTCCCTGAACGTCGTTTCCGGTTTGGCGCGCAACGCCGGGCTGACGCTCGTCTATGACGCGCCCGCTCAGTACCCGGCGATCGAGGGCGATTTCGTCAAGCTGAAACAGATCTTGCTCAACGTCCTGGCGAACGCGATCAAGTTCACCCCACCAGGCGGCACCGTAACAGCGACGCTCGGTCTTGAACCGGACCGTGCCGCAGTCATCATCGCCGATACCGGCTACGGCATTCCGAAAGCCGATCTCGAACGCGTGAAGCTGCCTTTCGTGCAGGCCGAAACCACGCTTTCCCGGAAGTTTCCCGGTAGCGGCCTCGGTCTTTCAATCGCCCATCAGCTGTGCCGGCTGCATGGCGGCAGCCTTGACATCGAAAGCGCCGAGGGCAAGGGAACCCGGGTTCTCATCTCTCTCCCGCGCTGACGCCCATGCGCAGGGTTCACTGTCACTCACCGTGATAGTGGGCGTGGACGGCGGAACAGCCCGCCACCAGGATGTCAAAGGGGCGAAGATGAAACGCTTTTCCGAAAGGGCCGTGGCGGCTGTGGCCTTCATAACCGCGCTCGGCGGGTCGCTGGTTGTACTGCCGCTGATTCTCGACGACCAGGCCTTTGCGCTCGACGCTAAGGGAGCAGCCGAAGCGCAGCAGCCGCAACACCATTTTCCGATGCCGGGCGAGATGGTTGAGCCCAGACTCGCCTTTATCAAGACGGCGCTCAAGATCACCGACGCGCAGGCCAAGCAGTGGAACGCCGTTGCTGATGTCATTCGCAAGCAGGCGAAGGAGCGGGAGACACGCTTCACCGCGATGCGAGAGCAACATAAGGAGCATGACGGCGAGGTCGACATTGTTGAGCGCATGGAGATGCGCCAGAAGATGCTGACGCAGCGGGCATCCGACCTGGCCGAGCTGACCACGGCGATCAAGCCGCTCTATGCCAGCTTTTCCGATGAGCAGAAGGAGGTTGCCAACCACCTTCTGATGCACGGCGACGGACGCGGGTTCCACCGGTTTGGACGGGATGGCTGGCGCGGTGGCGAACATGATGGCGAGCACGGCCCCGACTCGGGCGCCGCTCCCGCAGCACCGCCGCAGTAAAGCATTCGCCTAATCAAGGGCCGGCGCCGCAAGACCGGCCCTTTTTCTTTGCCCAGATCCCTGGCTTCAATCCTCGAAGGCGCGACGCATCAGGTCATAGGGATGCGCCCAGCCGGGGAGCGCCGCGATTCGGGCGGCCCAGCCGTTGATATTGGGGAATGCCGTCCGGTCTATGCCGGTCTCTTCCGGATAATAGAGATAACCCACCATCGAGAAGTCGGCCAGGGTGGGCCGGCTACCGACCATGAAGTCGCGGCCGGCAAGGTGCTTCTCGACTATGCTGAACGCTCCAATCGCGCGGTCGCGTAGAAATACTGTCACCGGTGTCTCGCCGCCCTTCATCAAGCCGACCAGGAAGCGCAGCGTGGCGAAGTAGCTCGTGAATTTATGATTGTCGAAGAGAATCCAGCGCCAGATCTCGCGGCCTTCTTCCGGGGTCGCCGGTCCGAATTTGCCGGTCTGGTCCGCCAGGTAATGCAGGATGACACCACTTTGCGAGAACAGGTGGCCCTGGTGCTCCAGCACCGGAATTTCGCCCATTTCGTTGATTTCGGTGCGGTACCGGTCGGTCCGCCCCTCGCCCTTGGGAAAATCGACGAAGACAGGCTCCCAATCGAGGCCGCACAGATTGAGCATGAGCGCCGCTTTGTAAGCGTTGCCCGATTCCCCCATGCCGTAAAGCCGGTATTCCGCCATGCCCCCTCCTTCGCCAAAATAAAAATAAAAGTTAACGAGGACGCACACAAAGCCCACAAAGCAACAAGAAAATCTTGTTCTTCTTAGTGTTCTATGCGTACTTTGTGTTTAGAAACTTCATTTTGTATTCTACCCAGGATTAAACAGATGCTCTTTTATATCCTCACCTCAACGCCGACAATTTCTCGATAACCTCATCCAGCTGGTCGAGCGAGCGGTAGGCAATCGCGAGTATGCCTCCGGCTCCTTGCGAATCGATGGACACACGCAGGCCCAGACGCTCCGTCAGGTCGCGCTCCAGTGCCAACAGATCGGCATTTTTCGATTTTCCACCCGGGGTCGCCGGTGGAGGAGCTGCTACGCCGGCGGCTCCAGGCTGCTTTCCCTTGGGCCCGCCTTTGGCAGCATTCGCCAGTTGCTCGGTATCGCGCACCGACAGGCCGCGCTCGGTCACCGTCCGTGCGAGGCTCTCGGCGTCGGGCGCAGTTAACAGCGCCCGCGCATGTCCGGCCGATAGCTTGCCTGATTGCACCAGCGCCTTGACCGGCTCGGGCAGGGCCAGCAGCCGCAGCGTGTTCGCGACATGGCTGCGGCTCTTGCTGACCAACTCGCCAAGCTCGGCATGGCTGTGATGAAATTCGTCGATCAGCCGCTGATAGCCTTCCGCCTCCTCCAGCGCGGTCAGATCCTGGCGCTGCAGGTTCTCGACCAGGGCGATCTCAAGCGCCTGGCTGTCCGACAGCTCCTGTACGATGACCGGCACGTCGTGCAGGGCTGCCTTCTGCGCGGCGCGCCAGCGTCGCTCGCCGGCAATGATCTCGTAACTGTCCGGCTGACCTGAGAGTGGCCGCACCAGGATCGGCTGGAGCAGTCCGTGATGCCGGATCGAGTCGGCAAGCTCGCCGAGTGCGGCCTCATCGAAATGACGACGTGGCTGGAACCGGCCCGGCTTCAGGAAAGCGATCGGCAGCGTCTGCCCGCCGGCGGGCGGCGCGGCGACGGCGATCCCCTCTCCGGGACCGTGCGGCCGGTACGCCGCCTCGGCCTCCCCGAACAGATGGGACAGGCCGCGGCCCAGTTTCTTCTTCCCTGCACTCTCAACCACCGGCGGGCACTCCCTCAAAGCGCTTCATAAACTCGGCGCCAAGCTCGATATACGCTTGCGATCCGAGGCAGCGATGATCGTAGATCAAAACCGGCATTCCATGCGAGGGGGCTTCAGAGACGCGGACGTTGCGCGGCACGGCGGTCTCGAACACGCGGTCGGCAAAATGCCCGCGCACGTCCTCGGCTACCGCTTCTGACAGCGAGTTTCGCCGGTCATACATGGTGAGGATGATGCCTGCGAGCTCAAGCCCAGGGTTGAAGGCGCGCTTCACGCGCTCAACCGTTTGGACCAGATAACTCAGGCCTTCGAGCGCATAAAACTCGGTCTGCAACGGCACGAGAAGCGCGTCCGCCGCGACCAGCGCATTCAGGGTCAGCAGGTTCAGCGACGGCGGGCAATCGATCAATACATAGTCGAACCGGGCCGCAGTGCGGCGCAACGCATCGGCCAGCCGATGTTCGCGTCGTTCCAGGGACACGAGCTCGATCTCCGCACCGGCGAGATCGACCGACGCCGGCACGATCGAGAGCCGCGGGATTGCGCTCGGGACGGCGGCGTCGGCCAGTGAGATTGCCCCCATCAGAAGCTCGTATGTGCCGTGCACGCGTTTGGCCCGCTCGATGCCGAGCCCTGTGGAAGCATTCCCTTGTGGATCGAGGTCGATCACGAGCGTCGTCCGCCCCATCGCCGCGAGCGCGGTCGCGAGATTGATCGCTGTCGTGGTCTTGCCCACCCCGCCCTTCTGGTTGACGAGCGCGAAGATCCGTTTGCTGCTCATGTAGCGGCCTTTGCGATATGGGTCAGTCGGAAAATCGTCGAGTCGGCACTGGTCACGCTGGAGAACCGCTCTACGCGCATGCGCCAACGGCGTTCAGCCTCGGCCAGCTCTTCTGCGGCCTGCCGCCCCTTGGGAAAAACGCAGACGGTGTCCGGTCCGAGAAAGCGGGCCGCCATCCCGAGAAGCTGATCAAGCGGCTTCAGGGCACGTGACGTCACGGTGCCTGCAATGAATGGCCTCACCGCATCGACCTTCATCGGATGAATCGTCACTCGGAGCCCAAGCTCAGCCACGACCGCCCGAAGGAATGCGACCTTCTGCATGTTGTTCTCGATCAGGTGGATGTCTGGCAGACCCATAATGGCCAGAACCAGCCCTGGGAAGCCAGCCCCCGTACCCAGGTCGACGACAGATTCCTGTGGATGAGCAATCAGCTTCACCAATTGTGCGGAATCAAGGAAATGCCGGGTCCAAATCTCACCCTCTGTTGAACCCGCGATCAGACTAAGGCCTTGATTCCGTTTAAGAATGAGATCTTCGTAGCGAGCGAGCCGCGCCTCTGTTTCACGTGAAACAGGGCATTCCGCCAGGAAAGTCGCGCGGGAATCAGCCAAGGAGGACATACCTCGCCCAATAGGCCCCCCGCTGCGACGTTACAGCATGCGCGCGTGTCAGCCCGAGGCTAATTCCCTCGCCCCAGCGGGGACCAATGGGATTCACACATCCGGGCTTTAATCGCCTTCCCCGTTGAGGGGGAGGTCGGCAACGCGCAGCGTTTCCGGGTGGGGGGTATGGTTCCGCACGTTCGGTATCACCGAGAAGGCGTCGCCATACCGCCCACCCGGCGGCCAAAGCGCCGCCGACCTCCCCCTCAAGGGGGGAGGCGTGCGTGATTTCACCGCTGATCAAGATGTGTGAATGCCATAGGGCAGTGCGGGAGAGGCGTCCCCGGTCGGCGTATCGCAATCTGTGCATACCGTTGCCCGCGTGCGGAGAGAGCGAGGGACTGAAACTCCTGTTTCACGTGAAACACTTCCCTCGCGACGAACGTGACGCAGCAGGGCCGTCAGCGCGGCCGGCGTCATGCCAGGAATGCGGCTGGCCGAACCCAATGTCGTCGGCCGCACCCGGCACAGCGCCTGCCTTAGTTCATTGGACAGGCTGCCCACGAGGCCGTAGTCGAGGTCGACGGGCAATTGCAGCATCTCGTCACGGCGCAGCGCGCTGATATCCGCCTCCTGCCGATCCAGATAGCCGGCATAACGGGCGTCAATCGCGATCTGCTCTGCGATCGCCGGCGCGAGGCCGTTCAACTCCGGCCAGATCGCGGCCAGCCGCGACAAGTCGACCCCGGGCAGTCGCAGCAGATCACCGATACTGCGCCGAACCCCGTCCGCGTTCACATAGATGCCATGCCGCGCCAACTCGGGCGGGGTGGCGTTGGTCTCCGAAACCAGCCGCCGCGCAGCGTTGAGGGCATCCATCTTGCGCGCGAACAGATCGGCCCGCGCCCCGCCGACCACGCCCAATGCTATCCCACGCTCGGTCAGCCGCTGGTCGGCATTATCGGCACGCAAAGTCAGCCGGTATTCGGCGCGCGAGGTGAACATCCGGTAGGGTTCGGGCGCCCCGCGAGTCACCAGATCGTCCACCATCACGCCGATGTAGCAATCGCCCCGCCCCAGCACCGTGCCTTCGGCGCCCGCGGCACGCCGCGCAGCGTTGATCCCGGCCAGGATGCCTTGCGCGCCAGCCTCCTCATAGCCGGTCGTTCCGTTGATCTGGCCGGCCAGGAAAAGCCCCGGTACCCGCTTCGCCTCCAGCGTCGGGAACAGCTCCCGGGGATCGACGAAATCGTATTCGATCGCATAGCCGGGCCGAATCATCTCGGCGTTTTCCAGTCCGGGAATCGTCTTCAAGAGTGCCCGCTGCACGTCTTCCGGCAGCGAAGTCGAAATCCCGTTGGGATAAACCGTGGGGTCGTCAAGCCCTTCCGGCTCAAGGAAAATCTGATGCTGGTCCTTGTCGGCGAACCGCACCACTTTATCCTCGATGGACGGGCAATAGCGCGGGCCGGTCGAGGAAATCTGCCCGGAATACATCGGCGCGCGATGCAAATTGGCGCGGATCAGCGCGTGGCCCTCGCTGCTGGTCCACGTAATATGGCAAGGAACCTGCGGCGTGGTGATCTGCTCTGTCATCGTCGAGAATGGCTC
>CAZVYC010000253.1:0-7158 GCA_964631425.1 uncultured Rhodospirillales bacterium
GCAGACCGGCACGGTGGCGGCGCGCGAGGCCGGCAACATGGTCGACCTCGATAGCGACCCAACCAAGCTGATCGAGATCGTTGGCATCGGCAAGCAGCTGCTGATGACCCGTGGCGCACTCACCACCTTCTCGATCGCCAACGACGTAGCGAAGTACTTCGCCATCATCCCGGCGATGTTCATCGCCTTCTATCCGCAGCTGCAGTCGCTCAACCTCATGCGCCTGGGCACACCGGAGAGCGCCATCCTGTCGGCGATCATTTTCAACGCGCTGATCATTATCGTGTTGATCCCGCTGTCGCTCCGGGGCGTGCGGTACCGTCCGCAATCAGCGGCGCGGCTCCTTGCGCGCAATCTGGTGATCTACGGCATCGGCGGCGTCATTGTACCCTTCGCCGGCATCAAGCTCATCGACGTCATCGTGAATTCACTGGGGCTCGTCTGAGACAGGCCCCGCCCGAGGAATCAAATCATGTTGAAAGAACTTCGTCCTGCGGTCGTGATGGTGGTGCTTCTGACGCTCATCACCGGCATTGTCTACCCGCTCGCAATGACCGGCATCGGCCAGGCGGCGTTTCCCAGCCAAGCCAATGGCAGCTTGATCGAAAAAGACGGCAAGGTCATCGGCTCGGCTCTGATTGGGCAGAACTTCACCTCGGACAAATACTTCCATGGCCGCCCGTCAGCGACGACCGAGACCGATCCGAACGATTCGACCAAGACCGTCCCCGTGCCCTATGCCGCCGACAATTCTACCGGCTCTAATCTTGGCCCGACCTCGAAGGCACTGGTCGACCGGGTAAAGGGCGACGTCGAGAAGCTCAAGGCCGAGAATGAAGCGCCGGTGCCCGTCGACCTCGTGACTACCTCGGCCAGCGGCCTTGACCCGGATATTACGCCCGCTGGCGCCGAATTTCAGGTCGCCCGGGTCGCGAAGGCACGCGGCATGACGGCTGATGCCGTACGGCAGCTGGTGGCCCGCGCGACTGAGGATCGGACACTCGGGATGCTTGGAGAGCCGCGTGTCAACGTCCTCAAACTGAACCTCGCGCTCGACGCGGCGCAGCCGGGCGGCGCAAGCGGCGCAGTGACGGCTGAACACGGTTTCTAGCATCCGCCGCCCAAGCGGCCTATTGTTTGAAACATCATGTCCGCCGCCGATGCCGATTCGCGCGAAGGGCGCCCGTCGCCGGAAGCCTTGCTGCGCGAAGCGGCAAAGGGTTCGCGAGGGCGCTTCAAGCTCTTCCTGGGAGCCGCGCCGGGCGTGGGTAAGACCTACGAGATGCTGCGGGTCGGCCAGGCAAAGAAGGCCGAGGGCGTCGATGTCGTCGTGGGTGTCGTCGAAACTCATGGTCGGGCCGAGACCCGCGCGATGGTCGAGACCCTTGAGCTCATTCCGCGGCGTAAGCTCGACTACAAGGGGCATGTCATCGAGGAAATGGACCTCGACGCCATCCTGGCCCGCCACCCCCAGCTCGCGCTGGTGGACGAGTTGGCGCATACCAACGTCGAAGGCAACCGCCATCCGAAGCGATACCTCGATGTGAAGGAGTTGCTGGCGGCGGGCATCGACGTCTTCTCCACAATGAACGTCCAGCATCTCGAAAGCCTGAACGACGTGGTCGCGCAGATCACGCAGGTACGGGTTCGCGAGACGGTGCCGGACGATATCCTGAAGCTGGCCGACGAAATTGAGGTCATTGACCTGACCCCGGAGGCGCTGATCGAGCGGCTGAACGAAGGCAAGGTCTATATCCCCGACCAGGCCAACCGGGCGCTGCAGCATTATTTCTCGCCCGGCAACCTGACCGCGCTGCGCGAGCTGGCGCTTCGCGCCACCGCGCAGCGCGTCGACGACCAGATGCTCGAATACATGCAGAGTCATGCGATCGCCGGCCCCTGGGCGGCCAGCGACCGCGTTCTGGCTTGCGTGAATGAAGATCCTCGATCGGTCGAGCTCGTGCGTTATGCCCGCCGCATGGCCGACCGGCTGAAAGCCAAATGGACGGCCCTCTATGTCGAGGGGCCGCGCCATGCCGACCTCAACGAAGCCCAGCGCGACATCGTCGCCGAAACGCTGCGCATGGCGGAGCGGCTTGGCGGAGAGGCAATCACCATCCCTGGACAGGGGATAGCGGGCGACTTGCTCACCTACGCGCGCGCCAATAACTTCACGCATATCGTCATCGGGAAGTCTGAACGGTCCCGCTTGTTCGAGCTTCTGCACGGATCGATCGTTCATGATCTGGTGCGGCGCGCCGGAACGATCAGCGTTCATGTCCTGGCAGGGAAAGCGGACGCGCTACGGTCGCCCGGCCAGCCGCTGCAAACCGCCGCCCCTAAAGTGGTCAACCCCTGGTCGTACCTGTTCAGCGCCTTGATGGTGGCCGTCGCGACGGGCGTTTCCTATTTCGTGGCACGGCTCGTCGCGCTGCCGAACATCTCGCTCGTCTATCTGACGGCGATCCTGTTCAGCGCGCTCCGCTATGGCCTGTGGCCATCGGTATTCGCGTGCCTGCTGAGCGTCGCCGCCTATAATTTCTTCTTCCTGCCGCCACGTTACACATTCACGATCCAGGATCCGGCAAACGTCGTAAGTTTGGTCTTCTTCCTGGTCACGGCGCTCATCGTCAGCAATCTGACGTCTCAGAAGCAGCGCCAAACCGAAGCCATGGAGGCACGCGCCAAGACCACCGCCCAGCTCTACGCGCTCAGTCGGAAAATCGCCGGCATCCGATCGCTGGAAGACCTGCTTTGGGCCGTCACCTACCAGATCGCGTCGATGCTGAAATGCGACGTTGTCGTGCTGGTGCCCGACGGCCAGAACAGACTCCAGGTGCGGGCGGGATACCCTCCTGAGGACGCGCTGGACGCGGCGGACATGGCTGCCGCCCAATGGACTTGGACACGCAATCACCCGGCCGGCCGCGGTTCCGATACTTTGCCAGGCGGCAAGCGCCTGTTCCTGCCGCTACAGACCGAGCGCGGCGCCATCGGGGTTGTTGGCATCCATCGCGAACGGCCCGCGCTGCTCACGCCGGACGAGCGCCGCCTGCTCGACGCGCTGCTCGATCAGGCGGCGGTCGCGATCGAGCGGGCTCGCCTTGCCGAGGATGTGGACGAGGTACGGCTCCAGGCTGAGACGGAGCGCCTCCGCAATGCCCTGTTGACGTCGATCTCGCATGACCTGCGGACTCCGCTGGCCTCGATCATTGGCGCGCTGACCAGCCTGAACAGCTTCGGCGAGACATACGATCCGAAGACACGCAGCGAACTGGTTTCCACTGCTCAGGACGAAGCGGAACGACTGAATCGCTTCGTCGGCAACCTCCTGGACATGACACGCCTGGAATCGGGAGCCATCGAAGCCAAGCTGGACGCCGTCGATCTGGGTGACGCGACGGGGGTCGCGCTCAGCCGGGCGCGTCCCCTCCTGGTCGATCATGCGACAGAGATCGATGTCGTGCCCGACCTGCCGATGGTGAAAGCGGATTCCGTCCTGCTCGAGCAGGTTATCTTCAACCTGATCGACAACGCGGCAAAATACACACCGCCGGGAACGACGATCCGGATTTCAGGCCGGGCCGATGGCGACCGGGTCATCGTCGAGGTGATCGACGAGGGCACCGGAATCGCGCCGCAGTCGCTGGAGACAATCTTCGACAAATTCACGCGGCTGCAGGAAGGAGACAATAAGCGCGCCGGCACGGGATTGGGCCTGCCGATCTGTCGTGGTTTCGTTGAGGCGATGGGCGGCACGATCACCGCAAACAACCGACAGGACCGCGCCGGTGCAGTATTCACGATTCGCCTGCCGAAGGCCGAGCTGTCCCCGGAACTGGCCATGACCGCCTCCAGCCATGTCGGCTAACCAACCCAAAATTCTCGTCGTCGACGACGAACCGCAAATCCGGCGGCTTCTCCGGACGAGTCTCGTTCCGCAGAAATTCGAGGTCGCCGAAGCCAGCACGGCAAGTGTCGCGCTGAAACGGCTCGCCGCCGAGGAGTTCGATCTCGTCATCCTGGATCTGGGGTTACCCGACCGAAGCGGGATCGAGGTCATCGACGAGGTGCGCAAGACATCTCCGGTGCCGATCATCGTGCTGTCGGTCAGGAACGACGAGAGCGGTAAGGTCAAGGCGCTCGAATTGGGTGCTGACGATTACGTCACCAAGCCGTTCGGCATGGCCGAACTGGTGACGCGCATGCGAGTCGCCCTTCGCCATCGTTATCAGGCGCAGGGAACGCAACCCGTGTTACGCGCCGGCGATCTGGAAATCGATCTGGTCAGCCGCCGCGTGAGCCGCGGGGACGACGAGATCAAGCTGTCGCCGACCGAGTATAACATCCTTCGCCTGCTGGCCGAGCACGCCGGCAAGATTCTCACCCACGACTTTATTCTTAGACGGGTGTGGGGCAACGATAAGGCAGACGACGTCCAGTATCTCCGCGTCTATGTCCGTTCTCTTCGCCAGAAGCTTGGGGACAAGCTGGGCGGCAACGAGGTTATCCGAACGGAAACCGGCATCGGATATCGATTGATGACCAACGAGACGCGCTGAAATGCTTGAGCTTCAGTCCACGGGTAGGTTCTGCCATTTCGCGCGCGCCGGGATTCTTCCCGCGCTACCAATAACTCAGCCGCGGCACCCGCTCCGATCTGTGGAGAAGATCAAGAATTCGCCTACAGAAGTTCTTTATTTTGATTTCCTAACAATGCATGGCGGATTTGATCATCGCCCCTATCCCTCTTCAGGTTTGGCTCAGCACTTGATTTTACAGTATTGCGACGGTCGAGTAGATCCAGTACGAAAGTTCGGATTGAACAATCCTTAGCATGCTGCGGGGGTTTTGGTTCTGAGCTCAAACGTAATTTCTCCTTGAAAGTTGCTCCAAGAATAGGCATTTAGCATAGAGCAATTTTTGGTCTGGGTCTTCGAACGCAAGGTCGCCAACCGCGCGGCTGACCTGGTTATCCAAATGAAATTTGATCGAACCCAGCAGGCCGGCTGCAGCCCTTTTCAGGAGTATGGTATGTCTTCAGCCGCCCGACAGCATGCGCTAGTGCATGATCGAATCGATCTCGTCGCACCGCCCATTTTTGGACGAACCAAGGCCACAGCCTTCAGCGCCTGTTAGGTTCTGAAAAACATGTCCAAGGCCGGCGCCTCCGACCATTCAGGCTCGAATTTTCAGCCTGGGCTGAGATCCCTTCTCGCCATCCACGAAGCCCCGAGCGTCGCCAAGAGCGCGCTCCAGATTGTCACCTCGATCGGATTATTCGCGGTGTCGTGCACAGCGATGTACTGGTCGCTTCACGTTTCTTATCTGCTGACCTTGCTCCTCGCCGTCCCGACGGCCGGCTTTGTCGTGCGAACTTTTATCGTCCAGCATGATTGCGGCCATGGCGGCTTCTTCAAGTCTCGATGGGCCAACGATGTCACGGGCCTCGCGTGCAGCCTGATCACCTTCACGCCGTATGCGAGTTGGCGGCGTCAGCATAATTGCCATCATGGCAATTGGAACAATCTCGATCGCCGCGAGTCGGGCGCGGACATCTACTCCGACTGCCTGACAGTCGAGGAATACCATGCGCTCTCGGCACGCCAACGTTTCCTTTATCGCACAGTGCGCCATCCGATCGTCGCGCTTTTCCTCATCCCACCGTTGGTCTTTGTAGTCCTCTATCGGGTCCCCTTCGACACGCCGAAAGCCTGGAGCCGCGAGCGGCGGTCGGTCTATTGGACGAACTTCGCCATTCTTGCGCTGCTGGGATCCCTTGCGCTGGTGGTCGGCCTCAAGCAGGTCCTTCTCGTCCAGGTGCCGGTCATCATGATGGCCTCGATCATCGGGGTTTCCCTGTTCGCGCTTCAGCATCGCTTCGAGGGCGCAGTCTGGGCCCGTCAAAAAGACTGGAGTGTGCAAAGTGCGGCGCTCGAGGGTTCATCTTTCTTCAAATTGCCCCGCATACTGCAGTGGTTTACCGGCAATATCGGGTTCCATCATATCCACCATCTGAGCCCACGCATGCCGAACTATCGGCTGGAAGCGTGCCATGCGTCGGTTCCAGCCCTCCAAACTGTCAGGACGCTGACCTGGCGCGACGGCCTGAAGGCTCTCAGACTGATGTTGTGGGACGAAGCCAACCAACAGATGGTGCGGTTCGCCGATGTCAGGAGCGCGGCGTCCGGAAAGCCTGAGCCCGCAACAGGATAGTCAGTTGGCCCTCGGGTATGAAATCCATGAGATTCTGGACCCGGGCGGCACAGGCAGCAAAATCTATAAGCTGGGACGACACAGTTCAAAGCTGAGCGAGCTTCCGCTCATATTCTGCAGCCATTTGCATCCGACAATCGCATCGGCCCTGGCGTACAGATATTTCGGGCGGCGCAATTGAAATACAGCAGCTGATCGCCCGCCGCGCCTGCCGAAACAGACCGCCGACGCGCGGCGTGCTTGTAATTGCGGGAGGCTGGACTCATATTACGCGAATATCACGTTCCGCAGGGCGCGGCCTGTGTCTGTCCTCGCATCGCGCGGCCGATTTGGTTCTCCCGAAAGAATTTGATCCAGCCATCTGTCCAGCTGGCTGCAACCGTGTCTTGGGAGAACTTGCGTGAGTTCAGGTACTGTCAAATGGTTCAACGGAACCAAGGGCTATGGCTTCATCCAACCGGATGACGGCTCGAAGGACGTCTTCGTTCATATGTCCGCGGTCGAGCGGGCCGGAATGCGCTCTTTGGTCGAGGGGCAGAAGGTAAGCTTCTCCATTGAGCAGGGTCGTAACGGAAAGAGCTCGGCGGTGGATTTGCAGGCCGTCTAGGCTGCCAGGGGCCGGCTCGAACGGCCCCATTAGCTTCCGGGTAGGCTCGTTCGGCTGCCAACGTTAGCGGAGCCGCCCGGTCCGGAGGAGTTGTACCAATGGGGAATGTGCGCGGGAACCCACGGTTCTCGGTCGAGGACCATGTCTTTTTCCTGCCGTCCGGACATACCGCTCGGCTGCAAACCGCCGAGAGATACGTGGTTACGGCTGTCATGCCCTTGGACCGTGCCGGCAACTTTCAGTACCGCATACGGCCTGTAGGCGCCGGCCCTCACCGAATGGCGACCGAACTCGAACTCAGACGCTGAGCTTCGCCGATTGAGAAAGTGGCGACC
>CAZVYC010000254.1:0-4671 GCA_964631425.1 uncultured Rhodospirillales bacterium
GCCGCCTTCATCACTTCCGCCGATTGCAACACGAACGGAAGCTGCATCTGCCCTGAACCGAAGAGTTCGCCGACCACTTTCATCCCGTCGAGCAGGATTTCGTTGATGATGTCGAGCGGCGAATAGCTTGTCAGCGCCTCGGCAAGCTCGTCCTCCAGCCCCTTGCGGTCGCCCTCGACGATGCGGAGCTTAAGCCGCCCTTCGACCGTTTCCGGCCGCGCCCGCTTTTCCGAGGCCGCCGCCTTGCGCTCCGCGAAATGCGCCAGCAGCGCGTGCAGCGGGTCATAACCGTCGCGCCGGCGGTCGAAGATCAGATCTTCCATGATCTGGATCTCCTCCGGCGGAATCATGTGCAGGGGCGCAATCTTCGACACATGCACGATCGCGCCCGTCATGCCGGCCCTGACCGCATGGTCGAGGAACACCGAATTCAGCACATGCCGGGCGGCGGGGTTGAGGCCGAACGAGATATTGGATAGCCCCAATATGATCTGCACATCGGGGAATTCCTGACGGATCAGCCTGATGCCCTCGATCGTCTCCAGGCCCAGTTTGCGGTCGTCCTCGTTGCCGGTGGCGATGGTGAAGGTCAGCGGGTCGATCAGCAGGTCCGATTGCGCCAGCCCATGCTTATTGCAGGCAAAATCGACCAGTCGCCGGGCGATCGCCAGCTTGTGGTCCGCCGACTTCGCCATCCCTTGTTCATCGATGGTCAGCGCGATCACCGCGCAGCCGAATTTCTTCGCCAGCGCAAGCCGGTCATGGGCGTGCTTCTCGCCGTCTTCGAAGTTGATCGAGTTGATGATCGGCTTGCCGCCATAGAGCTTCAAAGCCGCTTCGATCACCGGGGTCTCGGTCGAATCGATCACCAGCGGCGCGGTGACAGCCCCGGTCAGGCGCTTGATCACCGCATCCATCTCGCCTTTTTCATCGCGGCCGACGAAGGCGGTGCAGACATCGAGCGCGTTGGAGCCCTCCTTCACCTGCTCCTTCGCCATATCGACGCAGCCGTCCCAGTCATGCGCCTCCTGCAGTTGGCGCCAGCGCTTGCTGCCGTTCGCGTTGCAGCGTTCGCCGATCGAGAAATAGGCGTTCTCCTGCCGAAGCGCGGTCTGGCCGTAAAGCGACGCCACCGAGGGCACCCACAGCGGCTTGCGCCTGACCGGCTCCGGCCGAAGCTTATTGCCCGCCAGCCGCCGCAGCACTTGGTCGAGCGCATTGATATGCGACGGCGTCGTGCCGCAGCAGCCGCCGACCAGATTGACCCCATCCTCAGCAATGAACCGCTCCAACCACACCGCCATCTCCTGCGGCGTGAGCGGATACTTGGTCTGGCCGTCGACCAGCTCGGGCAATCCGGCATTCGGCTGGACCGAGATCAGCCCTTCCCAGTTCTCCGACAGGAACTTCACATGGTCCGCCATCTCCTGCGGGCCCGTGGCGCAATTGAGCCCCATCAGCGGCACGTCGAGCGCATCGATGACCGTCGCCGCGGCAGCAATATCGGGCCCGACCAGCAGCGTGCCAGTGGTCTCGACCGTCACTTGGACGAAGATCGGGGTGTCGGTCTTGGCCTCCGCGCGCGCGATTTTGGCGCCGTTCACCGCGGCCTTGATCTGCAGCGTATCCTGGCAGGTCTCGATCAGGATGCCGTCGACATTGCCCGCAATGAGCCCGCGCGCCTGCACCGCGAGTGCGGCTTCAAGCTTGTCATAGTCGATATGACCAAGGCTCGGCAGCTTGGTGCCCGGCCCGATCGAACCCAGCACGAACCGCGGCTTGCCGTGGCCGAATTTCTCGATCGCCTCACGCGCCAGCTCGCCGGCGCGCTTGTTGATCTCGAAGGCGCGGTCAGACAGGCCCTCGAACTCGCCCAGTGTGATCGGTGAGCCGCCGAAGCTGTTGGTCTGGACGATATCCGAACCAGCTTCGAGATAACCGCGGTGGATTTCGTGCACGATGTCCGGCCGCGACAGGTTCAGCACCTCGGTGCAGTTCTCCTGCCCCCAATAGTCGCGCTCGACATCGAGGTCCATCGCCTGCACCCGGCTGCCGGTACCGCCATCGCACAGCAGGACGTGCTCAGAGAGGGCATCAAGAAGTTTGGCCACGAATATGATCCTATTGCGTAATGAATTGCCGCTGAGACGTCTTTATGCGTCAGCAAGTGACGCCGGCCTCTGCCCCATGCCAAGCTGACGGCAGATGCCGAGTACCAGCTCCGCGCGATTCAGCGTATAGAAGTGGAACTGCCTGACGCCGAGCGCGTAGAGATCCCGGCAATGCTCCGCCGCGACTTGCGCTGCGACGGCGTACCGGGCCTCGGCATCGTCTTCCAGCCCATCGAAGCGGGCACACAAGGCGTCCGGCACGCGCGCGCCACAGGATCTCGCCATCTCCGCCGCCCGCTTGAAATTGGTCAGCGGCAGGATGCCGGGCACGATCGGCACGGCAATACCCGCCTTATCGGCGCGTTCACGAAAATGCGCGTAATCCGCTGGATCGAAAAAGAATTGCGTGATTGCACGCCGGGCGCCGGCATCGATCTTGCGCTTCAGCGCCTCCAGATCCTTGGCAGGGGTCGGCGCCTGCGGATGGCATTCCGGATAGGCGGCGACACTGATCTCGAACGGGTGCAGCTTTAGCAGGCCCGCGACCAGTTCATTGGCATAGGCATAGCCGCCGGGCGTAGGCACATACTCTCCGCCGATCCCCCCGGGGGGGTCGCCGCGCAACGCCACGATATGGCGGATGCCGGCCTCCCAATAGGTGTTGGCGACGGCGTCGATTTCGTCGCGGGTGGCGTTGACGCAGGTCAGGTGGGCCGCCGCCGGAATGCCGACTTCGTTCTGGATGCGGGTCACGACCGCATGGGTACGCTCCCGCGTAGAGCCACCAGCGCCATAGGTGACTGACACGAAGACGGGGCGGACCGGGGCCAGGATCTCGACCGCCTCCCACAGTTGGGCGGCCATCGCCTCGGTCTTTGGCGGGAAGAACTCGAAGCTGACGGCTATATCGCCACCGTCGCTGTCGATGTCTTCCGGCGGTAAGCCGACCGCCGGTGCAGCGGAGTGCCCGATCGCATGGGTCATGGGAATAGCTCGAAGTTGGGGTCAGCTTGCGCGCGCGCCGGGCGCAGTTCGACCTGTTCGGGGCGCTCGCCGCGCCAGAGTTTGACGGTGAGCGCGCCGCCCGGCAAGGTCACCGGCCGGCCGGCAACCAAGCCGGCTTCGGTCAGCCATCCGGCGATCTGCTCGTCAGAAAAGCCGGGCCAGCGATGGGCGTGCTCGGGTCCGAGCAACTTGGTGTCGTGCGGGGCAAAATCGATCAGGATCAGCCGCCCCCGCGGCCGCAGCACACGGCCAGCCTCTCGGATCGCCTGCTCGGGATTGGCAAGGAAATGCAGCACCATGTGTGACAGAACCACATCGAAGCTGCGGTCGGCGAACGGCAGCTTCTCGGCCGGCGCGCGCCTCAGCGTGCAGTTGCGATAGTTCGGCCCGTCCAGGTTGGCGCGCGCGATCGCCAGCATCTCGCGTGACAGGTCGACGCCTGTCGCGCGTTCCGCGCTGTCGGCGCAGAGCTGGAGCATGCGGCCGGTCCCGGTGCCGAGGTCGAGCAGGTCACCGATCCGCTTGCGCGGCAACAGTTTGCGGATCGCTTGCTCGACCTCGGCCTCAGGAATGTGCAGCGACCGGATCGCATCCCATTCGGCCGCGTGGCGTTGGAAATAGGTTTCGGCACTGACCGCGCGACTCCGCCGGATCGCGGCCAAACGCTGGCGGTCGAGCGCCAGCACAGGGTCGTCCCGTCGCAGTGCGCCGAGCAGGTCCCGCGCGACGCGGCCCGCCCCCTCCCCCGCGGCCAGCCGGAAATAGACATGCACGCCCTCGGGCGCCCGCTCCAGCAAGCCAGCATCGCAGAGCAACTTGACGTGCCGAGACAGGCGCGGCTGGCTCTGACCCAGGATCTCGACCATATCAGTGACGGTGAGCTCGCTTTCAGCCAACAGCGCGACCAGCCTGAGCCGGGTGGGCTCGGCGACAGCGCGCAGCATATCGAGAAACGACTCAAACTGCATCATGATATCCACACATAAGGATATCTTTATATCTCGATCGTTCGCTCTCCACAAGGGCTGGCGGACTGCTGCCAGTAGCCCGTGGGATGCGGGTCTCGGTGCCAATCACATCGGCGGCGAGGCGCCTTCCACCGTCAGGCTCAACTGCCTGACGCGGATCGGCCGGAACAGGATATTAAAGCCGATGAACACCGGGCCGATCCACTTATCCGGCGGGGTGACAATGCAATACTCGCCGATCGGGAACGGCTTGTTGCTGTCGCCGTCGGCGCCGGCTGGCCAATAACTCGCAGTCCCACCGGAGAAACGGCCAATCAGCGCGCCAACCGGGCAGTTCGGAATGATCAACTGCGCCGCTGGGAGTACCAGCGCAGTATGGCCGTTGGCGCCGCACTCGGTGAGCGTCCCCGGCATCGGACTCCAGAGCCCCGATGCTCGTATACGAAGGTGCGAGATGTGCCGCACGAGATGGACGGCGATGAGCCACGGCTCGAAAATGTCGGTGTCGGCGCCGATGTCTGCAAAATCGGAAAGCATGGTCCACTGAACATCGGGCATTGGCGTCCTCTACCCGCACGAAACGGCTG
>CAZVYC010000254.1:4681-7014 GCA_964631425.1 uncultured Rhodospirillales bacterium
CTAGGACGGAGCACGAATCGTCCGCCCCGCACGTAACTGCCGAGACCGGCAAGTCCTTCGCGATCTCGTCCGTCCCCTTGCAGAGCCTCAGCTTGGTGCCGACATCGACCGTACCTTGCCGTACGAGTGAAGCCGCGACCGGGAAGGCGAGGAACAGCCCCTGCGGAAGCGGGGACGGCAACGGGCTCAAATCCGCGTGCGTGACGATCTGATCATGGTGTAGCGGCGCGGCGGTATAGCCGGAGTAGCGAACATCCGCCCTCAGGTCGCCGGGTTGGATCAGGTGGTTGGCGGGCAAGTCGCGCACCGCGACGACAGGAATGGGCGAAGACGGCCTCTCGACGACGTTGACGACGACGCTGATCCCGATCAACGCCAGCCAGATGAACGCCAAGGCAATATACCTCATGCGCCCTCCTTCGCCGTCGGATGACGATAGAACAGATCCTGCCCGGTGCCTGGCTGTTCCACCTTGCTCACCGCGTCCCAGAGGTCGCGCTCAACGAACAGTGTCGCCGGTAACGGCTGTCTCAAGACGCCGGTCAAGACATCCAGGCGGTGCTTGTCGATCGCAAGCTTGACCACTTCGCCATTGGCGCTCTCGCTGGTGACTAGAAGCTGATAGAAAAACAGTGCGACTGGTGGGATCGCGGCGCCCAGCAAAAGGATCGGCAGGGCGGATGTCGCGTGCGTGATCAATATCGGCAGCCAGATTGCCGGCAGCAGCATGGTCAGGCCGAGCGACAGCGCCGCGAAATCGATCTGCCCCTGGGCCATGACGATGCGGTCGACCAGCTGGCTATCCTTGGGAATGACCAGCTGCAGCCGCGGCCAAATATAGGAAAAGTCTATATTGTAAACTTCCGTAGAATAACTTTCGACAATGGCGCGCACGTCGCCAATCTGCGTCGCCTGCGGTGCTCTCAACGATAGATTGCGGTCACGCTCCTTCATCGTGACCAGCCGATGAAGCGCATCTTCACGGGCGTCGCGCAGCAGCGCCAGGAATCGTCTCATGGCGCTCATGAGCGCATCGCCCTCGGAAGCCCTGAACCGAACCAGCTCTTCCCCAAGCTTCTGGCCCGTGCTCTCGGCTGCCGCGACATCGAGCGGATGGCCGCCGGCAAGAACCCCATCGAGCCGCGCGATCTCGTTCGCAAGACTCTCGATCGCCACCGGATCAAGCGGAGCTCCGTGCTGCCGCCCCTGAAGGTAGGCGGCCTGGAGCTCTGCGCCGAGGCTGTCGGCCTCGCCCGAAAGCATTTCCTTGAATGCGGCATACCGGTCGAACGCCGCGCTCTGCTGCGCGAGCAAGCGCCGCGCCTCGACGATGCGCTCGTCGCGCAGCCAGTCATGCAGGGGCTGGGGCAACAATCCGCCGTCCAGCACGCCGCGCAACAGGGGAATCAGCGGCGCCATCGCATAGGCAAGGATCACCAACGCCAAGAAAGTGAGCGCGATATTGGTGAACGGCGTGTCGGCCTTCCTCCAATCGTCCCAACGGATCACGCCCTGAAACTGGCTGGCGACAAGCAGGAGGTTCACCACGGCGAAGATCGCTATGGGCAGGAAGGCGCCGAACCAGAAAGCACGCGAAAACAGCCCCTTGAACAGATCGAAGAGCGTGCTCGCGGCCATGCACTAGCTGCACTTCAAGGCGGTGCCGTCAAACGGGCACTGACCCGCGATTATTACATCGCCGGGATCGAGCGCATGGCCGTCGACACAGCGGCAAACGATAATCCGCGTGCCCAACGTCTTGCTCCAGCGCCCCTGATCGGCGGCGGCCTCAGCGAATTTGCTCCACCAATCCTGATGGGCGGCGACCTTGGCGGAGACGCCATGGACCCTCACCACCGAAAAGGGTGCCGCTTCGATCGCAGCCGCTACGGCCTCGCCGAGGCTGCTGACGATCGCGTTGAGAAACCCCGGCCGTCGACCCGGCTGCGCCGGCGAATTCTCCGCGGCAGCGATTACGGCGGCCAGGGTCATGTCCTTCGCCTTGGCCCTCGTTTCCTTGAGGAGCGCCAGAATATCGCTGCCCGGCACAACAACAGGTCCACCGGGCCCTTCTGCCGCGACTGCGGAAACGCCCGCGGACTGCATCGAATCCAGCACGTCAGACAGATTTGCCTTGGGGCTCACCAGTGGCAGCTCGATTTCGCTCATGCGCCAGCCCTCGCTTTGGTCCGGCGCGCAGCCCGGCCGGAGACATTCATGAGGAGAGCGAAAAATGGCCGAACCGCCGCGGGTGTGCAATCAAAATCCGTCAGGTACCATCGCTGTACATGCTGCAGTCGACGGTGAAGCTGCTGCGTGTTGCGCAATGCTTG
>CAZVYC010000255.1:0-6972 GCA_964631425.1 uncultured Rhodospirillales bacterium
GGCGGTCCTTCCGTTGGCTACGCTCGCGGCGCTCGCCCTCAACCTGTTCGTCCTGTGGACAGCCGGCCGGCTGATCAGCTGGAGACGGCCGCAGCGGGCTTGTTCGCCCGTCGGAGACCATGAAGCACCGCCGGTGCTGATTCAGCTGCCGATCTATAACGAGACGGCGGTCGTGGTGCGGTTGGCGTGGGCCATCGCCGCGCTCGATTGGCCGCGCGACCGCCTACACGTTCAGCTGCTCGACGACAGCACCGACGGAACCCAGGACGTCACCGCGGCCCTCGCCGAAAGCCTCCGGCAGGACGGGCTCGACATCACATGCATCCGCCGGTCCGAGCGGCGCGACTTCAAGGCCGGCGCACTCGCCAACGGCCTGGCGCAGGATGCCTGCCCCTTCGTCGCCATCTTCGACGCGGACTTCGTGCCGCCGCCCGATTTCCTCCGGCGCGCGCTCGCGCCCTTGCTCGCCGACGAGCGCCTCGGCTTCGCCCAGGCGCGGTGGGAGCATCTGAATGCCGAGGAGAATCCGCTGACGGCCGCTCAGGCAATGATGATCGACGCGCATTTCGTCATCGAGCAGGCGGTCCGCTCAAGCACGCGGCTGCTGCTGCCGTTCAACGGCACCTGCGGTGTGTGGCGGCGCCAGGCGATCGAGGAAGCCGGCGGCTGGTCGGGAGACACGCTCTGCGAAGACCTCGACCTGTCGATCAGGGCGCGGCTGGCGGGCTGGCGGGGAATCTTCCTGCCCGACCTCGCGGTTCCGGGCGAGCTGCCGGCCAGCCTGGCTGGATGGCGGGCGCAGCAATTCCGCTGGACGAAAGGTTTCGCCCAGGTCGCTCGCAAGCTTCTGGGGCGGGTCTGGCGGTCGGACATGCCGCTCACGGCCAAGCTGGCGCTGACCGTCCAGACCGGCCAGACCGCTTGCTATCCGTTGACGGCTTTGTCCGTGATCGGAACTTTGGTGCTGCTGACCGACCAGGACGATCGGCTGCTGTCGCTGGCCGGCGGCACCGTCGCCACGCTCGGCATCGGCGGCAGCGCGCTTTGCCTTATCACCGGCGCGGTCGTGCTCAAGCGGCGCAACCTCGTGCGCTTCCCGATCGTGTTCACCGCAACTCTGCTGCTGAACGCAGGGCTGATGGTGTCCAACTCGCGCGCGGTCTGGGAAGCGATGGCCGGCGTGAAGAGCGCCTTTGTCCGGACGCCAAAGCAGGGGAATGTCCGGGGGGCGCCCACGAGCCTGGATCGCGCTGGGCCGAGCGGCAGAGCCGAACTGCTCCTTGCTGCCGGCCTCAGCGGCGCCTTCGGCTTCGAGGCGGGGTGGCTGTCGCCACTCTTCAGCGTCTCGATCGTCGGCCTGCTCCTTGTCGGCCTCGGCCTGGCACGCGAGCGTCGCATAGCGCTTGCGCAGCGGAACGCACTTTGGCGGGCGCGCAACCATCGAATCAACCAGGCAGCCGAGTAGCCTCCGGCCCCTCGCCGCTCTCATGTTGACTAAATATCCGTTATAGCGTCATGCTTCATGGGCCCTTGCGTCGGAAGCGATGACAGGGCCGCGATGATCGGCCTATACCGGCAATTGAGTTGCCCTTAAGAAAGCCAGCAATGCCTGATCACCCCACCAGCGCCACGCATCTTCCTGCGTGGCGCCTGATTGCCTTTTCCATTGCCGGCTTGGCGATCGGCGGAGTGCAGACCGCGGTGGTGATCTATCTCCCCGCCTTCTACGCGCAGCGCTTCGGACTTGCTCTGTCGGTGGTGGGCCCGATTTTCATGATTTGCCGTCTTCTGAATGCCTTCAGCGATCCCGTGATCGGCGTGCTTTCGGACCGAACCCACACGCGATTCGGACAACGCAAGCCATGGGTGATCGGCGGCGGCCTGCTGCTGCTCGTGGCAGTCGTGGCAATCTACATGCCGCCGGCCGGGGTCAACGGATTTTACCTCGGGCTTGGGCTGTTCCTGCTCTATCTCGGCAATTCGGCGCTCTCCACGCCGCTCTATGCCTGGGCCGGCAGCCTGTCGCCGCACTATCACGAGCGCACGCGCAACCAGACCTACCTCCAGACGGTGGTATCGCTGGGTCTGGTCTCGATGACGGTGATACCGCTGGTGCTCGACCACTATGGCATCAGCAGCTTGCCGGATAAGATCGCCGGCATGGGTTGGTCAAACGTCGTAGCGCTTGTCGTCGGGCTGCCCATCCTGGCGTTCTGGTTCAAGGAACGGCAGGTGCCGACGAAACGGCGACACCTGGGGTTCGCACCGGCGCTGCGCCTGCTGGCGACCGACGCGACGGTACTTCGCGTTATCGGGTCTGATTTTTTCGTCTCGCTGGGCCAAGGGTTCCGCGGCGCGCTGATCGTCCTGTTCGTCACTTACACGATGAAACTCGACCGGAATGCGATGCTGGTAATCCCGCTTGTGCAATACGGGTTCGGGGTGCTCGCGGCACCGATCTGGGCGCGAGTCGGCTATCGGCTGGGCAAACACCGTACGCTGATCGTGGGCGAGATCACCCAGATCATCATCAATCTGGGGCTGCTGTTCCTGTCGCCGGGACAGTATTGGGCGCTGATCGGCCTGACTGTCGCGCAAGGCCTGTCGCAAGGTTCGGGCAACCTGATGCTGCGCGCGATCGTCTCCGACGTAGCCGACCAGGAGCGGCTCCGGACCGGCAAGGACCATTCGGGCCTGCTGTTCTCGATCTTCAATGTGACGATCAATGCGGCGATGGCGCTTTCGATCGGTATCGCCCTGCCGCTGGTCGGGCTGTTCGGCTTCGCGCCCGGTGGGGCGAATACACCGGCTGCGCTCTCCTCGTTGCAATGGGTCATCGCCATCGGCCCGGCGATCGGCCACGCATTATCAGCAATCCTAATGCTCAGCTTCCCGATCGATGAAGCCAAGCACGCGGAAATCCTCGAGGCGCTGGCGGCGCAAGGCCTGGCCGCGCAGCCGCCGGACGAGCCCTTGGAAAACGCTCCCGCCGGCCTGCAAGCCCCAACCTGAGAGGATCAGAATGCCCGCAAAGCGGCCGAATTTCCTGTTGATCGTTGCCGACGATCTGGGCTTTTCCGATATCGGCGCGTTCGGTGGCGAGATCAGCACGCCCAATCTCGACCGGCTGGCCTATGCCGGCCTCAGGCTGACCGATTTCCATTCCGCCCCGGCCTGCTCACCCACGCGGGCCATGCTGATGACCGGCACGGACCACCACATCGCCGGAATCGGGACGATGCTGGAGGTAGCCCTACCCGGCTTTCAGGGCGCGCCGGGCTATGAGGGCTATCTGAACGATCGGGTCGTCGCCTTGCCGGAACTGCTGCGCGATGCCGGTTACCTGACTTTGATGTCGGGCAAGTGGCATCTGGGCGACACGATCGAGACCTCGCCCTGGGCGCGTGGATTCGAACGCTCGTTCGCCCTGCTGCCCGCCGGCGGCAGCCATTATGGCGGCGGCTTGTTCAGCCGCTTCGCGACGGTGGAGACACTCTATACGGAGGACGACTGTTTCGTCGACGTGCCGGGCGATTTCTATTCGTCGGACTATTTCACGGACAAGCTGCTGCAGTATTTCCGGGAGCGGAGGCCAAGAGACGACAGGCCGTTCTTCGCCTACCTGCCCTACCAGGCGCCGCACTGGCCGCTGCAGGCGCCTGATGAGTCGATTGCCAGGTATCGCGGACGGTACGATGCCGGGCCGGACGCGCTGCGCGATGCAAGACTGGCTGCGCTCAAGCAATTCGGCCTCTGCCCGCCCGACGTGCTTCCACACCCCGTTGTTCCCGACGGGATTAAGGAATGGGCGGACATGACGCCGGAGGAGCGCGCGATCTCGGCCCGGACGATGGAAGTCTATGCCGGCATGGTCGAGCGGATGGACTGGAATATCGGCCGGATCACCGACTGTCTGCGCGAGACCGGCGAGTTGGAGAATACCGTTGTCGTCTTCCTGTCCGACAACGGCGCCGAGGGCGCGATCGTGGAGGCGATGCCGCTGTCGGGTGCCTACATCGTCGAGCAGGTGCGGAAGTACTACGACAACAGCCTCGAGAATATCGGCCGCCCGAGCTCCTGCGTCTGGTACGGTCCGCGCTGGGCCCAAGCAGCGACCGCGCCGTCGCGGCTGCACAAGGCCTTCACCACCGAAGGGGGTATCCGCGTGGTCGCATTCGTGACGGCCCCGGGCTTTCTGCGGCAAGGCAAGATCGGCACCGCGTTCTCCACCGTGATGGATATCGCCCCGACCGTGCTGGAACTGGCCGGCGCGCGACATCCCGGTACCACTTACGAAGGCCGCGCGGTCGTACCGATGCGTGGCCGGTCGCTTGTTCCCTACCTGTCGGGCCGGGCGGACACCGTGCATGACGATCAGACCGGCACCGGCTGGGAGCTGTTCGGCCGCCGCGCGATCCGACAGGGCAATTGGAAAGCGCTCTATCTCCCCGCCCCTTACGGTCCGGGAAAATGGCAGCTCTACGACCTGTCGGCCGATCCCGGCGAGATCGAGGACATGGCCGAAGCGCGACCGGAGAAACTGGCCGAATTGCTGGCGCTGTGGGACTGCTATGTCGAGGAGAACGGTGTCCTGCTCGACCCGGTCACCGTCTTCGAAGTGGAACCGGAGATGTTCGCGTAGCGCGCCCCGCTTCCGCCACGTGCACTTGTCTGCAATAACGCGACCCTACACAGGAGAATCGCATGTCCGGACCCTCGTCGTCCTCGTTGAAATTGACCGACGCGATGAAAGAGCTCGTCAATGGCGCGCTCGGCCGGGGCAAGCCCGTCGCCGTGTCGTATGTCGACGAAAACCTGCAGCCGCACTTGAGCTATCGGGGCACGGTGCAGAGTTTCGGTGACTCGCAACTCGCGCTCTGGGCGCGCGACCCGGCAGGCGGCATCGCGGGGGCCATCGCGCGCAATCCGAGCCTCGTGCTGCTCTACGGCGATTTCAATTCCGAGAACCGAGCCTTCCTGACCTTCCGCGGCCGCGGCCGGGTGGACAATGACGAAACCGTCCGGCGCACCGTCTTCGAAAGCTCCCACCCGGCCGAGCAGGAGCGCGACAAAGAGCGAAAGGGCGTGGCGATCATTGTCGACCTCGACAGCGTCAGCGGCCTGATCGATGGCGGATTCGTGAAGCTCAGCCGCGAATAGGCTCAGATCGCATCGAGGCGGAGTCTCGCCGCCGCGATGGTAGGGCCGACCTGATCCAGCCTGCTGATATATTTCCACAGCGGCAGCTGGATCTGTCGCACGCCCGCTTCAATCAGCGCCGGTGCCTCGGCGAATGCGAAATCGAGCATCGCGTCGACGGACTCCATCTGCCGGAACGGCAGCGAGGCACGGATGCCGAGCAAGCGCGGTAGCAGACCATGTTTCGCCTCCGCCGCACGCAGACGATCGGCACCCCGGCGTACCTGGTCCGCCGACAGGTTGCTGAACGGCAGCCACCCCTGGCCCAGCCGGGCCACCCGGTCGGCGCCTTTGGCGGTTGGTGCGCCCGCCAGCCAGACTGGCAGGTCCCGCCCCCTCAGCGGCATGGGCCGGCAAACCAGGCGGTCGAACGTGATGAACCGGCCATGGAAGGTCGCTGGCTGTCCCGTCCACAAGGCGCGGCAGGCGAGGACCGTCTCTTCCATGATGGCCGGACCATCGCCGGCTTCGAGCCCTACCGCCCGGAACTCGGGCTCATGCCAGCCGAAACCCAACCCGAGGTCGAGGCGCCCGTTGCTCATCTGATCCAAGGTGGCCGCCATCTTCGCGAGCACGATCGCCGGCCGCAAGGGCGCGATCAGGATGCCGCTCGCGACTCTGAGCCGGGTGGTGGCGCCGGCGATCGCCGCCATGGCGACCATCGGTTCTGGATAATTCTCATCGGCCTTGAACGGAAACTTCGAGGCCTCGCCGGTGCCCTCGATTACCTGAGCGAGCGCCACATGTTCGCTGAACACGACCTGATCGGCCCCAGCTGCCTCGACTTCCCGTGCCACCTCAATGAGGCGCGCGTTTCGGCCTTCGAGGATATGATCGAGGTGGGAGAAGAAGATCGACAGCAAGGGGCGGGTCGGCGACATGTTCGGTCGCCGCCTTACCCCAGCTGCACGTATTTCCCGCCGTCTACCAGCAGGCAATGGCCGGTGATATAGGACGCATCGTCCGACGCCAGGAACAGCACCCCCGCCGCCAGTTCCTCCGGTGTGCCGAAGCGGCGCATCGGGATCTGCTGGGCCGCGTGGGCAGCGATCGCAGGGTCGTTGCCGAAGGAGCCGCGCATGCTTTCCGTATCGATCACGCCCGGCACCACGACATTGACGCGCACGCCTGTGGCAGCGTTCTCGATCGCGAAGGTCTGCGACATCTGGATCAAGGCTGCCTTAGACGCGGCATAGGCACCTAGGCCGGGAACCGAGCGCAGCGCGGCGATGGTCGCGATATTGACAATTGCGCCCTGGCCGCGCGGCTTCATCAGCCGGATCGCCGCGGATGTTGCGGCAAAGGCGGCATCGGCGTTGATGCGGAAATTCGCCTGCCATTCCGCGATGTCGGTATCACCCAGCATGCGGAAGCTGCCATACATCGCGTTGTGGACGAAGACGTCCAGCTTGCCGTACGTCTCGGCGGTTTTCTCCAGCGCGCCGGCATAGGCGGCGAGATCGCCGATATCGAGCACCTGCCCCTTACCCCTGCCGCCCGTCTCCGCGATCTCGACCTCGAGCGTCTTCAGCAGTTCGGCACGGCGGGCGCAGAACACGACAGTCGCGCCCTCGGCGGCGAACCGCTTCACCGTCGCCCGACCGATACCGGAACTCGCGCCCGCGACGAACGCGACTTTGCCTTCCAGACGCCCCACTTCTCTTCCCCTACGAAGAACCTAGCTTACTGCGGAACCGAGATTTCCATGACAGGCAGGCTTTCCGGCATGCCGCCCAGCGAGACCGCGCAACGCGACGATGCATTGAACGTGGC
>CAZVYC010000256.1:0-6891 GCA_964631425.1 uncultured Rhodospirillales bacterium
AGATGATCCACTGGCCGATGATCGGCTGGCTCGCGCGGCTGCAGCGCAGCGTCTTCGTCGATCGCCGACGGAGCAATGTCAGCGAGCACGCGAACGAGGTGGCGATAAGGCTGGCCCAGGGCGACAACCTCGTGCTGTTCGCCGAGGGCACGACATCGGACGGCAATCGGCTGCTGCCGTTCAAGTCGGCGCTGTTTACCGTGGCTGAGCAAGCGTCCGCGGACCGGCCGCTCACGATACAGCCGGTATCCGTGGTCGCGACCGCCCTCGATGGCATGCCGCTCGGACGGTCGCTTCGGCCGATCTATGCGTGGTATGGTGACATGCCGCTGTTCGATCACGCGTGGCGGGTCATGACGCTGGGACGGGTGACCGTCGTGGTCGAGTTTCACGAACCATTCGTGGCGGCCGGGATGACCCGCAAGGCTTTGGCTGCGCGCTGCGAAGAGGAGGTGTTGGCTGGGTTCGCCCGCGCCGTCACAGGGCGCGACACGCATGAGATGGAGCCGGCGCAAGATGACGGAGAGGAAGTTGACGCCGCGGCGTGAGAAGAAACCGCTGAAGACCGTGCATGTACAGAGCTGGGGCTGCCAGATGAACGTCTATGACAGCCAGCGCATGCTCGACGTTCTGGCGCCGCTGGGATACCGGCCGGTCGACCAGGCCCAAGGAGCGGACGTCGTCGTACTCAATACCTGCCATATCCGCGAGAAAGCGACGGAGAAGCTGTTCTCGGAGCTGGGTCGGCTGCGCGCGGCCAAGGAGGCCAAGGCAGCCGACGGCGGCCGTATGATTTTGGCGGTTGCTGGCTGCGTGGCGCAGGCGGAGGGGCCGGTGATCGCGGAACGCGCGCGCCATGTCGATGTGATCGTCGGGCCGCAGAGCTATCACGCGCTGCCGGAGCTGCTTGCACGGGCGGCGCGGGCCGCGGGCGAGCCGATCCTGCTGACGGATTTTCCGGCGGAGTCGAAATTCGACCATCTGCCGGAGGAACGGGCGGGGCGCGGGGCTTCCGCCTTCCTGACGATCCAGGAAGGCTGCGACAAGTTCTGCAGCTTCTGCGTCGTGCCTTACACGCGCGGCGCCGAGTTCTCCCGGCCTGCAGCCGATATCCTGGCGGAGGCGCGCCGCCTGGCCGGATCGGGTGTGCGCGAGATCACGCTTCTGGGGCAGAACGTCAACGCGTTCCACGGGGTAGGCCCCGACGGCGCCGACTGGGGCCTGGGGCGGCTCGTTCGGGCGGTAGCCGAGATCGACGGCGTCCAGCGCATCCGCTACACCACCTCGCATCCGAACGACATGGATGACGACCTGATCGCCGCGCACCGCGACGTGCCGGCCTTGATGCCGTTCCTGCACCTGCCGGTACAGAGCGGGTCGGACCGCATCCTGGCGCGCATGAACCGCAAGCATCGTGCGCGGGATTACCTGGCTGTGATCGACCGGCTGCGGGCAGCGCGGCCGGACATTGCGCTGTCGAGCGATTTTATCGTCGGCTATCCGGGCGAAAGCGACACCGATTTCCAGGCGACCCTGAACCTTGTCGAGACGATTGGTTTCGCCCAGGCTTATTCGTTCAAGTACAGTCCTCGGCCCGGCACGCCGGCCTCGGTTGCCGAGGCGCAGGTGGAGGAACCGGTCAAGGCTGAGCGCCTGGCCAAGCTGCAGACGGCGCTGCTGGAAAGCCAGGCGCGCTTCAATCGAGCGAGCGTGGGGCAGGTGGTGCCGGTGCTGTTCGATCGTGCCGGGACCCGGCCCGGGCAGCTGCACGGGCGCAGCCCGCACATGCAGTCGGTGCATGCGACGGCGCCCGCCCGGCTGCTGGGCCAGATCGTGCCGGTTCGGATCGAGGATGGCCGGGCGCTCAGCCTAGCCGGATCGGTGGTGATCGAAGCAGCGGGGATGGTCGCTTGACCCGCGCCGCCGAACGCCAGATCGAGCTGTCCTTCGACGACAACCGCCGATTGCCGCTGCTCTATGGCGAGCACAATCAGAATCTTGCGCGGATCGAACGGCAGCTGGGCGTGCGGCTGGCCGCGCGCGGCAATGTGGTCAACATCGCTGGGCCAGCCCAATCGGCCGAGACGGCCCGGTCGGTGCTCAAAGAGCTGTGGCGGCGGGCAGCCAACGAGGAGCCGGTCGGCCCCGCAGAGGTCGACGCGGCACTGAGACTGAGGCCAGTCGCCAAGGATGAGGATGGCGACGACGCGCCGGTGATCCGCACGCGGCGCCGCACCGTCCAGGCCCGCAGCCCGACCCAAGCGACGTATCTGCGCGCCATGGAGCGCTGCCAGCTGGTCGTCGGCGCCGGCCCGGCCGGCACCGGCAAGACATATCTGGCGGTCGCCCAGGCGGTGGCGGCGCTGCAGGCCGGCCAGGTCGATCGCATCGTCATTTCCCGGCCGGCGATCGAGGCCGGCGAGCGGCTGGGCTTCCTGCCCGGCGATCTGCGTGAGAAGGTCGATCCCTATCTGCGGCCGATCTATGACGCGCTGGGCGATCTTCTGTCTCCCGAGCAGGTAGAGAAGCGGATCGAATCCGGCGAGATCGAGATCGCTCCGCTCGCCTTCATGCGGGGGCGCACGCTCGCGCACGCGTTCGTCATCCTGGACGAGGCGCAGAACACCACGGTCATGCAGATGAAGATGGCGCTGACCCGGCTGGGCGAAGGCAGCCGCATGGTGGTGAACGGCGACCCGGGCCAGATCGACCTGCCGGGGGGCGTGCGTTCCGGCCTGGTCGACGCGATGGAGATCCTGGACGAGGTCGAGGGTGTCGACATCGTGCGATTCAGCGACGCGGACGTGGTTCGCCTGCCGCTGGTAGCGCGGATCATCCGCGCCTATGCAAAGGCGTCCGAAGGCGAAACCAACAAGGCTGCCCGAACGCGGCGGACGGAACAGCCATCGTGACCGGCAAGCCGCGCATCGCGCTGGAAATCGAGGATCCGCGCTGGCGCGCGGCGATCGACGACCTGCCGGGCTTGCTCGAAGGCGCGATCGGGCTGGCGCTGGCCGACCTGCCGGACGACCGGCCGGTCGAGGTCGGGGTCCGGCTGGTCGACGACGATGCGATCCGCGGACTCAACCGCGAATGGCGCGACCGTGACAAGCCCACCAACGTGCTATCCTTTCCCCTGGGCGATCCGGCGCCGGTCGACGACCCGGACTTTCCCTGGCTGATCGGCGACATCGTCATGAGCTATGACACCGTGGCCGCGGAGAGCGGGCGCGACGGAAAGCCGTTCGCGCACCATGTCGCCCATCTGGCCATCCATGCCGCGCTTCATTTGATCGGGCACGATCACGAGGCGGAGGACGAGGCGGAGCGCATGGAGGCCGCCGAGGTGGCGCTGCTCGCGTGCCTCGGCATCCCCGACCCGTATGCGGCCGACCCGCACACAACCGGGGGAGAGCACGCTTGAGCGGTCTGCTCGACCTGTTCCGCGGCAGCCAGGGTGGCCGGCGCGAGGCGCTGCCGCCGCTGGTCGAGGACGCGAACGCTCCGCCCGCGACAACTCAGTCGCATGAGCGGACGCTGATCGCCAATATCTTGGAAATCCGTGATCAGCCGGTCTCGGACCTGATGGTGCCACGGGCCGACATCATCGCAGTGGAGGCCGATATCGATCGCGACGCGCTGCTGCGTCTTCTGGCCTCCCGACCGCATAGTCGACTCCCGGTTTATCGCGAATCGCTGGACGACGTGATCGGCATCATCCACATCAAGGACGTGCTGGCGGCGCTCGCGGATGGCGGGGATTTCACCCTGCCCAAGATCGCGCGGCCGGTTTCGATCGTCGCACCGTCCATGCGCGTGCTCGACCTGCTGCTCGATATGCGCAAGACGCGCCAGCATATGGCTCTGGTGGTCGACGAGTTCGGCGGCATTGACGGGCTGATCACGATTGAAGACCTGGTCGAAGGCATTGTCGGCGAGATCACGGACGAGCACGAGCGCGAGATGCCACCGGACCTGGTCGAACGGCCTGACGGGTCGCTGTACGCGGACGCGCGCGTGCCGATCGAGGATTTCGAGGCCAGGGTCGGCCAAGTGCTGGAGCAGGAGGAGCGGGATGAGGTCGACACGCTGGGCGGCCTCGTGTTCTCGCTGGCCGGCCGCGTTCCGAGCCGCGGGGAGCTGTTGACCCATCCATCCGGGCTCGAGTTCGAAATCCTCGACGCCGACCCCCGCCGTATCAAGCGCATCCGAGTCCGCAACCCGCCGCCGCCGCCCCAATCGAAGTGAGCGTTATGAAAGCCGAGATCCGACCGATCGTTCGATTGGCCGATAGCGTTCGTCGTCTGCGCGGCTGGCGGCGGGTGCTGACCGCGATCGCGATGGGGGGCTTGGCCTCGGTGTCGCTGCCGCCCGCGGACGCACTGCCGTTCTTATGGATCGCGCTGCCGGTCTTCATCTGGATTTTGGAAGGGACGCAAAGTCGCAAGGCAGCATTCTGGCTCGGCTGGTGCTTCGGCTTCGGATATCTGGCGACGAGCCTGTACTGGCTGACATTCGCGCTGTTCGTCGCGATCGACCAGTATTGGTGGCTGGTGCCGTTCGCGAGCAACGGGCTGGCGGCCGGACTTGCGTTCTACTGGGCGGCCGCGACGTGGATCGCCGCAGTCCTGGTGCCGCGCGAGCGCCCGCTTGCCAGGTGTCTGATGCTCGTGGCGATGTGGAGCCTGTCGGAATGGTTGCGCGGGCATTTGCTGACCGGGTTTCCCTGGAACCTGCCGGGATACGCCTGGGCCGGCTATCCGTGGCTGATCCAGAACGCTGCCTGGATCGGCGTCTATGGGGTGACGGTGCTGACACTTCTGCCGCCGGCGCTGGCCTCGCTCACCGGCAGCCGCGCGGTGTCGGCGCGGATTGGCAGTCTGGCCGCCCTGGCGGGCTTCGGCATCGTCGCAGCGGCGGCCCTGGCCGGCGCGCTGCGCTACCCGACGGCGCCGACACCGACAGTTCCTGGCGTGCGGCTGCGACTGGTGCAGCCCAGCATCGAGCAAAGCCTCAAATGGATCGAAGGGCGTTACGAGGACAATCTGCGGCGCCATATCAGACTGTCGCTCGAACCGGCCGCAATCATGCCGAATGTCATCATCTGGCCGGAAGCAGCCGAACCCTATCCGCTCGACGACCATCCGCAGAACGCCAAGGCCATAGCGTCTGCGACGTTGAGGCCGGGGCAGTTGCTCATCACCGGCATCGCGCGCGATTTCTTCAACACCGAGCCGCCGACCTTTCGCGACAGCATCGAGGTGCTGAACCCAGCCGGCAAGATCATCGCAACCTTCGACAAATACCATTACGTGCCATTCGGCGAGTATATGCCGCTTTCCCGCTGGTTGCCGATCGTCAAGGCGGTGGCCGCAGGCGATATTGAGCCGACCGCCGGGCCGGGGCCGGTGACGATGACTCTGCCGGGGCCGCCGCCGGTAGGCATGATGATCTGCTATGAGGTGATCTTCCCGCACGCCATCGTCGACGAGGCCAAGCGCCCCGACTGGCTGCTCGACGTCACCAATGACGGCTGGTTCGGCCTGACCGCCGGGCCCTACCAGCATTTCGCGATGATGCGCGTACGGGCGGTCGAGGAAGGTCTGCCGCTGGCCAACGCGGCCAATGACGGCATTTCCGGCGTGATCGATCCCTATGGGCGCGTCGTGGCCCGGCTGGGGCTGGGCGATGTCGGCGTGGTGGATTCCGATCTGCCCAAGCCACTGCCCGAAACGCTTTATGCACGCATCGGCGACAGCGCGTTTTTCGCCATGGTGGGCGTGCTGGCGCTCGCCGGATTCGCAATTGACCGCAAAAAACTGTAACTCACGGCCGATACCGCAAGCGCTTTGCCTATGACCGATTTCCCCGTCGTGATATGAAGCCGCGTACAACGGGGGCTACGCCAATGCAGGCCAAAGGACGGGATGGAAAGCGTCGCGGCGGTCGCCCGAAGATCGATACGCCGAGTCCCATCGATATTCATGTCGGTGCCCGCGTGCGGCTCAGGCGCACGCTGCTGGGCATGAGCCAGGAGCGGCTGGGCAATGCCATCGGCCTCACCTTCCAGCAGATTCAGAAATACGAGCGGGGCGCCAACCGCATCGGTGCCAGCCGCCTGTTCGACATGGCTCAAGTACTGGACGTGCCGGTGCAATTCTTCTTTGACGAGATGATCTCTGCCCCGGCCAGCGCCGATTACCAGCCGCCGATGGGCGACGGCGAAGCCCACCCCGAGTTCACTGATCAGGATCCGATGACCCGGCGCGAGACCCTGGAACTGGTTCGGGCCTATTACCGGATTCCGGACGCGCAGTTGAGACGCAAGTTGTTCGAACTCGCCAAAGCCTTGGCCAATTCCGCGCAGCAGCCGAAGGTGCCGTAACGCCGCGGGCAAACTTTCCTTGTCGCTCTGGACAGGGGTCGCTGCTGCCCGTATTCCTTCGCAGTGCAATAGGATTGGAGAGGGATGTCGTGACGCTCGTCAACTATCTGTTTACCAGTGAGTCCGTGGGCGAAGGACATCCCGACAAGGTCTGCGATCGTATCTCCGATGCCGTGGTAGACATCTTCCTGGGCGCCGACCCGTATGCGCGGGTGGCCTGCGAGACGCTGGCGACCACCAACAAGGTGGTGATTGCCGGCGAGGTCCGCGGTCCCTCCTCCATCACCTTCGACCTGATCGAGGATGCGGCGCGCCAGGCGATCAAGGACATCGGCTATGAGCAGGAGGGGTTCCACTGGAAGACCGCCGACGTCGAGATTCTGCTGCATTCCCAGTCGGCCGACATCGCCCAGGGCGTCGACGCAGCCGGCAACAAGGACGAGGGCGCGGGCGACCAGGGCATCATGTTCGGTTATGCCTGCCGCGAAACCGATGCGCTGATGCCC
>CAZVYC010000257.1:0-6866 GCA_964631425.1 uncultured Rhodospirillales bacterium
CGAGTTCGCCGATCTCTATCTGCGCAACGCCCGGCGCTGCTATCTGCGCTGGGGAGCCAACGGCAAGGTACGGCAGCTCGATGCGTTGTTTCCGCAGCTCAGGACAGAAGTGCCCGGGCCCGGTCCGACGAGCACGATCGGGGCTCCGGTCGAGCACCTCGATCTCGCGACCGTGCTCAAGGTGTCGCAAGCGGTGTCGAGCGAGATCGTGCTGGAAAAGCTGATCGACACCCTCATGCGCACCGCGCTGGCGCAAGCGGGCGCCGAGCGCGGCTTGTTGATTCTGTCACCGGAGGATGAACCGCGGATCGCGGCGGAAGCCACGACCGGCGGCGATCCGGTCATCGTGCAGCTGCGCGATGGGCCGGCGACCGCTTCCATGCTGCCGGAAACTATTCTTCACTATGTCCTGCGCACGCGGGAAAGCGTCGTTTTCGACGATGCCGCAACCCAATCGCCGCTTGCCGCCGATCCCTATATCCGTCAGCGCCAGCCTCGGTCCATCCTCTGCCTGCCCCTGGTCAACCAGGCCAAGCTCATCGGCGTGCTCTATCTCGAGAACAATCTGACCCCCGGCGTCTTCGCGCCGGCCCGGATCGCGATGCTGACGCTGCTCGCCTCCCAGGCGGCAATGGCGCTGGAGAACGCGCGATTGTACAGTGACCTCGCGGAGCGCGAAGCCAAGATCCGGCGCCTGGTCGACGCCAACATTATCGGGATCGTCATCTGGGATCTCGAAGATCGGATTCTCGAGGCCAACGACGCGTTCCTCCATATGCTTGGATATGGTCGGGAGGACATGATCTCGGGCCGGATATGCTGGACCGAGTTGACGCCCCCGGAGTGGCGCGAGCGCGAAGCACAGGTCAAGCAAGAACACAGGATGAGCGGGCTCTTGCCATCCTTCGAGAAGGAGTACTTTCGGAAGGATGGCAGCCGTGTGCCCGTTCTGATCGGCGGGGCGCTCATGAAAGAAGGTGGGAGCGAGGGTGTCGCTTTCGTCGTCGATCTGAGCGAGCGCAAGCGGGCCGAAGCTGAGGCGCGCGAGAGCGAGCGTCGATACCGCCAGGTGCAGATGGAGCTGGCGCACGCGAACCGGGTCGCGACCATGGGGCAGCTCACGGCTTCTATCGCCCATGAGGTGAACCAGCCGATCGCGGCGGCCGTCACCAACGCCCATGCCGCCCTGCGCTGGCTGAACGCTGAGCCGCCAGAGCTCGACGAGGTCAGGCAGGCGCTTACCCGTATCGTCGACAACGGCACTCGAGCCGGGGAGGTCATCCGCCGAATCCGAGCCCTCGTAAAAAAGGCGCCCGCACGGAAGGAGAGCCTGGCAATCAACGACGCGATCCTTGAGGTCATTGCTCTCACCCATGGCGAAGCGATGAAGAACGGCGTCTCGGTGCTGACCAAACTCGCAGAGGGTCTGCCACCCATCGAAGGCGACCGAGTGCAACTGCAACAAGTAATCCTCAACTTGATCATCAATGCCATCGAGGCCATGAGCAGCGTCGGCGACAGCGCGCGAGAGATGCTGATCGCCACCGGCAAAGCCGGAGGGAATGGCGTTGCCGTGGAGGTGCGCGATTCGGGTCCGGGGCTGACACCGGCCGCGTTCGACCACCTGTTCGAGGCCTTCTACACGACCAAGCCGAACGGCCTGGGGCTGGGGCTCTCGATCTGCCGCTCGATCATAGATGCACATGGCGGACGATTGTGGGCCAGCGCCAACATACCGCGAGGCGCCGTCTTCCAGTTCACCGTGCCCACCTTCCTGAACAGCGCATGATGGCAAACTGGGACCATTACGAGGTCGCGGTAGCGTTGCAGGTCCAAACCCAAGTCGTCGCGCGAAAGGTCGCTAGTATCCGATCGCAGAGGAGCGTCAGTCACACGCGACGGCGCGGGAATCGGATACTAAACATGAATCGACGTACCGACTTTCTATGAAAGTCGGTAACAGGCGCTAAAGACCCGAACTGTATCAATGTTCCGAAACGGAACGGTTGACGACAGGTCTCCGTCTACGCCCGCTGCTAAACCAAAGTGTCACAGGCCTCATCTGGGCAGGACATAATGGCAATATGCACGTCCAATAGAGCGAGCCTAGCCATAAGGGTAAGTTTAACCCGATGGCGAGACTACGTCCCACGGCAACCGCTTCATCCAACCTGAGCGTGCATTTCCTCGGACCGAGGCCCGCCGCCTTATTTCCTTCTCGAAATACCACCCGACTTTGAGCGCGACACGCTGGTCGGCGCGACATCCTGCAATCCAGGTCGATATCGACGCCACCGTAATCACGCAGGCCGGCTATGGCGACACCTAGCTCCAAATATGCAGGCATGTGGCCTAATCATAATTGACAGATTCATCACTTCTGATTATATCGCTGCATTAGCGCACCGAAGCATGCCCGACGGGCGCAGTCTCAGTGGCGTCAAATCTGCAACCCGCGCTGTTGCGACGTTGAGTTTCACGAAGCATTGCGAGGAACTCGCTGGATTTCGTGAGCTGGCAAATAGGAGTAAAACGATGAAATACCCTGAAATCGCTAAAGGCGTGGGCGCCGGCCTGCTTATCATGGTCTTCAGCGGCTGCTCGACGCCAGCGCAGAAGTCATCGAACGCGGCGCCGGTCGAATGGGATGGACTGCAACGTGTTCAGATCAAGGGGTTGGACTACGCCTATACGAGGCCGGGGGCCGATCTCGCCTCCTACAACAAGATCATGGTCGATCCACTCCAGATTGCGTTCAGCAAGGACCGCCGTGCGAATGGCGGCAAGCTGGCTGGCGGCTTTCCGATCGGCGAGCGTGACCGCGAAGTTATCCGGAAGGCGCTCGCGGATATTATTTATGCCGCTTTCGTACAAGAGGTTCAGGACAAGGGCGGGTACCAGATCGTCACCGAGCCGGGTCCCGATGTCCTGCATCTCGCCGGGGCGATCGTCGATCTAGACATCGCGGCGCCCGACAGGATGTCGGCGGGCCGAAGCTATGTCATCACCGCGTCGAAGGGCAGCATGACTCTGGCCGCAGAGTTGCGCGATTCGGAAACGGGCGAGCTTTTGGCACGAGCGATCGATCGCGCTACCGACAACTCCAGCTTCCGCTGGGAGTGGGCGAACAGTGTCACTAACGCCCAGGCGGCGCGTACGCTGGCTACTCGATGGGCACGAATACTACGTGAAGAGCTTGACGCCGCCCGCCGCGCAGGCACCGCAGCGCCGCCGAACGACTAAACCGCGGAGCGACTAAATGGGAGGGCCTCTAGTCACATGCTGTTCTCTTCATGGTCTAACGCTGATGGTCGTAATAACCTGCTAAGGAACGGGCTCAAGATGCCGAAGACGGACGTTCACCATTACAGTTCGATCCTCGTTGCGATCCTCCTGGCCGCAACCCTGGTTGGCTGCGATAAGAAGGAGGCTCAGGCGCCGGATATTCGGCCAGTGCGGGCCGTTACGGTCGAACCTGGACCCGACACCGCGCAGGGCACGCTGACCGGCGAGATCAAGGCGCGATATGAGAGCGAGCTTGGTTTCCGGGTCGAAGGAAAGATCATCGAACGGCTGGTCGATGTCGGCAGCACGGTCAAGAAGGGGGATCTTCTCGCCCGGCTGGATCCGCAGCCAATGCAGCAGGCTCTCCTGTCGGCGAAGGCCAATGCCGTCGCGGCGCAGGCGACACTGGTCCGGAATCGGGCGTCCGAAGCCCGCCAGGCGGCGTTGCTGAAGGACGGCTACACCACCGTGGCCCTCCACGATGACGCGGTCGCCGCTCTTCGCACCGCACAATCGCTGGTCGAGTCGACGGCCGCGCAGCTTAAGCAGGCGGAAGACAATCTCGGCTATACGCAGCTCAGGGCCGATACCGATGGCGTCATCACCGCGGTGAGCGGCAATGTCGGGCAGGTCGTGAGCCCCGGACAGTCGGTGGTTACGCTCGCCCAGTCGGGCGAACCCGAGGCCTCGTTCAACGTCTCCGAGGCGATCCTCGCCGAGTCGAAAACGCCGCCACCGGTGACCGTAACGCTCACCAGCAATCCTGCGATCAAGGTCGTGGGAACGGTTCGCTATGTCTCGCCGCAGGCGGACGCCACGACGCGGACCTATGCGGTTCGCGTCTCGCTGCCCAATCCGCCGCCCGAAATGCGTTTGGGCGCCACGGTGACGGGCAGCATCCCGCTCGACACCGTGGGTGCCGTCGAGCTGCCGGGCAGCGCGCTGTTCGAGAAAGACGGCAAGCCCGCCGTCTGGGTCGTCGACACAAAGGCGGGCACCGTCTCGGTGAGGCCGGTTTCGGTCGGGCGCTACACCGGCGACCGGGTCGTGCTGACCGAGGGGCTGAAGAAAGGGGATGTGGTGGTCACCGCCGGAGTGCAGAAGCTGATTCCCGGAGAGAAGGTGCGGCTCTTGGAAGGCGCGCCGCAATGAAGTCGTTCAACCTCTCGGAATGGGCACTCCGGCACCGCTCGCTGGTTTGGTACATGATGCTGGTTTTCACGCTGGCCGGCATCTTTTCCTATCTGAGGCTCGGACGCGAAGAGGACCCCGCGTTCACGATCAAGACCATGGTCGTCCACGCTACCTGGCCGGGCGCCACGATCGACGACACGCTGCAGCAGGTCACGCATCGGATCGAGAAGAAGCTGCAGGAAACGCCGTCCCTTGACTATTTGCGCTCCTACACAAGGCCTGGCGAAACGACCATTTTCGTCAACCTGCTCGAATCGACGCCGCCTCACCAAGTGCCCGTTCTCTGGCAAAGGGTGCGCAACGAGGTCAACGACATCACCGCGACGCTTCCGTCCGGCGTGCAAGGCCCTTTCTTCGATGACCAGTTCGGCGACGTGTACGGCATCATCTACGCGTTCACCGCTGATGGCTTCACCGAGCGTGAGCTCAGGGATTACGTCGAGGGCGTGCGCAATGCGCTGCTGACCGTGCCCGACGCCGGCAAGGTGGAACTGCTCGGCGCACAGGATGAGAAGTTCTATCTCGAATTCGACCAGCAACGCCTGGCTGGGTACGGCCTCGACCGTAACCAGATCATGCAAAGCCTGGAGGCTCAGAACGCAGTCACGCCTTCCGGCGTCATCCAGACGCAAGCGGAGAAATTTGCGATTCGGGTCTCCGGTGCGTTCAGCTCCGAAGCAGATTTGTCGCGTATCAACTTCTTCGCCAACGGCAAATATTTCCGGTTGTCGGACGTCGCCACTGTCCGCCACGCCTATGCCGACCCGCCACAGCCGATATTTCAGTATAACGGCCAAAAGGCGATCGGGTTGGCATTGTCGATGCGCGCCGGCGGCAACAATCTCGCCTTCGGCAAGGCGGTCGAGCACAAGATGGCGGAGCTGACCCGCGACCTGCCGATCGGGATCGAGCCCCATCTCGTTTCGGACCAGCCGGTCGTCGTCGAGCATGCCGTCGCCGGCTTCACCAAGGCGTTGTGGGAAGCGATCGGCATCGTGCTCGCTGTGAGCTTCCTCACTCTGGGGATGCGTGCCGGGCTTGTCGTCGCCCTCACCATCCCCTTGGTTCTGGCCATCGTATTCGTCGGCATGGAACTGACGGGGATCAGCCTGCAGCGCATCTCGCTCGGCGCACTCATCATCGCGCTCGGCCTGCTGGTCGACGACGCAATGATCACGATCGAGATGATGGTCAGCCAGCTTGAAGAAGGCGTCGAGCGTGTCAAGGCGGCGGCGCACGCCTATGTCACGACGGCCTTTCCGATGCTGACCGGCACCCTGGTTACGGTCGCCGGCTTCGTACCGGTCGGATTCGCACGCAGCAACGCCGGCGAATATTCCTTCTCGCTGTTTGCAGTTGTCGTGATCGCGCTGCTCGTCTCCTGGGTTGTGGCGGTGCTGTTCGCGCCGTTGATCGGCGTTACGATTCTGCCGGCAACGATGAAGCGGCATGATGACGGGAAGCCGAGCTTCGCGGGGCGCCTGTTCCATCGCATCCTGATCGGCGCGATGCGCGCCAAATACGCGGTGATCGCTGGCACGATCGGGTTGTTCGCTTTGGCCGTGTTCGGCTTCGGCTTTGTCCAGCAGCAATTCTTCCCGGCGTCGGACCGCCCGGAATTGCTCGTCAATCTGACCTTGCCACAAAACGCGTCGATCTATGCAACCGAAGCCGCCGTCGCGAAGTTCGAGACGCTGCTGAAGGACGATCCCGATATCGACCATTACTCGACGTATATCGGCGAGGGCGCGGTCCGCTTCATCCTGACCTTGGACGTGCAGCTCGCCAATGACAATTTCGCTCAAGCTGTGATTGTCACGAAAAGCACCGCGGCGCGCGACAGGTTGCGCGCACGCCTGGATGCGACCATGCCCGAACGGTTTCCGGACGTCGTCGCGCGCACCTCCGCCCTGGAGCTCGGGCCACCGGTCGGATGGCCGATTCAATATCGGATCAGCGGGCCCGACCCGGAGGGCACGCGCGACGCAGCGTTCAAGGCCGCCGAGGTATTGGCTTCGGACCCGCGGACGCGACTGATCAATTTCGACTGGAACGAGCCAGGAAAGTCGGTTCGCGTGACGCTCGATCAGGATCAGGTAAGGCGGCTCGGTCTCTCGGCGCAGACCCTGTCGCAGACGCTGAATGCGGTCCTTTCGGGAACGACCATCACGGACGTGCGCAGCGGAATTTACCTGGTCGACCTGGTCGCGCGCGCTCAAGCCGATCAACGGAACACGGCCGATACTCTGCGCAATATGCAAGTGCCACTCAGTGACGGGCGCTCGGTTCCGCTCTCTCAGTTCGCGACGATCGATTACACGATCGAGCCACCGATCGTCTGGCGGCGCAACCTCCTTCCGACCATCACCGTGCAGGCCGACGTCATC
>CAZVYC010000258.1:0-6862 GCA_964631425.1 uncultured Rhodospirillales bacterium
CCCGCCGCGCGCCGCCATCGCCGGCACCGGGGTCGATTTCGTCGAGCTGAAGCGGACCCGTGACAATTCTTTCTGCTGCGGCGGCGGTGGCGGGCGCGTCTGGGTGCCGGATCCGCCCGGTGTCACCAAGCCGGGCGAGAACCGGGTGCGCGAGGCGGGCACGATCGACGGGCTCGATATGCTGATCGTCAACTGCCCGAAATGCATGACGATGCTGGAAGACGCAGTGAAGACCACCGGCTTCGAAGGCAAGATCGCGGTGCGCGAGCTGATCGAGCTGGTCGCCGAGGCAATGGAACTGGATACGGCCGTCCAGCCGGCGCCGGTCGCGGCCTGATCCGGTGGCCCGTCCGACCAGCCTGGCCGCGCTGACGGGGTTCGCGGTGGCGTCGGGCGATCCATATCTGGCCGTGCCGGTCTATGCGGCGGCGCGCGGTGCGAGTCTCGCGGCACTGGAGCGGGTGATCTTCCAACGGCCGCGCAATCGCCTCGTCTTCGCTGCCATGCCCTTCGTCCCGCCGCGCCTGCTGGAACGGCTGGCGGCGGATGCCGATGGGCATGTCGCGCGATACCTGGCAGCCAATTCCGGGGCACCGGCCGGCACGCTGACGGGATTGTTTGATCGTCACCCCAATGATGAGCGTATTTGCCGAGCGCTGGCCGGACACAAGAACGCCTCGGCCACGCTACTCGCGAACCTGGCCAAAGGTGGATCGGCCACGGTCCGCCTGGCGCTCTGCGAAAACCCTAACGCCGATCTGGCAACCTTGCGAAGTTTTGCGCCCGAAGCGCCGGCTGACGTCGCGGCCGCGTTTGCGCGCCATCCGAAAGCGGATGCGGACCTGTTGCTGACACTATGGCATCAGCACGCCGCGTCCATCCGGGCGGAGATCGCCGCGAATCCGCACTGTCCAGCCGAGCTGCTGATGAGAGCCGAAGCGAGCCCCGATCCGCTGATCCGTCGCAAGCTGGCCGAGAATCCGGCGCTGGGCGACGAAATCTTGCTGAGGTTGCTCGACGATCCCGAGGGCGCAGTCCGCGCCGCGGCAACACGCAACCTGTCCGATTTTGCGCCCGAGGCCAGTGCCGACGACCCCTCATCCCAGGTACGCCGGGCGCAGGCGGCACGGAAAGGATTGTCGATTGAAATCGCCGCGCGGCTGGCAAACGACTCCGACAGCTGGGTCCGCCGCTGGCTGGCGCGCAATCCATCGGTGAGTGTCGATGTGCTCGACCGGCTGGTCTGCGACAACGATCCGGAAGTCCGGCGCGCCGTCGGGCGTAACCGCGCCTGCCCCGACAGACTGCTGGAAGGACTCGCAAGCGACCCGGCTGCATGGGTTCGCGCGGCCGTCGCCTTCCGTGATCCCTTGCCGGCTGCGATCCTTGAGCGGTTGTCCGGCGACACCGATGTCGATGTGCTCTCCGGCCTGGGCCGCAACAGCACATCGCCAGCCAATCTGCTGGCGCGGATCGCCATGTCGGATGACGCAGACGTGCGCCGCTCGGTAATCCTGAACCGGGTCGCGCCGGCGTCAGTGCTGGAGGGCCTGCTGGAAGACCCTTATCCGCTCAACCGCGCCCTGCTCGCCCTCCATGCGAACCTGCCCGAGGATGCGGCTTGGCGCCTCATCGAAGACCCGGAGCCGGAAGTGCGATATCGCGCCATGGCACGGGCCGTGAAGAATTTGGAAATAGTAAAGCTCCCTCACCCTCCCGCTACGCAGGCCCCTCCCTCTCGCACTGTCGTGGGCGAGGGGCTTCGAGGGCGAAGCGCCAAGCCCCTCTCCCGTGAGAACGGGAGAGGGAGGGGCCCAGCCGAAGGCTGGGAGGGTGAGGGCGCATGCGTTTGATCAGACAGAGGCTAGACCCATGAAAATCCTGGTGCCCGTTAAACGGGCGGCGTCGCTGGACGATGAATTCGAGATGCGCGACGACGGCCGCGACGTCGATCCCGATTTCTGCGAATTCGATATCAACGAGTTCGATGAGTACTCGGTCGAGGAAGCGATCAAGATCAAGGAGGCTGCCGGCGAGGGCGCGGTCGAAGTCGTGGTCGCGACGGTCGGGCCGGAAGACGCCGACGACGTGCTGCGCAAGGCCTTGGCCAAGGGCGCCGATCGCGGCGTCCGCGTCTGGGACGACGCGATCGCGGATTCGGACCAGATCGCCGTCGCCCGCATCCTGGCCAAGATCGTCGAGCGCGAAAAGCCGGACCTGGTGCTGGCTGGCGCGCAATCTTCCGACCACGGTTTCGCCACCACGGGCGTGGCGCTTGCCGGCCTGCTCGGCTGGCCGCATGCCGCGGTCATCTCCTATCTCGAATACACGCCGGGCGCCGCCGCGCTCAGTGCGCGGCGCGAGCTGGAAGGCGGCCTGGAAGAGGCGTTCTCGCTGCCGCTGCCCGCCGTGCTGACCATCCAGCTCGGCATCAACCGCCCGCGCTACGCCTCGCTCCGCGGTATCAAGCAGGCGGGTGCCAAACCGGTCGACGAGCTCTCCCACACTGACCTCGGCCTGACCGACGCCGATGTCGGCGTTGCCGGGTCGCTGTCGCATGTGCGCCGCATGTACGTGCCTGAGCGGGGGCGCAGCGAAATGATCACCGGCACGCCGGCCCAGCAGGCGAAGCGCGTGCTCGACATCATCAAGGAACTGAGGGGCTGACATGGCCGAGATTCTGGTTGTCGCGGAGCATCGCCAGGGCCAGCTGCGCCCGGTCACGCTCGAAACCATCGCCGCCGCGCTGAAGCTTAAGCAGGCCGGAGACAAGCTCGCGGTCGCGATCCTGGCGGCCGATCCGGCTTCCTTCGTGCCGGCGGCGAGCGTCGCCGGCGTGGATGAGATCGTCACCATCACGGCGGCCTCGGCCGAGTTCGACCCGCATGCCTCCCAGGCGGCGCTCAAGGCGCTGTACGAGGCGCGCAGGCCCGCAGTCATCCTGATGCCGCACAGCGTCGACAGCTGGGCGGTGGCCCCAGCCTTTGCCGCCGAGACGGGCGTCGGCTTCGCGACCGACGTGTTCGACCTCAAGATCGAGGGCGACGAGCTGATCGCGACCCGCGCCGGCTACAAGGAAAAGGTTTTCGTCGAGCTCGACTTCCCGGGCAAGTCGACGGTGCTGCTGACCATCCGCAGCAACGTCTTCAAGCCGGCGGAGGGCACCAGCCAGCCGGCCGTGACCGAATTCGCCGCACCCGCCGCCGCGGTCGCTACCACCCATACCGGCTGGAAGGAACCCGCCTCGGCCGGCGGCATCGATATTCCCGGCGCGGAGTTCATCCTGTCGATCGGCCGCGGCGTCGGCGACGAGACCAATGTCGAACAGTTCCACGAGTTGGCCGACACGCTTGGCGCCACCTTGGGCTGCTCGCGCCCGATCGCCGACAATGGCTGGCTGCCCAAGGCACGGCAGGTCGGCCAATCCGGCAAGCTCGCGGCCAACTGTAAACTCTATGTCGCCATGGGCATCTCGGGCTCGGTCCAGCACCAATGGGGCATGAAGCACGTCGAGACCATCATTGCGGTCAACAAGGACCCTGACGCCTCGATCTTTTCGATCGCCAAATACGGCATCGTCGGCGACATGTTCGAGATTGCCGAAGAGATGAAAGCCCAGGCCGAAGGCTGACCTTCAGTCGAGCTCCTCCCCCGGCAGGAGCTCGGCCAGCCGCGCCCGAAGCGGCTCCAGTTCCGCGGCATAATTGCGCCATTTGCCGATCGACGAGGCATAGATCGGCTGGCGTACCTGGACCGCGCTGGCGGTGGAGACGGGCGCGTCCCGCTCGTAAAACCGCAGGATGCCGTCCTCCCAGGGCAGGCCGAGGAAGTCGATGATCGCGCGGCTCTTCGCCTCGAAATCGGCGACGATGTCCTCATAGGAAATTTCAAGGAACTGGTGCTCCGGCAGAGCGCGGCGCCAGTGCGACGTCAGCCGATGAAAGGCGGCGTAATATTGCGCCAGTTCGTCGAAGTCATAGGAATAGGGGAAGGCATTCCCCTCGAACAGCTGCTTGTACATCGCGTAGCACGAGTCCATCGGCCGCCGCTTCAGGGCGATGACGCGACCGTTCGGAAACGTTGCGCGGATCACGCCGCAGTAAAGGAAGTTCGGCGGATATTTGTCGGTGAGGCGCTTGTCATCCGGGATCCCGGTCTCCCGCGCGACGCGGGAATAGGCTTTGCCCACCGCGGCGAGATCGATCGCATCCAGCCGCTCGACCCACTCGCCGCCCTTGGTCATGCCGGCCCCGCGCGCGGCACGGGTCAATTCGTTCGGCAGGGTGCTGAGCTCGCCGCCGGCGGCGACGCGGCTATGGCTGGTCACGATGCGCTCGATCAACGTGGTGCCGGATCGCGGCAGGCCGACAATGAAGATGGGGTCGTCACGCGTGATCGTGTCGGGATCTTGCCGGGTCGCCACCAAGTCCAGGACCGCGCGGGTCTGCGCCCGGATCACGCGTTCCATGACCGCGATATTGCCCCTGACATCGTACTTGAGGCTTTTGCGCTTGAGGTCCGCCCCGGCTTTGATGTGATGAAAGGCGCGCGCATAGTCGCCGATATCCTCGCATTCCTTGCCCAACGCGAACCGCACCATGATCTCGCCGCGGGGCTTGTCGATCCCCGCTGCCAGGAGAGTTTCCATTTGCATAATGTGGTTGCGGTCTGTGGTCTGCTTCCTCAGGTCGGCTCGGATGAAATAGGCGTCATGGAAATGCGGATTGCGGGCGATCACGTGGTCGCAGTGCCGCTCCGAAGATTCCAGTTCGCCGAAAGTCCGCTCGGCGACGGCCAGATTATAGAGGTATTTGGCATTGTTCGGGTCGCCCGCGACCGCGCGGCTGAAGCAGGAGAGGATCTCCTTGTGACGGCCCAGTTGGCTGAAGATCATGCCGAATTCATCGAGGGCCGGCGGCGGACAATCCTTGATCCCAACCGCGATCTTCGCCGTTTCGAAGGCGTCCTTGAGCCTTGAGGCTGCGACCAGGCATTTGCAGCGCACGAGATAGCCATAGGCATTCCGGGGCTCCACGGCGATCGCCTTGTCGGCCCAGACCAGCGCCGCGTCCGGCCGCCGGCGCCTCAGTTCAATATCGCCAAGAATGATCCATGGGCCGGCCAGGGCGGGTGCGATGCCGATGATCGATCGGCAAAGCCGCTCGGCCCCTGCCAGGTCGGCCGCGACGAACGCCTGTTTCGCAGATTCCAGCATTACGTCCGCAGTCGCCATCCGCCGTTCCGATCGATTTTCCATGGCCATGCGAGCCGTCGCGCGGGGAAATTATTTAATCAGCAGCTATCATAAATTGGAGATGTTTTCAAAAGCATCGCCAGGCCGACCCGGTCCGCCTTGGCGGCATATAAATGAGATCGCTTTTCTCGATTTCGCAAGTTGAATTCGGTAAAATTCTGTCGTCAGTGTGTTGGAAACCGTATCTTTCCGGTCGAGAAATATAGTTTATTGACGGTTGACAGCCTTGTGCGGCGTAGTTACCGTTTTTCAGGGAAAACAAATGTCCGAATAGGCAACCGATTAGAACAAGGAGTGTCGGCGATGGCTATCACGCACGCTCCGGCGATTTGCCGGAATCGCTTATTTGGAATCCTTCTCACGTCCGCGGCTTCGGTTTCCTTGATGACGGTTGTCGCCGCGCAGGCGCAAACAGCATCGCCGGGCGATCAGCCCGCGGCAGGCCCGGCCGGCCTCGAAGAGATCATCGTCACGGCCCGAAAGCGCTCGGAGGACATCCAGAAGACGCCGGTCTCGATCACCGCCCTATCGTCGGCGGAAATCCAGCAGGACCAGGTACGCGACATCTCCGACTTGCGCGGCCTGGTCCCCAACCTGGAAATCAACCCGGAAAGTAATTACGGCCACGCCGCCAACTCGCTGACCATCCGCGGCATCGGGCAAACCTCGCTGGTGGTCAACGTCGACCCGGGCGTCGGCTTTTACATGAACGATCTCTACATCTCCCGCCCGGAAGGCCAGTTGCTCGGCTTCTATGATGTCTCGAACGTTCAGGTGCTGAAGGGGCCGCAAGGCACGCTGTTCGGCAAAAACACGATCGGCGGCGCCATCCTGGTCGATACGCAGTTGCCGAAAGATGATTTCAGTGGCTATGCCCAGTTCCGCTATGGCGAATATAACCGGATCGAAAGCGAAGGCGCGCTCAACGTCCCGATCATTGCGGACAAACTCTTAGGCCGTATCAGCTTCGCAACGTCCGATATCGACGGCTACATCAAGGACGAGCTCGATTCAGGAACCAAGGACGACCAGCACGAAAAATCGGTTCGCCTGCAACTGCGCGTTAAGCCGATCGACGATCTGACGATCGATCTGTTGGGTGAGTATAACTATCACAAGGATGATGGATCGGCGAGCATCGAGACGGCATGCAACGACCACTCGTATGTCACGAACAATTATAACGGCGCCTTTGCAATTCCTCAGGGCCTGCCGACCTATTGCAGCCAATTTCCGCCATTAGGCAAGCAATACACGGTCTATGGTACACCGCATGCCGCGGTTCCCACCGGCTGCTTGCCGGGCGGTTATCGGGCGGGCAATTGCGATCCCTATTTCGATCATGAACCCGCCTTTACCAGGGTCGAGATCTACACGGTCAACCTGCGGATCAATTACGCGATTGATGAAAATCTCGCCGTCAAATCGGTCACCGGTTTCCGCCGCAGCTCCCTCAACGATCTTGGCGGCGAGTTCGACGATGGCGGCAGCCCGAACTGCCTGTATTGCGAAGAAGATAACACGACGACCGAGCAGTGGAGCGAGGAAGTCAATCTCAACGGCAATTACTGGGATGGCAGGTTGACCTTCACCGTCGGCGCGGTCTAT